>NZ_DALZOJ010000006.1:0-195764 GCF_032004885.1 Moraxella sp. CTOTU47579
CTGCTTTTTTTGTTATGATAGCGCTTTTTTAAAGGGCTGCGTAACTTCAGTTAATAAGCCTGCAATCACAGAAGGTTCAAGCAATGGGTTAATCGGAAAAATAATACCCGTTGCCTCACTGCCCCAGATACAAAAATGGGTTTCGGGTAAATTTGGCAATAAAATCCCAATGACCGTATCTTTATCCGCACCCAATGAATAAAGCATATTGGCCGTTTGACGTATATATCCCAATAGTTCCTGATAGCTATAACTGGTGCTGTTTTGATACTGCGTAGCATTTAACACAAAGGTAAGGGCTTTTTTATCACCAAACTGAGCCTCGCTATCACATAGCATCTGATAGGTGCTGCTAGGCAGGTTTAAAGGAAAATTTTGTTCATACTTTTTAAGGTCATCCTGATTTTTTATTTGCTGGTTCATCGTGTCAAAGTCCTTTTTATGGTTAAATCAAGTGTTACACTGGGGTGAAAGTGTCTGTCAAAATAATAAGGTAAGTTAGTTAAATATTCTGATAGTTTTTCGTATACATTTTCTATGACTAGTCGATTTTACAGATAAACTGGGTAGTTATAATTGCTATTCTTGAATGACATAAAACAGCATGTTAATTTTGAAAGACTAACGGTAATTTGGTTCTAATTTAGTTCCTAATCAATATCAATATAGCACTAGATTAAATTTAATCGATGCCTATCTATTCAGAGTTTTATTTATCATATTGATTTAATCCATCCGTCAATCTATCAATAATAATTTCTCTAAGCTTAACAGGCTCAATAACTTCTGACATATGCGACATACTGATCAGCCAATCCTCTAGCCTTACGGTATTCATCACGGTCGCTGTAAGTAACAAGTTTTTTTCATCCATTTTTTCTAAAGTCTGATCGTTTGATAGCGGTCGCTCGGTCAGATGTTGGGCAGCCATATGATTAATTTTAAGCTTTAATTTAATTGGCTTTCCTCGCTGCGTTAGATGGGTTTCAAGCATGCCCTTTCGACTTAATTCTTCCAAACTTAAGTCGTGCACCCAACTTGGTATTGGTTCTTCTAAAATCTGTACGGATTGGATGCGTATGATGGCGTAATTTCGGTTGGCATCTAAATACACTTTTTCAGGGGTTGATATACTTTCCTCTACTTTGTAAAAAGCAGTTAGGTAAATCATATTATCAATAAATATTAATCCCCTTGGATAAACCCACCGTGTAACAGGCTCATTTGCCCATTTTGCTAGATAACTTATTTTTAATCTTTTACCATCGATGATCGCTTGATGAATAGTTTTTAGAATATGCTCGTCATATTTAGGCGCTTGCAATAAACTTGGTATCGTAAATAGGTGGTTTTTCCATTGCCCAAGCTGACTGATTTGATATTGCAGATTTTGATGATTTTTGACGTTGGCGATTTTGGCAGTTAGGGTGTTGTGAATATCTTTCGGTAAATAGTTGGCAGTAAATTTATCGAGCATTTCCCAAAAGAATAGGTTTTCGTTGTCAAAGCTGTCTAAGGTAAAGTTGGGGTGAAGGTAGTATTTTGGGGTTTTGCCCGCTACTGAACCCTCTGCCCATGGTGGAATACGACAAATTGAGTTACTGCCAAACAGTGAATACAAGGAAAGTAAGTCTTGCTCTAGCAGTTTGGCTCGGCTCTGTGCTTTTTCGCCTATAGGGTTAAAAATGGCTAGAAGCTCGCTTAAGGTTTTGGCATTCTTCTCGCCTTTGGGTAAATTTTGATATAGCAGAATTAAGCGTTCGCCACGGTTTTTTTCCATGATACTAGGCATTATTTTTCCTAAAATGCTAAAGTTTGGCTAAATCAAAATGTTGCACATTGCCATTTAAATCGACTTGATAAATCCTCATTTGACTAACTTCAATCGCTGTCAGATAACCACCGCCATGTGCAAAGGTATCGACACAAATTAAGCCATTTTGATGGTAAACTTTACCGTTTTTTTGTGCCGAATGTCCGCAAATGATGGTTTTGCCTGAGATGTGATCTTCTTGTCCATCGAGCGGAATAAATCGCCAGCGTAAACTGTCACCGGTTTGTTTATCCATTGGTAGGTGTGGCAAGGGTGTGGCATGGGTAAAGATAAAATCATCTGTTTGGAAATAAGGCAGACTCGTTTTTAACAGTTTGTAGTAAACATAAGGAATTTGCAGTAGCCCTTGCAAATCAATGGTTACGCCAAAAGATTGTAGGGTTTCGATACCGCCAAATTTTAGCCAGTATTTGAGATATTCTCGTTCGTATACTGCACCTAGCATCATTTCTTCGTGGTTGCCCTTTATCAAAATAACATGACAAAGCATCTGATATTGCATGATAGTATCAAGCACGCCTTTACTATCTGCTCCCCTATCGATGACATCGCCTAAGAAGATAAGGATGTCATCAGATTGGATATCTAGGGCGGATAGCAAGATGTTAAGTTGCTCGTTAAAGCCGTGTATGTCGCCAATGGCGTAAGTTTTAGGCATAAATCAGATTTTACATCCTAATGTGTGTGATGTTCTGCTTTTAAATGCTTCAATGATTTTATTGGCTTCTTGTTCATTGAATAAATCTGCTAAATCAATTCGTTCGCCGTAAATGCGATATTCAATTAAATCTGAATTATCTTTATATATGCCTACTTCTCCAAAATTAGGATAATTACTGTTATACCACACATCTCGATACCAGTTATTTTTTCTTGTATATTTGACACATTGATAAACATATAAATGTAATGTACTTGATGTTTCGGTTTCATTACTTTTGACAATAATATCGAACACCAAGTCGTCTTTTTGCAAATGATTTTGCCACTCTTCACCTTCAGGAATAGATTTTGTTTTGTGCCATAGTAGGTGCATATCTAACATAGGTAGAAAGCGTTTTCCCACATTTTCATCAGTGTATATTTTATGAATTGATTGTGGACTATAGTTATTAGGTAAATCATGATAATAATGTTCTGCCCCAAGTTTATCCTTGGTAAAATCAAGTAATTCTACGATACGTTGCTGATAATCAGCAAGTAATCTATAGGCTTTACGTACGTCTTGTAGAACTTCTAACATTTGATTTTTATTCATTTTGTTATCCTAAAAATGATGGAAAAGTTTCATGCGTTAAGTAAATTGGTTTTGGATTTTTCCAAGATTTCTTCTCAATTTTGGAATTTGGTATAGCTTCAAAGTTAATATTACAGTTATCACGATTAATATTTTCTAACCATTGCCGTGGCTGATGTCGAATGCCATGCCAAGCGTATGCTTCTCTAATATCGCTTAGTAAGCGTTCTAAAGGCTCTAACTGGTGTTCAGCAATAGCAAACTCTAAAGCTAAGTATAGTTGTTGCCAACTGACAGCGTAAAATTCATAGGCAAAACTTGATTCCAAGGCACTATCAATTTGTTTTTTAAGATTATCAATATTTTGTCGTTTATAATCACTCATACCACCCACAGTTAATAAAATTGGATTCGTGATTCCTTCAAGATAAGCCGTTGATATCTCATTAGCAAGTTGATAAGCATATTGTTGTTGAACGTTATCATATCTTTTCGCTTCAACAATAACCGTTCGACCACCAAATTTTAAAATAACATCAGGCTCAACTTTACAACCGCTTTGGTTTTGCCAACTTGCCCAAAAAGTAATTTCACTTAAAGGATTCGCTGTTATTTGATTATTAAAATTAAAAAGGTTTTGAATAAAACGGATAAACACATCATCAGGTAAATATGCGATACGCTCAAATACACTTGCTGTTAAAACATCTTCTGCTCCTTGTGTCTCTCCAATTTTTAGTCGTGTTCCGGCAAAGCCAGTACCTAGTTTTTTACCATGCAAAACCGCTGATAACATTTTTTAATCCTTAGTCTTTTAATTAGGACTTATTTCAAATTAGGGTGTGTCGCTAATTAATTACAAATATACTTTTTAAGTTAAAAACATTTTTTCATTTAACATATTTAAACCCTCGAGTGCCCCCACACTCACCCCAAAACAATTACTATTATCAGGCACTTGCGGTTCTCGCAAATTAACACGCAATAAATTTACCGACTCATTAATTGGATAACCAATTAATCGCTCACTAAAATTTCGCACGCTCGGCACCGCTGTCCCTGCCCCCAATTCAATAATGGCTAGTTTGTTAACTTGCTTCAGCCAAGCCATTAACTTCCGCTCTTTTTCGTCTTGCATCTGCGATTGCCAATGCCAATCGCTAAACATCAAGATATTGGGGCGCGCCATTCCGCCGCAGTGCGGACAAAAGGGAAAATCATTGATTAATTGACAATGATATTCATCAACAACAGGCACAAAGCTATCGGCTGACCAAATATCACGGGTACAATTATCCAAACATTGCAACCAATGAATTGAGCCATGACATTCAAAAACCTTATTATCGTCAAATCCGACCTTTTGGAACTCACCATCGACATTACTGGTAAACACAAATGAGCCGTTTTTAAGATTGGGTAATGTTTCTGACCATTTTTTAAGTAGATGAAAACCTTGATGCGGTTCGACTGCTCGATACGCATTGAGCCTCAAACCATAAAACCCCCACGCCAATTTTGGATTGGCGTGGAACAGTTCTGGCGTTGCCATATCGACAAAACTTTTACCAAGGTGCTTTAGCGGTGGATAGGCTTTCCAAAATCCTTGGGCACCTCGAAAGTCAGGCAAACCTGAATCGACCCCCATCCCTGCGCCTGCAGTGATGAGTAAACCATCAGCTTGTTTAAGGTGTTCGGCAAAATGGGTTAACTTGGTTGTATTATCCATTTTTATTCCTTTGCTGTTGTCGTCTGAGATACTATTTAATTGAGTTGCCTGCTCTTTGAGTTGGATTAGTGGTTTTCATCGGTATATCGTCTTCTATAATAACTGGCTCAATATCATCTTCTTTATCGGCATAAACCAAAAACATACAGATACAACAACCCTGCTCACCTTTTTTCCAGTAATCAAACTCATGAAAGAAACTTAACTGATAAAATGTAGTCGCATCATTAACCATTAAATTTTTATCTATTTGTTGGATAATAAAATCTTGCTGCTCACAACCAAAACTAATATCCGCAAACATATTAATCATCACGTTTTTAATCGGATAGTTGGATGATAGTCTCTGTAGTTTTGAGATAAACTGTTCACATGCTAAAGCCACGCAATTTTCACCACCTGCTACACCATGTAAAAATTCAATATTTTTGTTACCAGAAATTGCCCATTTTACTTCGTCCCAACTCATACCAATGATGCCACTACCGCTATGTAGTCGTTGAAATGCTTGCATAACTAAAGGCACTTCATTTAGTGAACACAAGATGACATTATCCGCAAGTTTTAGGCAATCATAATCTTTACCAGTGCCATTAATCGCAATCAAATAATCCGTTTGCGCCTGTATCCGATAGCGTTGCAAATCTGCCAAATCAACCTCATCACTCGCCACAAAAAAAGTGACTTCATTTTTGCCATTGGCAATTTTATGTGGTTCATATTTATCGACTTTTACAATGTCACTATCAAGTACTGATGAATTATTTTCCATTTCACACACGCCTTTTTTCTTTAATGCTCATCAAACCTTACTAAAATTGCTGTTGCGTTATCATACGCACGACCTTCAGAGGCATAAATCTGCTTACGTAACTGTTTAAGCCATGCTTGCAAATCGGTATGCTTATCGATACTTTGCCATTTATCGCAAGGCACTAAGTCATGTACGCCATCGGTACATACCACTAAGCAATCATCTGATGAGACCTTTAACGTTTGACTGTCAAAAGTAGGCATTGGATTGTTGTCTAAGTCACTATCGGCAATCAAACAATCGGTTAATGCATACATAGGACTTGCCATACCGTCTTGGTTATATTCGCCAAAGTCGGCTTGGCGATTTTCATTTTCCGCTTTTTCATCAATCAATTGATTGATTAGATTATGGTCACTGGTGATACAGTGCCAAGTTTTTGTGGCAGCTGAAAAATAATAAACTCTACTGTCACCGATGTGTTTGATAACGATGGGCGGATTGGTTTCACTGGCTTTAGCAAGTGGTCGATAGACTAGGGCAAGCGTCGCGGACGCGCCATAAAAGCGTTTTGGTAGGGTTGCGACTTTTTCATAAATCTTTGAGATATCCATGACAGCCGATTGATTTGAATTGTCTAAATAGTTTTGCCACAGTTGTTTGACTGTTTTAACTGTCTTAAGGCTAGCATATTGCGATAGATTAGATTCTGCTACACCATCGGATACCGCAACACAAAAGGCGTCATCACATCGATGCACAGGTGTGATACCAATCGCTTCTTGGTAATAATCATCGACAAAGAAAAATGCATCTTGCTGCAAGCGGTTGCTGGCATTGCCTTGAAAGGTCATCGCACAAATCGTAGTGGAGAGTCTGGTCATATCACGAGTCGAGTAAGAAGGTTAATCTGATTATAACCGTAAAGTTGGAAAAATATATTCTAGGTTTCTTTATTCGATATAGTCCGTGATTCAATACGTTTTTTGGCTGTGGTATAAAAAGTATGCTTCCTAGACCCAGCCATAATTGACATAGTGGAACAGTAAATCAAACGCTTTAAAATGATTTGCTAGCTTTTTCGAAAAACAGCTTGTCTTTCGAAAGACTCGCCTAAGCCTTTGCCTAAAACGATTGTTGTTCCCTTCAATATCAACCGTATGGTATTTACCCACCTTTTTAAAATCAAAATCAAAGGCGGTTAAAAAGCTATCCCAGTTATCACAGCAGACATAGCCAAAATCAACACCTAATTCATCAAGCTTGGCTCGTAGCTGTTTGGCTGTCTTTAAGTTGCGTTTGCCCCATATGAAAGCGACAATCTCACTTGTTTCTGGGTCATAGGCGTAAACAAGCCATACCTTGTTTTTCTTATGCCCCACATATGTCCAAAACTCATCCACTTGCAGTTTTCGGTAATAGCGTCGTTTAGGTTTTATCTCATAACTGGAATTGACCAAAACGCTTAATACCTTGTACTTGCTGACTTTCTCGATGACAACAATGTCAGCAATGCTACAGCCTCGTACTAACATTAAACGTATCTTGTCATCAATATCGCTTTTACAGCCTTGGTAACTTAGCTCCGTCTCATGAATGAATTGTCGATGACAGTCTTTGCATTGGTAGTTCTGCTTGCCATAGATTTTCCAGCCGTTTTTCTTTATACTAAAGCCAAGACAGCTTGGGCATCTGATTGTAATTTGTGTCTTCATAACCTCAAATTAGCATCTTTTTCTCAAGCTGTCTTTTTTATTTACACCTCAGCATACTTTTCAAACCAGTACCAAATTGGGGAGTATATGCCGTATTTGGTGAGGGCGGGGTTTGAAAAAACGTATTAGCTTTATGCCACTGCTATAATGAATAAATTAGATTTTTAACCCAAGAACCCAGTTTTTTAATACCTGTAAAATAACATCTTGATGGATAAACTCCTGCTCAAGTCGTCGCTTGTCAATATCTTGCTGCTGAATAAACGCAAACAACTCGGCTTCGTCAATGGTTAAAAATTTGGGTGCTACTTGATTAAAAACAGGCTCGGCAACGCGTTTATGATCATGGCTTCCTAGCGTATGTTTATCCATCATTAATGACTCAACATGAGCACAGCATTTACGGGCATAAGAGAGCATTGCTAGCCCTTCTGAGTCAATATCACCCCAATAGCCCACTTTTTTATGCTTCAGCCATTGTGCTTTTAACCATGTTAGGTTCTTTCCACCGCCAGCGACAGCAATCGTATTGGCTAAATTTGGTAGCATAAAACAAGGTGTTTCGTTTTCGATGATTAAGATATTATCTGCAGGTAATTCGAAGTTTAATAACGTTTGAGAAGATAGTTTTAAAATAGGTAAATTCGCCAAAGCCAATTTTGATGCATCGCATAGTGGTCGGATAAATAGCCAATCTTTTGGTTTACTTTCACAGCCGAGCCAATCTAATAATTCAAGCTGGTTGTTTTCATCAATGGTATCTAAAGCAATAGCTTTGTCGGTTTGGTGCAGGCTTTGCACTAGAATCTCAATTGTTCTAAAATTATTTTCTATAAACTTAGTGTCAATACCTGCGACGTTTACCGCTCTAAGGTAATTACCTTTACCCATACCTTCATATAGTTGTGGAATCAAGATGACTAGATTGGCAATTTGTTCATTAGATAAACGTTCAATCATATCTAAGTGATTAATTAAACTATCAAAAATCCTTTTTTGTGTGTCTGGATTTGGGCTAAGTTGAACTAGACTTTTAAATTTAAATTGCAAACTATCAAGGCGTTCAATCGCCACTTTGCCCAAAATTTCAGCAAGCGTATTAAGGTCATGGATAATTAACTTTACTGGAATAGATTGCTCACCAAGAAAACCTAAATTTTTAGTTTCTAATTGGATATGGCTATTTGGATGCTGAGTTTCGAAAATCTGCCACGCTTTAACAAAAGCTTGAAAATGTAGCGTGTTTTGAGCGGCTACTTTACCAGAACTTGGGGGTTTAAGTGTTATTTCAATAGCATTTTCTTGGGAGATCCCATGGTTCAGCAGTTGTTTAAATCTGCCTAAATTTTGCCAGTAACGCTGATTAAGTTCTTTGAGAACATCATTAGGCAGCTTGCCCCACGTAGTTTGAATTTGATTCATACCATGTTCCTATGTTTCAACATGGGTAATTTGAATGTTCATTTCAGCTAGCTGTTCATTCAGATGACTTGTTTGCTGTTGCGCTTTTTGTTTATCGTAGTCTTGCCAAGTCACTTCGGTAAGCCTGCTTTCATGGTCATTGATGTTGCGCTCACAGATAATCAGGCTATTGGCAGCTTCACGGGCTAGGTTAAGGTTTTTGTAAGGGGTTATTAAGTTGATATGGATATTGAGTTCTTTAAATACTTTCAGCACACGGCGACTGACCGATTCCTGGGTGTTGGAGAAAGCTTCATCTAAAAATACAGTACTGTAAATCGGCTTATCGCCTCCTGTTGGCGTAAGTACATAGGCAAGACTTGCAGCAACAATAATACCTGCGAACGATTCTTTTTCTCCCCCTGATTTACCGCTTGATGAGCTTAATATATCTATCACGATATCATCACCTGTTTCAGAATCTATTTTAAACTCTTCAGCATTAAAACTCATTTGGTAACGTGGGTCGAGCAGTCTTAAGCTTTCAAGGTTACTTGCTGTAGTGCCATTAGCGGCTTTATCAAGTACCGCGTTGATATCACTAAGCAGCTTAAAGCGTTTTTCATGTTCTTCTGTGGTCATGAGTTCCATGAGCATGGCAAGCTGTTTATTAAATTCGACTACATTGACAATGCGTTCTGGCTTGATTTTTAGGCGTAAAAATGTACCTTGGCGAAATTCGGTTTTTTGAAGTACCAGATTGACTTGCTCAATACCTTGTTTGATTTGTTCTAACTCACTATTCATTTTGGTCTTAAAGTTCGCCAACGATTGGGTGAGATTATTATTCATACGGCTTTTAAATTTTGTCGTAAGTTTTGCAAGCCCTTCTTGTATTAGATGGTCATAATGGGCAAGAAAATCTGGCATACCTTGCTCAGTTGCTGACCAATCTGACGTGATAGGTTGCCATTTTTCATTGCCTTTAAAATTACCCATAATACCAATCGCTGACTTACTGTCTCGACTGATACGATTACTAGCACTTTCAATGTCTTCATTAAGGCGAGTTTTTAATACATCGGCATTGTGAGCGAGTTGTTTAAATTTTTTATCCAGTTGCTCTATGATGGCTTCGCTCATCGGGTGGTTGGCTAAGATATCGTTTTGGGTGATTTTAAGCTGATGGCTTTTTAATTCTTGAGATTTCGCCCCTTCTTTGCGATTAAGTTTAATTAGCTGGCTTTGTAACTCGTTAAGATTTTGTTCAGCTTGTTGATATAGTTGTTTTGCTTTGGCAATATCGCCTTGGGCATTTTCAAGCGTGGCAAGTTCTTGCTGTTGGTAATCGAGTTGGGTTTGCCAAAACGGTGCATTGATATCATCCCAGTTGGTTTCAAGTAATTTGTGCCAACGATTTTTTAATATTTCTATGTTGGTCATGGCTTGGCGAGCTTGTGCGAGTATTTTTCCTTGTTCGACAAGTTGAGTTTTGAACGTTTGTTGTTGAGAAAGCAGTGAGTTTAATAAGGATTGGTTATTAAAGCCCAATTAAATAGCGAAATTTCTCGTAGTTTTATTTGTCCGTTATCAGATTGATTAAGTAGCGTGGCTTCCATGACATATCTCTTTTTACTGATAAGATTTATTTCTAGTGCTGTGTTAATATTAAAATAGGCTGTCCTGCTGTCCGAATAGTTGCGTGTCCCCTGCTGTATTTTTTGTTGGCAAGTTAAGTTCTACTACTGTGTCATTTTTCACTTGATTAGTGACAGCATCGCTCGACTGTTCTAGATTGTGTTCTTTATCGTCATACTTGTCTGGCATCTCACCAAGCAATGCGATGTATTCATTGAGCATGGCTTGTAATAGGCTTGCATTGACGATATAACGTATCATAGGTGTGATCTCATAGCGTTCAACGTTGCCCCGTTTGAGAGTAACCAATTTATGATTTTTAGCAAAATGCTCCAGTCTCGCTGAGAGTTTTTTCTTATCTTTTGAACCGTGGTCGGTGAGTGGCAAAAATGGTGACATTAAACTTTCTAGTTTTTCGATATCGATGATGATTTCAGTCTCGCCCAAGTTTTGGCGTTCTTGATAGTACTTACGCAAATTGAGCAATAAAAGCGTGTCATATACGTTGAGCGTACGTTTTTGAATCATGGACGTAATATCTTCGCCATCCAGTTCAGCTTGCTCGGTGTCATTTTCGAAATTATCTAGCCCTGTAAGCTGTTCATGGTTTTCTGCGACAAAATCCGCTCTCGCTACGAAAGCAACCCCGCTATGTTCATCAATAATTAAGCTACAATAGATCTCGGATAAATGACGGCGAATACTGGTTTGATGACGCACAATATTGTCAAATAATTGCGGTTTGGCACTGTGCAGTATCACGCCTTGCTGAGATAAATAAATCAACGCTCGGCGTGCGTCAGCTGGCATGTCACTCTCAGTAATAGCGGTCGATTGAGCATCTGATCGCGCATCGAATGACCCATTTTCATCCATCTTTTGTGTGTTCAGTTTTTGCCTATCGCTACCATGATCAATATTTTGGCTTAATCCTCTCGAAGCCTTTGAATCATTTTGCTGTTGGGTGTCAAAACAGGTCGAATTATCGGTGCTAGTTACCATGTCAAAAAAGCTGTTTGTCATTATTTTTCCAGATTTATTCGCTGTAAGAGATTTTTATAACGCTAACGCCATCGGATTATCGATAAAATCTTGAGGGAAATGCTCAGTTGTCAAAATTAGCTTAGGTATAGTTGCTTGTAGCTGATTACCAAATTTATCATTGACCAAAATCAACTCTGTTTGTCCGATGTCGGTGGCTTTGACAGCTTTTGCAATACGGATGAACGCGACCAATTCCTCAAGTCCTGCTTGAATTGGCATATAGTTATTGATACTCGCTATGCTCATCGCACCGTATTGATCTAAGGTGTAATAGATTTTTTTGGCGACTTCAACGACCTGGACGGTTTCTAAATTTTCTAACGTTTTTTGGCTTAGGGTGTGATTGTTTTCATGCTCTTGAATGTCGCTTAAATCAAGTTTTTCTTCAGCAATTCTGAGCCGTATACTATCAGGCGATGAATACGGCATTTTGCCGACTTTAATTGTTAGATTCAGGTCTTTATCAATAATTTTTGGCGTGTCTTTAAAGGCAATTGCCCGTTTTTCAAGTTGACTAATTAGCCTATCAACTGCATGATTCTCGCTCATTGCGCCACTTTCAATATAAGACTTTAACTGTTCTTCAGTACGTCGTCTGATACGAAATACTCTATCACTTTCTCGTGTTAGCTCTGAAATAATGGTGCTCAAAAACTGGTGGTGATGTGGGGCAAGTTGGTTTTTATCAGTGGTTTTGAGCACACTTCGCATCTGCTCGGTAAACTCGGTTAAGCGATTGTCATCGGATAACAAATGAAAAAATCCATCAAATGCACTACCCGCATCAGTTTTGGCAAGTAAGTCTTCTTGTTCAAATACTTTTTGCAGTAACTCGCCTTTACTCAAGTTATCATCAATCATTTGTACGCGTAAGGTCTTATCCATTTTGCGGATTTCTTCTTCAAGTAGCCGAAAATCCCCTGTTAAACTGTACGCAAGGTTATAAATTTCTCGAATTCGTTCCTTTTTCTCATAGTCATTGAGATAGACCATTTTACCTACATTTAAGTCATTGATTTGGCTTTCTAACTGGGCTTTTTGTTTCTCTAAAATAGCGATACGCTCGGCCGTATTTTCACTCATCATCACCGCCAAATCTCGAACCGACTCTTGGACAATCCGCAGATGCGATGCAGATGTACTGATAATCCGCTCATCAAAACTTTGGCAAAACCGTAATACCCTATCAGTAGCGTCAGTGACTGTCAGGCGGTTATCCATTTCTCTAAGCCAACCTTTTTTTATCCAATCATTCAGATAGGTCATTGCGTTAGATTCGGTTTGCCAACTGCCATCAAGCCGTGCTTCATCCAAAGCATTATCGAGCAATATTCTAGCTTGCCCATAACTAATTTCATTGTCGGTCTCAAAAGCAGTAGCAATAAAAGCTAAAACAAATGGGGCATTATCGGCTCGCAGTAGTCGCCATGCAGCCGACTCTCGAAAGTGACGTTGGTAATTTGCCGATTTTGCCATAAAGCTCATGATGATGCCTTTTTTAGTCTATGTTGTTTGGGCTTATGCGATACGCCCTCTGTCTATTTCATCCCTACGATTTGCATTAAGCTGTCAAAGCTATTAACTACTTCATAGCTAACTGGCATTTTTTCAACTGCCGCCAAGGTATCCACTTGTTCAAATTCGCTATTGTTACCTTGTGTCTGTTGCAGTTTGGCAAAAAACGCTTTGGCACTGGCGATTTTTTGTTTTTCGGTCTCTCTCAAGTCTATTTCGCTGGTAGAGCCTTTGGTCTCTGCGACAAAATAGACATGACGTACCTTGTCTTGATTAAAGGCAATCGCCCAGTCAGGGTTATAACCGCCAAATGGCGTGGGGATGACAAAGTTTTTGGGCAGTTTGGCATACACCACAACTTCATTGATGTGCTGTTCTAGCTCTGCCAAGAATTTGCGTTCAACATCCGAGTCTGTTTCCACATACTCCCAGACATGACGATTGGCTTTAATGGCGGTATCTGACAACGGAATATTACTCACAAAGATATCGTTACTGTCATACCGCTCAGATGTCAATTCATACGCGATATTTTGCACGATCAGTTTGGCCTGTTGCTCATTGATGAGACGGCTAACTTCGCTGATAAAGGCTTCTGGGTTATGTTTAAACTGTGAAAAGACCGCTGAGTTTATTTTACTCAATACAGCAACGACGGTGCCACGGGTCAGATTGGTACGGCTTGCCACTTGCCCGATAAGGTCATAGCGAATCGGCGTTTGTACATTGACACTGTACTGCTCACGATTAGACTGCACTTGCCCAAAGCTGTCACCTTGTCTGAGTGTGTCGTAATCTAGACTATCTTTTTGCTCAGATGTTTTGACGGTATAGGTGAGTGACTGGACAAAGTTGTTGTTACGCTCACGGCTAACTTTATCAATTTCGCTGATACTCCCAGCAATTAATTTTTCGCTATCAAGCTGGATTTGATAAATCGATTTTTGGTTGATGCGTCGCCATAGGGCTTGGAATTCTTTACGGTTTAGATTGTCTGGGTTGATGGTATTTTTGGGTTTATTACCGTTGTTAAACATGCTATCAAAGGCGTTGGGATTAACAACGCTGCCAATTAACTTATGAACGGAATTTTCAAATGGTTTTAATTCTTCTGGTAATTCTGGCAATTTGCCGTTTTCTTTATCTTGATGATAGCTTTCTGACAGATTACCTGCTTTATCCGTGTAACCATGCGAACGTAAATAGAAGAAAATTTCATTAGCTGTATCTGCATCAATGACCATTTGCCCACCCAGTTCACTCACCAAGGTTTTACCCGTAAAATATTGTGGATTGGCTTTGCTTGGGCGAGTGGCTAGATTTGCCAGCATTTCTTTTTGTAGATTACCGACAAATTCAGCATAGCTTTCATTGGTAATCACGGTTAGGTTATTGAGCCGATGTACTTCACCGAGTGGTAGATAGCCACTGTCCATGCGTGTGCCATGTTTATCCACGGCTAGACGTAATCCCCGCCCTACTTCTTGACGGCGAGAGATGACGTTGTCCGAGTGCTTAAGCGTACAGATGACAAAGACATTGGGATTATCCCAGCCTTCACGCAAGGCAGAATGCGAAAAGATAAAACGCACATTTTTACGCGCGATTTGTTCGTCACTATCGAGCCGTTCGGGGAAAGCAAGCAAGGATTCTTTGTCTTTTAAAATCAAGTCATAGGCATCGATGTCATCAGCGACCAGCACTTTTTCGCCCAGTTCTTCATCTTTAACGCTCTTGACATTGGGATCGACCAAGTGGCGGTTTTTATCAAGGCTAAAGTAGCCGTTATGGGTACTTTGGGCAGTGATGGATTTAAGGTAGTTTTGATAAGGGTCATTGGTTAAGTTTAAGTCAATGCGTTTGCCCACTTCTTCGCTGTAAGTCTGTTCGAAGATATCGGCATATTCCCCGTTCACCGCATTGCCGTCGCTGTCGTACTGGCGGTATTTGGCGACTTCGTCAATAAAGAATAAACTTAAAACTTTAATGCCTTTGTGAAACAAGCGTTGTTCGATATCCAAGTGCGAACGGATGGTTTCACGGATTTGGATACGGCGTAAATCTTTATCGTCGCCATCGCCTTTATTACTGTTGCCCTGCCCAACGTGTAGCACAATACCATTGGCAAATTCGATACTATCGGCGGTGACTTGGGTGACGGTATAGCGGTCTTTGTATTGTTCGGCTTCTTTGGATACCACAAATAAGTCATCGCCTTTTGCGACATTGCGGATTTCACGGCGAAACTCGCCTTTGGTTGATTTGATTTCTAGCTCTAGCCGTGCAACGGGCGCTTTGCTTGAGACAACCACGTCTTGCAAATACAGATAGCCATTTGTGCCCGTCAAGCCTTTGACTTCAATGCCTTTAACGGTGATTTTTTTGACCAGTTTTTGGTTATAGGCATCCAGTGCGTCAAGGCGATACACTAGGTTATAGTCACGCTTGTGGGTGGCGGAATAGCGTAGGATAAATAACGGGTTAAAGTTGGCAAGGCTTTGTAAGGTCTTGTCCGCGCCCATTTTTTGCGGTTCATCTAGGATGATAATAGGACGGTTACGGCGTATCACGTCAATGGGACGGCGAGAGCCGAATTCATCTAGGCTGGCGTAGATTTTGCGTGATGCTTCGTTGTTCGCCCCTTCTTTGATGGTGTTAAAGGCTTGCACATTAATAATCATGATATTGATACCGCCATCTGAGCTAAAGCTCTCTAGGTGGTGCAAGGCTTTGGAGTCGTAGATAAAGGCTCGTGGCTTTTTGCCGTATTCTGCCAGTAAGTCATCCGCCATCATGCTAATGCTTTTGTTCACGCCTTCCCGAATAGCGATACTGGGCACGACGATAATAAATTTTGACCAGCCGTATTGTTTGTTCATCTCAAATATGGTGCGTAAATAGGTGTAGGTTTTGCCTGTGCCTGTTTCCATTTCGATGTTGAGATTGAGCGGGCTTTGGGTCAGGCTGTCGCCTTTTTTGTTGTCAGCTGTGACAAGCTCGGTGGATTTTGGTAATTGTCTATTGGCTTGCACCGTTTGGATGTTTTTAAGAATTTCATTCAAGTCAAATAACGGCGTATTGGCAAAGCCGATATTTTCATCGTCTAACATATCATAGGTTTGTAAGGCAGAATTTTGCAATATATCAGTTTCGCCAAAATCTAGCCCTGCCTGTTGTGTCACGCGTTTGGGGGTTGGCTGTATGCCTCTATCGAGTGTGTAGCGGGTTTGCCCGATAAGCTGCTGTTGTCCACGGAACACATCGACGACGGCTTGCACGGCATCGAGTTGGTAGGTTAAGGGTTTAAAGGTGATTTTCATGTTTTTCTCCTTTTCCCTTAGATAAAGCGGACATCGGTATGCGGTGATAGTTGTTTAAAGCGTTCTTTGATGTTGGTTTTGTCGCTGTCGGTGGCGATGGCGCGTTCGCTGGTGATGAATTTGAGTGGATTGAGTGCGGCGATGTCATTGACCATGGTTGCGTCGATGTAGTCTAGGCTGGCAATCAATGAGTTACCGCCCACTTGGTAGATGGTGTGTCCGCCTGATTTGCTAGAAAGCTCGGTGCGTTCAATGGGCAAGGATAACGGCACGCCGGTGTCTAGCATGAATTGGAATAGTAAGTCTTCGTCGCTGCGGTCTTCTTTGATGTTGTTTTCGAGTGTGGCGAGTAGGTCTTGGTTGTAGTCTTGGGGGCGGTAGTAGATGTCGTTCATGTTGCTGGTGTCGATTTTTAGGACTCGAAAGCCTGTGTCAAGTTCGTTGATACCATCTTTATCGGCATTATCGGTTTTGATTTTTGCCCCTGCTCGGCGGATGCGTTCTTTGGATATTTCAGCGATGGTTGTTTGTAGATTGTTTTCTATACAAAAATCAAAAGCCTCTTTTAATTTATCTTCATTTATATTTTCATTAATTTGTACTAGGATAAACTTTCTTCTGCCTATTGATTCATCTTCAGCATTTAATTCAATGACAGCATTTGCTGTGGTAGCTGAGCCACCAAAAAAATCTAGAACAATTTCATTGTCCTTAATATTCGCCATTTGTATTAAAAGTTTAATTAAATCTACAGGTTTTGGATAATTAAAAACCTTTTTGTTATCAAACAATGATTTGATTAGTTTTGCACCACTATTTAAACCAATATCATCAATCCAAGTTGCAAATAATTTTTCATCACTGCTTTCATCTTCATATAATTTTTCGTAGGCAATCCAATTACCTTCATTGTCTTTTTGAAATTCCACCTTATTTTCATTTATAGCCTCTTTCATTGTTTTATCACCCCACCGCCAACAACCCTCTTTACCATCAGACAACATTGGATAAAGTTCAGAGCCATCAGGGGCGGAAATTGGATAGAATAAATTAGGTCTATCTTCTTTTCTGCTATTTTCACCCCACTTTCTTAAAAGTTGAGTTTTATATTTTCTATTTGTAACTTGTTCTACCTTATTAAAGCCAGAACTTTCCTTTTTATCTTTACCTGCATTAAATTTTGAAATCTCTTTCGCATAAACAAGAATATATTCATGAACAACTGCATAGTGCGTGCTATCTTGACGACCACCAGACCCTTTCCTTGGAATATTGGCTATAAAATTTGAAATACCAAAAATTTCATCGCAAATTTTTCTTAAATTTCCTTGCTCAACATCATTAATTGAAATAAAAATCACGCCATCATCCGACAACAGATTACGAGCCAATTTCAAGCGACTATACATCATCGACAACCAATCACTATGAAACCGCCCATTACTCTCCGTATTCGCCACCAACCGATTACCATCGCCATCCACCTGCCCCGACCGCTCAAAAAACGCCTGCGTATCCGCCGCAAAATCATCGTTATAAATAAAATCATTCCCCGTATTGTACGGCGGGTCAATATAAATCATCTTCACCTTGCCAAGATAACTCTCCTGCAATAGCTTCAACGCCTCAAGATTATCCCCCTCAATAAACAAATTGCCCGTCGTCTCAAAATCCACACTCTCCTCACGGCACGGGCGTAACGTTTTGGCTATCGGACTGTTCGCCGTCACAATCGCCTCACGCTTGCCCACCCAGTCAAGGCGATAACGCTCTTGTGACCCATCAATGACCGAATGCGATAATTCTTGCTTGAGCAATTCAAAATCAATGCCCCGCTCAAGCACTACTTCACCGTTCATATCACGGATAACCTTGCCTTGCTCATCGGTTTTTGGCTTCTCGGTGACACAGTTGGGGAACACCTCGGCAAGACGCTCAATATTGCTATCGACTAGGTTTGGGGTGTGCATTTTTAGTGTGGTCATGAATAGTCCTTATTTTTAATTGGTTTAAGCGGATTAGATGAGACAGCCTTGTTGTGGACTGTCGTCTAGCGTTTGTAGATACGCTAGCCCTTTGTCGGTTGTGCGATAGGCTTGGCTTGGATGCTGTAATGTTTTAGGATAAGCAAGTTCAAGTAACCCTTCCTTAAGCAAGGGTGATAAATACTTTCTGCGTATCGTATCAATCTCTCGATTGAGAAAATGTTTTAAAATACTACTGCTCATAAATTGCCTTTGACAAATTTGTAATACGATGCTTTTCGATTGCTCAGGGGTGAATCTGCCTTTAGCCCTTGCGGACGCTACAATGGATTGTAGATTTAGTAGCATATCATTACTTAAATCCCCTACTTCCTTGATGATAATGACATCATTAATCCCAGTGCTCGGCTCGTTAATCCCAGTGTTCGCCTCGTTAATCCCAGTGCTCGGCTCGTTAATCCCAGTGCTTAGGTCATTATTAAGGTAGCTAGAAACGTTATTACCAGTGCTTGCACCTGTCAAGGCTTGGTCATTACCTGCTAGGCTGTCGCAGTTATCAGTATAGCAACTATTTAAAAGGTAATAGCTGTTACTACTTTTACCATGTTGTAGTAAATAGTTGTTTTTACAAAATTTTCGTAAAATGCTACTCGCTTGAAGCGTATCTAATCCAATATTCTCTCGAATATCTTTATTGGTAATTTGCCCCATTTTCTTAGCAAGGATTAACACTTCGGCTTCTGTATCTGTCAAACTATCAAACTGCTTTAACCATAACATTTCTTCTTCAGCAATTAATTGTTGAAGACGTAGTACCGTTTCACAATCATTATTTGAAATCATTCATTGACCTTTTAACGGGTTAAATCTTTGAGCTGCTTTTGTAGCGTTTGTAATTGCAAATTCATCTCCACTTGCCGATTAAACTGCTTTTCTTTATACATGCGTTTTTGCAACTCATTGATTTGTTTGGTAAGCAGTGCCATTTTTTCGGTATGGGCAATCTTTTCTTCAATACTAGCAATCTTTTGATGCGTTGTAGATAGGTTAGCTCCGACGTTTGGCGACAAAAAGACATTCGAAGACGTTTTATTTGTCGTTTTGTTGGTATGAATAAGTAACTGCTCAATAAAATACTCATACAAATCCGCAATTCCAAATACAATCGGTAAATCTTCACGCTGTGTTAGGTCCTGCCAATCAGTTGCGTAGTATTTGCCTAGGACGAATTTTTGGCTGTCTGCTTGGCTTTGACGTTTATAGTTTGCGATGACTTTGATTTTATCGCCAAAGAGAATCTCAAAGATAATCGGTGATGGTATCAATTTATCGATAAACTGCAAAACTTCCGTATCTAGCCTTTCAACACGACTGACGATACTAAAAATTTGGATTTCTTTAATTGTCTCGCTATCGTTTAGATTAATTGTATGCGGTGAGAGCTTATACGCCCATCGGATACTTTCCACTTGCTCCACAAACAAGCGTTCGATACGGTGATTGGCACTGCCTCGTTGGTAGAACTTATTTTTTGGAATAATTTTATCCACTTTAGCCGTTGACGGATAGTGATATAGCATGGGTAACTTCCTTAGTTATATAGAAAACTTGTGCAAATACCCTATAAAGAAATTCATTCAGTACGACTTCTTATACTCAAATAGCCAACTGTTCCCTACCACTAATGTCGTAAGTAAGAAACCATCGTTGTCTAATTGTCTTCAATCACAATAAAGCTAATCAGTTCAAAGTCATTAAGCCCAGATACTACATCCACCAAGGCAGTCGTTGACAGTCCTGAAAATAAGCTATCAATATCTTTCTCATCTTTTAGCCGCTGAATCGAATGAATCACAATATCCAATAATGCCGAATACTGTCCCATGTTTCGTCCATCATCGGTTTTGCGGTTAAAAGACTCATACGCTTTTGGTATGGGTTGGTATATGCCACGACACGCTTTACGAGCGACATCTAGCAGATATTTGGCTTGGGTGTAATCATATACCACATCGCCACTTTGATTGATATACACCAAGTAATACGGATACAAACGATTGGCTTGATTACCTGCCATCTGGGGGTTTCTTGCTCTTAATGTAAATATAACGCCTGCTTCTAAGCCAATTTCTGGCTGTGCGGGTACTACGGTATGCAGCCCATTCGGTAGACGTTTTAGTTCCTCATGCACCTCTAAATACCCTAATAAATCCATACGAAAATCATTAAGCCCCAAGTCTGTAATAGACACACCTGTATTGGCGTCTTCTAGGTCTAGCACCTCATTTTGTAGCTTTTGCAGCTGCTCACGTCGATATGCCATATCGTTAGCTTGGGCACTTAAGACATTATCATCCCCTGTACTGGTCATATCGACAATAACCATGCGATTTTCCACCCGCTCTCTTAGATTGATATAATCGTCAAGACTGATATCTGGCCAATAATTTACCAATTGAATCACACTGTTTGATGAACCAATGCGGTCTACCCGTCCAAAACGCTGGATAATTCGTACCGGGTTCCAGTGAATATCAAAGTTAATGAGATAATCACAATCTTGTAAGTTCTGACCTTCTGAAATACAGTCAGTCGCAATCAGAATATCAATCTCCCGAGATTCTTCTGGAAAAATATCTCGTTTTTGTTTCGATTTTGGTGAGAACAAAGTTAATAAGCCCTGCATATCATAGCTCTGTCGACGCTTAACGCGGGTTTTGATGGTAGACGTATTATCGTTGCCTGTAATTTTGGCACTATGCAATCCATAGTTCTCCAATAAAAAAGGAGCAATGTTTTCATATAGATAATTAGCGGTATCCGCAAAGGCGGTAAATATAATTACTTTGTGATTACCGGGATTAATGGGATGCTGTAGCTTCTCAATGATATGACTTTTAACGTGTTGTAGCTTAGCATCATTCTTAGTGTCAATCGTAGCAATCATCCGTAACAACCCTTTGATGATTTCTCGATCACCATCAAGATCCATTCTCCAAGATAAGCGATCCATATCCGCCAAATGAATTTTCAACTTATTGCCAATTAAGTCTTCTGGATTAAGCAGTTCGCCGTTCTCATCTTGATCATACCCCATCAAAGGCGCAATACTTACTTCGTCATCTGCCGCACGCGCGTCAAAATCATCAATTTTCGCAATCACATTGCTGATACTTTTCTCTAGAAAAGTTAGCGTTAATCTAAATGCATGGATTGAGCTTTCAAGACGCTTAAGCAGATTGACCGTCATTAATGCTTGCAGACTACGCTCACGATCAACCTGCTTCAGTCGCCCTTTTCCTTCAACCAAAGTATCAAAAATCTCCTCATATTTACGCAAGGCGCTAGGGAAAATATACGTGACAGGCGCATAGACCGCCATTTTAATTAATGACAGCTCTGCATAAATTCGGTTGAGCGTTACAGCCTGTTTATCATTGGATAAGGGAGTGCGATATGATAGGGGTTTAAGACGCGTAGGAAACTGTCCAATAGCTGTAGTGTCATAGAATGTCTGGATATGTTTGCGCGATCTAGCAATTGTCACACTATCAAGCAGTTTAAAAAAGTCAAAATCAAGCAAGTTTAGGATTGCTTGGGTTGTACGTTCTTCAGGTTCTAGCTTTGCCCAAGTATTGAAACTTGCTTGTGCCCTACGAAAGATAGTCTCAATATCGCGCTCAGTGTCAAGTTTACTTTCTATAAAGTCTGCATTGCCTTCGTATGCCAGGGCTAGCTGATTTTTGAGATCCGTAAAATGATTATTTACAGGCGTCGCTGATAACATCAACACCTTGGTTTTTACTCCTTGACGAATGACCTTGTTCATTAAACGATCATAACGCGATTCTCGTTCCTTATACGCACCACGGTTACGAAAATTATGCGATTCATCGATAACGATTAAGTCGTAGTTACACCAATTAATTTTCGCCAAATCAATCCCTAACGTTTCACCATTGTTTCGAGATAGGTCAGTATGATAAAGGACATCATAACTAAAGCGATCGTTGGCAAAAATATTGGTGACTAAGTTGGCATTATAGTTGGTCCAGTTTGCCCCCAATTTCTTAGGGCAAAGTACCAGTACGCTTTTATTACGTAACTCATAATATTTAATCACAGCCAATGCGGTGAATGTTTTACCCAGACCGACACTGTCTGCCAAAATACAGCCATTATAAGTTTCTAATTTATTGATAATTCCAAAAGCGGCATCTTTTTGAAAATTGAATAACTTATTCCATACTACCGTATCTTGGTAGCCAGTTAAGTCATTGGGTATGACATCCGTGCTGATATCCTCCAAAAAATCCTTGAAGATATTATAAAGCATTAAGAAATAAATCCGTTCAGGTGGATTCTCCTGATATACAGATTCAATATGCTGCACGATTTGGCTAGTAACGTCTTCTACTTTGGTCGGATCATGCCAAATCCGATTGAAAAGCTGGATAAAGGTTTGTGTCGTAGATTGCTCATCAAAGCAATTAACCATGTTAGATATGGCATTGCCCTTTTCAAAGCCCAAACCTGTTGGGGTAAAACCTTGAATTGGCATGTATGTCAGAGATGTCTCGGGTTGTTGAATACTAATAAATTCCTGCATAGGTGCACTACTAGTGTTTGATTTAAATATCGCTTTTCGTCTTATCCAATCAGCACATTCTTTAGCGATTGCCTTTTGTGATAATTGGTTTTTTAGATGAATTTCAAACTCGGTACCATATAGGCTACTTTCACGATCAATTTTTGGAATAATAAACTCTCGTTTTTCCTTTTTGAGTTTTTCGGTTACATCTTCCGTAATAAATGTGGGTGATGTAAATACAAATTGAAGGGAATCAACTTTTTCTAATTCTTGTTTTAAGGCCGCATAAGCGTAAATTGAAAAATAGGAAGCAGCAATTTTGAGTTTAGATTGATTATTAAGATTCTTGCCAATATCTATTCCCAAAGTGCTATTGATGTTATCGATAAGTTTCATAAATAATCTGAGTTTATTTAATTGGATTTTATTGAGCTTATTAAGGTTTTAGGGTGTAAGTCAATATAAAATTCAAACAAATTTAATGTCGTGTTTCTAAATTATATAAGTTTATAACTGGCGCTCATTTAGATAATTACTCATATTATTCCAATTCCCACTCACTTGCCTTTTCTCCTCAACCGAATCATGAATACGAGCCAATTGAAACACATACGACAGGTAATTATTCTTTCCAATGTAGCTAAAACGCTGATTTAAAGCTTTACGGTAAATAATTTTATTTTTCACTAGGCTATATCCTCACTTCAAAAAGCAAATAAAAAGTGCCAAATACACCTAGATTCATAGGATTTAGTATAGGAAAAAATGGCATGAATCGCACTGACAGATGAACTATGGGAGCAGGTAGAGCATACTTTGACGTAGAATGGGTGTTACATCACTACAAACACTCGTACCGTGACGGAAGCTACATACGGTGTCATCAGCATGCAAGTGGAGCTAGGGCGGGCTTTGATAAACCAATTGGACAATGCCATGGTGGACGAACTACAAAAATCCATTTATGACAACTGTCGTACCAACATGCAAGAATGCCAAACAGCCAAATCCCAATTTGGATAGTTATTTATACAAGCTCAGACATTTAGTAGAAAATACGTTTACAAGGTTAAAGCAGTTTCGTAGTATGGCCACGAAATATGAGAAATTAGCTCGTAATTTTAAGTCGATGATTTACCTTGCTTGCTTAATAATCCAAGCTCAAGTGAATGAGGGACATGCCTTAATTTATCTTCGAGATAAGTTTGAAAAGCATGACCAATGAGCTCATAGTTTATTTATCAGAAAGCAACCCTGTTAAGCCAATCTAAATAAAAAAATCAAGGTTGTAGTCAGATTTCGGATTGGTCGAGAAATAACCATGGCACATTTAAGGCACAATTATGGCACAAAGATTTTTTTATGTGCCTTAGTGACAAAACGGGGTCACAGCAAATGAGTACTAATTAAATAAAATAGATTATCTAACTTGCTGATTTTAAAGCAATAAAAAAGCCACTTTGCTATAAAGTGGCTTTTTTGCTAATCACTTAAGATTAAGTGGAGCGGGAAACCCCGACCTTGGCAATGACGTAAACCTAAAATACCTAAATTTACCTTAAGCTGAAGTCCTTTATTTAAAAGGATTTCAGCTTTTTTATTGTCTTTATTATTTTAGAATTCTAGTGTATATTGAGGTATCTTTGATAGTTTTTGGTCACGTTAATTCTAACGTATTTATTTATAATTGACACCAACCTAAATCTGCTCTCCCCTATTTTTGAAAATTTTGTAAATCATATTATCAAAAATAACTAAATTTTTAATTAAAAATTTATTTAATATATTATCTTAAATATTTATTAAATAAAATTAAAATATACGTTTACTAGTATTTTTAAGGGATGATAGGTCAAATTAATTCTCTATCGATATTTATTTAATATTTTCTAAATGAAAAGGTAATGATTATGAATACTAAACTACCTATTAGCATTGAAGACCTGCTATATCAAAGGACGATTGAAAGTGAGCGTATTGAATACAAGGCTGATTGGAATCCTGAATCTATTTTGCATACCATCTGTGCCTTCGCTAATGATTTTCATAATTTAGGTAGTGGTTATATAGTTATTGGCATTGCCGAAGAAAACGGCATGCCTGTATTGCCACCTGTGGGGTTAGCTGCTGAGAAAATTGATAAAATCCAAAAAGAGTTGTTGAATCTTGAACGTACAGCAATCATTCCTGCCTATAACACATTGTCTGCGATTTATGATATTAAAGGTAAGTTGATACTTGTCTTATGGGTAATCGCAGGTGAAATGCGACCCTATAAGACTAAAGTAAGTCATGGTAAAGATAAAACTGACTGGGCATATTACATTCGTAAGCATACCAGTACGGTGCTTGCTAAAGGGAATGATGAGCAAGAATTACTAAGCCTAGCTAATAAAGTACCCTTTGATGACCGCTATTGCCAATTTTCAACGCTTAATGATTTAGAGCCCCATTTGATTCGAGAGTTTTTGAATCAGATTAAAAGCGAACTTGCTAAAGATGCTTATCATTTGTCGGTTGAAGCCTTGGCAAAACGCATGAACTTAGTCGGTGGTACCCCTGAGGCCTTATTTCCTAAAAATGTCGGCTTGCTGTTCTTTAATAGCCAACCCAGTAAATTTTTTCCTGCCACCCAAATTGATGTGGTGTATTTTCCCGATGGGGCAGGTGGTGACAGTTTTGAAGAAAAAATTTTTACTGGACCATTGGGGCGTATCACTCAAGATAGCTTAGATTACATTAAAAGTCGCTTTCTAAAAGAGACCGTGATTAAACATCCTGACCGTGCACAAGCGGAACGGTTTTGGAATTATCCATTCATTGCGATTGAAGAAGCAGTGGTCAATGCGGTATATCACCGCTCTTATGAAGAACGCAATCCCATCGAAATCCGCATTTATCCTGATGAAATCATCATATTAAGCTATCCAGGTGCAGACCGTTCTATTAGGCTTGATGACTTGCAAGCAGGACGTGCTGTAACAAGGCGTTATCGTAATCGACGTATTGGTGAATTCTTAAAGGAGTTGGACTTAACCGAAGGTCGCTCAACAGGTGTTCCCAAAATTTTACGAGCCATGAAAAAGAATGGTTCGCCTATGCCAACTTTTGAGACGGATGATGAACGCACCTATTTCTTAGTAAAATTACCCATTCATCAAAAAGCAATGCTAGATGAAAGCGTGATTGAGCAAAATACATTTACCCCCCAAGCTACCCCCCAAGCTACCCCCCAAGCTATAAAACTACTGACAAGCTTAAATAACTACGACAATCAGGTGATAACTCGTCAAGAATGGATGGATTTGTTAGGTTTAAAGGACAGCCGAAACTTTAGAAAAGTATACCTTAATCCCGCCCTAACAGCAGGGTTGATTGAAATGACCATCCCCGATAAGCCCAATAGCCCTAACCAACAATACCGTCTTACTACACTAGGTAAAGCAGTAGTGAAATAATTTAAACGAGATGGGGAGATAGGGAAATGGCAAAAAACACATCAAAAATAACTCACAGAATCACCACCAAAACTCTGTCTGTAACGACTGAAAATTTTGTTGTCCATCCTTCGGTAGCTAAAGCCTTTCAAATTTACTGTGAAAACTTCTCTACTCCTTCTACTCACCAAAATTCGCATAAGCCCTTGATATTTGACGTAATAAAAGATGATGACAGATTTTATTTTTTTGATAACTTTGCTGAAGTGGTACTAGTCAATGATGACACCAATGTAACAATTAGACCACTTCCTTTGTCAAATATCGACATTGAAAGAAGGGCTTGGGCATCTTTAAAAGCTGATTTTTATGCACTTAAGCCTATCAATCCCAAAATTTTTAATGAGCTTAAGCAATATATGCCAAAAAAAATTGCTGAAGAACTATTTGGGGGCAATATGACAATTGAAAAAATTTTAGCTGATTTGCAGTTAGAACGTCATCATTATGATTATCAAGCCAAGTTACAACGAGAGCATCGGCAATATACTTTTCCATTATTTTCCCAATTAATTCAAGAGGCTCTAGATGGATATTGATAAATTAATTGCTGTCCTATTGCCAAAGCACGATGACGAGTATGTGCAGTCGTTACGAGACTTTTTTCTGACGGTTACATCTATTACTGATTCTTCATTTGTCGGTTTTGATATTACGGATAAATCGAATGTCATATTGGAACCTAAACAGTTAAAAGAGATTTTTGAAAGTTACAAAGGCAAAACTACGAAAGAGAGTTATGAAGTTAAAGCATTTCTTGCTAGTAGCTATGTTCTCACACCATTTGATATAAAAAATCCATCATTGGAGTGGCAATGGATATCTAAGCTTTGCCACCTTTTACTATATTTTGCTAATAACAAGTTGACTCGGCGTATTAGCGAAACCAGCGTTGAAGCGAGAAAGTGGCTTACACCCAAGTCTAGTTATCAATCGCTTTGGCAAAGTTGTTATACCACTTGGCAGGCAGATACACTGGAACGAACCTATTTAAACGTTAAACAACAACTACAAATTTTTGAAAACGCTAATCACCCAAATTTATCAAAACTACAGTCAATTTATCGTACGCTTGAATTCGCTTATCATCATCGCCAACCCATTACGCGAAAGACTCAAGGTAGAAAGAGCCGAGCAAAACCAAAAATTGACGAGAGCTATACCCAAACGTTGGCCGTCAATGATATTGATGATGATACTGATGAATTGGTAGAGGTTAGAGAGATTGAATCAACGCAGAATGATATTGATCCGTTGCGCGAGCGTCTTGATAATAATTTGCCTACTTACGTCGTTCTTGAACAACGTAGCCTAAAAGCCACCGAAAAATTTTCCCCAAAACAAATTCAGCTTCGAACCAAGGCAAAAGTTTCCCATGCTAACCGCAATGAGCTATTTAGTCTGATCAACATCCGTCATTTACCGCCTTTCGTGATACAAAATGTTTGTAGCAAGCTGTGGCAGTATTTTCATCAAGCAGACATCGAGAGAGATAAAAAGCGCGCTATGGCTTATTTACTGCTTTCGTTACACACCGGTTATTCGATACAACAGTTATCCGTTGATATTAATAATAATGAGAAAAAAATTGTTGATGTTAGTAATCGAACTCAACAATTTGATTTTTTTATAAAGCTTGATATTACCCCACTGCGTATTCGGCAGGTAGGTATTGAAAATGTTCTAGCAAATCGCTTGTCATCAATAAAATTACCGCTACCTCCTGAGTTAGCGAGTTTTTTGGCATATAAAGGTGAGCCGATGGCACAATGGATTGAAGCGGTCATTGGTGATTTACGTCACGAATTGGATCTACCATACCTGAGCTTAGCCCGTATCGAAAAGTCACTTTATACCTTACTTATTCAGAAAATTACGACCACACAGATTGCTAGTATTATTACAGGCAGAAATGCTCGCAAACGTGCTGACCTATCGTATACCTCTCTTAAACAAATACAAATTTTCGAGGTTTATCAACAAGCGATTGCACTGCTGAATCAACGTAGTTGTTTAGATTTAAGTTATTTCAGCACTAAGCCAGATGCTGATTTTCGTATCGGTAGCCAAAATACGCCTGAATATTTATTGGTAAAACGCTTCTTTGAGCATTTACACAAACAGCTTATTACCCAGACGCATTACATTGATAAGTTTAATGCTTATAGCTTATGGCTCTGGCATGTGTCGCTAATTCTAACTTCTATTCGTGCGGTGGAAGGCGCACCTGGCTTTTTGAAGCAATTTAATCTAAGCCGAAAAATCGCTTGGATTCAAGACAAAGAAGAACGTTTCACCACCAATGCCCAACGCCTTGTACCAATCTGTGATTTTCTGGTTAAAGCAATACAAGATTACTTGGGCTTTCTGTCGGTATTTTCTGCCAAGTTTGGACGATTAAATCCTACGTTAGCCCAGCAGATTGAGCAAATTCTACAATCTAAACGTCCTTTAATTAATTGGCTAGATCCTAAAGGCAACATGGAAAGTATGCGACCTGCCATTATTCAAAGACAATTAGCAGAGCATTTTAAGTTTAAAGCAGATTGGACACGCCATGTTGGACAACGTTTTTTGCTAGAGCAGCAAGTTGATGAGGCCATTATTTCGGCCCTATTTGCGCATGAGATGTTTGGACAAGAAACCTGGCAAAAACATTCATCAATGAGTGTGGGTGATATCATCGCGGTTCGGTATATCTACGATGATTTAGCTCAAAAACTCCAATTACAGCAGATTGCGTGATAGCTCATTGGAAGAATTAAGGTATGTAGTAAGCGAGTTTAGTTGAATTTAGGTGATAGACCACCAGCAACAACAATAGAATATATGTCGAAATTCCATCAGGAAATCGACATAAGCAGTTTTCATGTCGATAGGATCGACACTAAAATACGATATGTCGATTTTTATCATGAAAATCGACATATCCATTCTGATATGTTTATACTATCGACATATCAAGCTGATATGTACAAATTAAGGTGTAAAATCGACATGAATGCTTCATCTTCTATTTTAAGTAATACTGTCACTTGGCGAGCCAATCAACCTTATAACCAGTTACCAAATTTGCCCCCAAATATCGACGTTGAAACCAAAGCGGTATTAAAGCAATGTATCGAAGCCCGAGCCAAACTTGCTGAACTCAAACAAGCCAGTATGCTGATACCCAATGACAGCATTTTGATTCATATTATTCCGCTACTCGAAGCCAAAGATAGTAGTGAGATTGAGAATATTGTCACGACCACAGATGAGCTATTTCGCTACGCTGAACAATCTGAGAATGCCAATAATGCAACAAAAGAGGCTTTGCGTTATCGTAATGCTTTATATCAAGGTATCACATCAATTAAAGAGCGACCTTTTAGCACCCAAACAGCCATCGAAGTCTGCCGAACCATTAAAGGTGTCAACCTTGATATTCGCTCGATCACAGGTACCTCGTTAACTAATAGCGTAACGGGTGAAACTATTTACACACCACCTGTAGGTGAAACATTCATTCGAGAAAAACTCGCCAATTGGGAGCAGTTTCTACACTACCATGATGAGCTTGATCCGCTTATCAAAATGGCAATAGCCCATTATCAGTTTGAAGCAATTCACCCCTTTACTGACGGCAATGGGCGTACAGGTCGAATCCTTAATATGCTATATTTGATGCACGAAAACTTGCTTAACTTACCGATTTTATATTTAAGCCGTTATATCATTCAAACTAAAGAAGACTATTATCGCTTACTACTTGGTGTAACCAAAGACCAAGACTGGATAAGCTGGGTTTTATATATCCTTAAAGGCATTATTGAGACGTGTGAATGGACCATTCACAAGATAGAGGCGATCCGTTTGCTACATGTTGATACCAGTGAATACATCAAAGCGAAAGCACCCAATGTTTATTCACGAGAGCTTGTCGATGCCATATTTGAACAGCCGTATATCCGTATTGGTACAGTGGTAAATAAGCAAATCGCCAAACGCCAAACCGCTAGCAATTATCTAGCTAAGCTAGTTGAACTTGGTGTGTTACAAGAAGTGGATGCTGGGCGAGAAAAACTGTTTTTACACCAACATTTGATAGATTTATTGGTCGAAAATAAACGCATTACTTATCATCCATAACCGTCAAATTGCTGAAAAACACATGGGAAACCAACGCATGCCCAATTCTGATTTATTTGGTTATGAACGTCGACAAGCAGCACTTAAAATCGCTCGAAAAGCTGACAACAGACACGCGATTGAAATTAGCCAAGAAATTTGCGAAAGCGAATGGCAAAGCTTTCTAAATGAATTTAAAGTTGACAGCGCTGAAGGCTATAAAATCCAAGTCAAAGATGAACTCATTGATGAATTATATGATAGGATTTTAAAACAATTCAATGAGCAGCTTAAGGCTACTCAACTACCTGCTGCAATGGCTCACCGCCTAAAATTTTTTAATCATATCAATAAAAAGCGTAGTCAAGCGAACCTAAAACCGTTTCCAACGCCTGTTATAGCCGACATACCGAAACGTCCCGCTAATACCAATGATCTAGACAATTTTTTATATTTGGAAACGGCCGAGCAAATCGTTAATAATGCCCTACAAATTTGGCAAGTTAAGAATAGCTTTACCCTACTCGATAGTGTGACTTGGTTATTATTTTCCCAGATCGTCTTTGGCGGTTATAACGAAGCGGTGGTCATAAAGGCTGTCTATCAAGCATTAAAAGACAAAACAGCCATTTATCACGTCGGTAAAGAGCAGCTATTACTACCGATTGAATTAACGTCAACCGAGTATGCCAATCGTATTGTCAGGCCAGATAACGACAACCCTGATGAGGTTCAATTATATTATTCAAGGTGGGTGTTTTTAAATGATGTCAGTCGGCTTTGGCTGGTGTATTTCAATACGCATTTTACTGAAAGCAGCAAATTTCCCAGTTATGCAGAATGTATTCGCAGACTGAGCGACCTGGTTGGAGAAAAGTTTAACGCCGATAATTTTGCAAATTCCCGTTTCCTAACTCATATCAATATTTTTTGGCAAACCCTACCCAATGTGAAGATTGACCAGCAAATGGTTGAAACCCTTGTAGGTCGTCAACGCCATACTGCTATCACCTTTGAGCAACTGCTGCGCTATTTTAGCCCAATCAAAATAGATGCGCGTACCAAAGCTTCGTTAACCATCACTAGCGACGAGCCGGGTATAGCGATTGATCGGCTTATGACCTCAAAAAGCAGCGCTAAAATACCTAGCCTAGAAGACGATTTTAAGGATGATATTGTTAAAGTCATTCGCAACATTTTAAATGGTCAGAAAAGTCAAATTCTAAGTCAATTGGCGCGGTTTTACGCTGAAAGCCCGTTATTGCCTAACCAACAACGCTTAGTAAAATGGCTCATAGATTTAACTAAAAAAGGCAATAAACCCAGCACCTTACGACGCTATTTATCAGAAATTGGTAACGATTTTTTGGCAGAAACCCGTGATGCAGATTTTATTGGTTGGCAAGATTTTGAATATAAATTTATTTATGACAAAATTATAAGCACAAAAAACACCTTAAAAATGGGCTATACCCAAACTGTGATTGCCTCCTTGCACGACGTACTGGTCAAAGAATTTAACGCCCCCTATCTGAGATTAAATCGAGATAAAGACCCCTTAGTCGTTAATAGCTGTCTGATTCCTGTCGAGCTATATCAGCATATGCTCACGCAACTAGAGAACCATCCATCTATTAATGACAAGCTAAGAGATGTGCTAAAACTGATACTGATTCTATTGTATCGCACAGGGATGCGGTTTATGGAAGTGCTATCAATTAGGCTTTCAGATATTGAGTATGATAATCAGGGGTTTATTGATTACAATATTGTCTTAAGACCACATGCACAGCGCGATTTAAAATCCGATGATTCGACCCGCCGTTTTATGCTCAATGTGCTGTTGCAGCCTACTGAACTGGCTGCATTCACAAAATATTTTCATCAAAAATTACGACAAAATGCCCAGTATTTATTTACCCTACCACACCATGCTCAGCCTATCGATAGAAACAGTGTCGAGCTACCGTTTCGTGGGATTTTAACTGACCCCATTTTACAAAACCGCTATCATGACATCAGTATGCACAGCTTTCGTCACAATGCCATTTCAAATATGACGATGATATTACGTTGTGATTATAGTGTGATTGAGCATTTTACCGATTATAGTCGTGACCAGGTGAAAGCTATTCGACAGTCTGCATTGGGTCCAAAAAGAAAGGTCAGCCCAAGTTTTTGGCAAGTATTGGAAGACTTTGCCGGGCATGCCGATTTGAACACCACCTTTAGTTCTTATATTCACACCGCTGATATCATTGCCCATCATCAACTATCAAAAGCCAAAATTCAATTACCATTAGCGACCGTCATCAAACTATCAGGTAAGGCAAGACGCAGCTTTAATCAATATCACAAAGACGCGGTAGATTTTGATAATGAAGCCGTTAATCTTTGGCATATTCGAAGCTTTATCAACAATACCCTTGCCACCCAAAAGCTCGCCCATAACGCTAAAGTAACTATAAAAAATGACGCGGTTTTAACAACCGTTTCAGACGCATTGGAAAATACGCCGCAATCATCAATTTTTGGTAAATACAATCGTCTTTGCATTGAAAAAATGCTGAGTGATATGGAATCAGGCATGGATTTGTCGACTGCCAGTCAGCTTAATTTTGACTTTAGCGACGCGATGCTAATTTATCAAAATGCCCTAAAACTAATTAAAAATGAAGACGGCTCACCCAATTATAAATTTGTCAGTCAAAAACGTCAGCAACTGTCATCTCATCCGATTATTACGCCAACGCCATTGCACTATCATCAAGAAATCGCTTTATCAAATCTTTGCTTTGATAATATTGAAAAATTGTGCCAGTCTAAAGCAGGCAAACGTGAAATCGCTGAATTTGTACAAACTTTTTATGAAAAAACCATTCCGTCAAAACCAGAAATTCGGTTTCCATTCAAAGAAACCAAGCAGTTCTATGGCTATCTTGAAACGGCATTAAAAATCCTTCCAAGCGAATATTGGCGTATCAATATTTGTAAATATACACCGACCACAGTAGTTAATGAGGTAACAGGTGAAAAATCTTTTACCATGCCGATCGATAAGAAAGAAACGGAACACGCTAACAAAAAATTTAATGAAAAATTTGCTGACTTCAAAGGGGATATTACCCAAAAGCCGATTTATAGCGGGTTTAGTATCAGTATGATACGCCCAAATGATAAAGGCAGGCCCACCAAAAAACAGCCCAATTCAGTGATGATAAAACATATCGTACATTGGTTAATGATCATGAAGTTTTAATCTGTTTCAAGTTTTTGCTCTTAATTGGCAAAGCCACCATCGTGTTGCACGAGATGGGGATTTTTTCCGGATTCGTTTTGTTATTGAATTCGTCAGGTAATGTGACATTTAAAAAAGGCTTGGCACACTAATTTATGCCAAGCCCTTTTCAATCAAGAGCAGAATTTTAGGGACGGTAGATATACAAGCGATCGCTGTCAATATCGCTGTTGGCTTTGTCGATGTATTTTGGCGTGATAAAGTCTTTGCTGTCTTTGACGTGCGCAGCGATGCCAAAGTCGTCATCATTGATCAGCCCCAATGTACCATTCGGGAACAGGAGCAAACCTTCAAGCTTATCATGTGGGTAGTTTAGCTTCATCACTGCATCGAGATACTCGGTTTTACTCACTGGGCGAATGCCTTTACTTGCTAACACATTCCAGCCATCGGCAGTAAGCGTCAACTGCTCCAATGTTTTACCTTCGACTAGTAAGCCAAGGCTTGGGTCTTGCATGATATCGGCTGTGTTGGTGATTGATTCTAGGTTTGTCGCACCGGCTAGGCTAATTTTATATACCTTTTTAATCGCTGCGGCATTAAGCTGTGGCAGCTCGCCATCACGTTCGATGACATAAAACGTGTCTTTATCAATAGCGACAATGCCTGAGTTAGAGTCGGTAGCAGTGTTTTGTTGTTGGTAAATAAATTGCTCGATATTACCCGTTGCCAATTCAATACGCACAATACGGGTCATGGTCGATTTTTTGGTGGTTTTATCAGGGTTATATAGAGCTGATTGCATGATACCAACCAAGTATTTTTGGTCAGGGGTAACCGTTAAACCTTCCATACCGCGATTGGCGCGGCGTTTTTTAAATTCAGCCGGTAAGGTAATCAGCTTACCATTTACTTTATAGGTACTGGCGCCTTCGCCGATGTCAAAGGCATTGATACGGGCAATCTCGCGACCAGTGGCATCAAAGTGAACGATGTGTGGGCCATACTCATCACTCACCCAAAAGGTCCCATCTTTCATCACTGCTAAACCTTCTGGGTCAAAGCCATACGGGTCAGTTTTGGTAGGGTTGGTAAGCGCATCATAAGGCTTGGTTTGGTCAACCAACATTAAGCGGTCAAAGGCAGTATCCATGGTGTTTTGGATATAAGCGACTTCTTTGGTTGCCCCATTGACTGGGTTGGGCAAGCCAGTGACTTTGGTGGTACCGTCTGGGCGTTTAAACTCTATCACTTTAACTAAGCTGATTTTGCCGTCATTGCCAAGTTGGAACAAGCCAAGATTAGGCGTATAACTAGGCACAGGGAAAGCTTTGCCTTCCCCTTTATCCAGATTAGGGTCGCCATTCACCACATCAGCATTGGGACCACGATCAGTTAAGGCATAAAACTGCGTTGGATTCGCGGGATTAACAAATGCGTCTGAACCATAGCCGCCTTGATAGACGTTGACGGTTTTGCCATCTGCGTCTTTGGTGGTCAGTAATACTTTGCTTGGCAGCGCAGTGCCATTTTTGAAAGTGGTAAGTAAGGTTTCATAACTGGTATTGGGAGTTGGGTTATCAAAAGACACGTTAGAATTATTATCATTATTACAGGCGGCTAACAGGCTAGCTGTGGCCACGGCTAACAGGGTTAGCTTGGTCTTGGTTAACATGGTTGACATAACTTTCCTCAAAATAGGTAATAAACTATGATTAACGTACTGGGTAAATTAGATAACTCTAGTTCATTATTATGTCATTTCGATGATAGGGTTTGGTTACTCAAAAGTACTGTTTGCGATTAGTATATTTTGAGCAGTACATTCCACCAAATTTCTTGTCTATCCACTCGATTATCAACCGTCTGCCAAACTTTCAATGTTTTGGCTAACTCTAGCTGATTTTCGATCAATTGCCAACGCTGTTCATTCATATCACAAAAAAAGCGCCCGTCTTGTTCTCGTTCACTATCACCATATTTGAATGAGGCATACAAGACACCATTGGGCGTTAGACAAGTGATTAATTCGTTTAAGATTTTGGATAAATCATCGAAAGGCACATGCAGCAATGATGCACATGCCCAAATACCAGTAAAATGATTTTGCCAGCTTTGTTTCGCTATCTCATCAAATCTTAGACATTGCCAGTCAATACGCGTATCAGTTTCCTTAGCTAAATCAATTAAATTTTGCGAGCCATCAATGGCGACAACTTCAAATCCCTGATTGGCAAAAAATACACTATCTCGCCCTGAGCCACAGCCAACGTCCAAAATTTTTTGCTGATTGCGCAAAGGAGTTTTTGGCAAATGTTCTAAAAATAGCTGATAAATATTTTGCATATTTACATTTAAAGTTTGCTCGAAAAAATCTTTCGCATGATTTTGGTAATAATTTAATGTGTTCATTAGAAAATACTAATCCCTTGTGGCTTGGGTTGCCAGTTGTGAATTAAGCGTTCTTTTGAGAACCGATAGGATTTTTTTAAAAAATACTCTCTGTCTTCCACTTTATCGCCTGTTTGCATCATTAACGTTTCACGAAGCGGATGGTGACTACTGATTAAATACTCATTACGAGTATGAAGGCGATTCAATAATTCAATACTGGGTACTTGGGCAAACTTGCCACTTTCTCCTCGATTGCATTCGGCACATGACAATACTAAATTCCAAACGCCATCGATATTGACAGGACGACAACACCCAGCGTTGACAACATCTGGCTTTAGTAAATGTGGAAAAAAATGGTCAACGTCAGCAAGCAAATCGTCATCTGATGAAATACTAATTTCTTTAAAACAGTAAAAACAACGGCTTTTTTGGTAGCCATTTAGTGCTCCACGAGACGTTGTAATATTGGTTCTGCGGTGCTTGGCATCTTGAGTAAAAAGTTGCTTGGTGTCTTGGTCAAACTCGACTGCGATAAGATTTTTATTTATGTTGAGTTCCCACGCTTTTTCAACCAAATTCCAACGCGATTCAGTTTCTTGATTTAAGTCTTGGGCTGAGTTGTCGTAAACATAAAACAATTTAAACAGATTATCAGTTAAGCGAATGCCTTTGTTGTATCTACGCTCATCAATAAAAAATTCTTCATTCACCACGTCATAAAATCGCTCAGTCACGGCTTTGGTATTGACTACGTGAAACGCGTTGAGCACATATTTAAAGCCTTCTTTGGTCGTTATATCTCGCAGTCTATTTTCATCGATTAAACCTGCGTTAAAATCTTGACAGGCTTGAATAAATTTACCCGTTCTACCCGTAGTTTGTTTGGGGCTGTGTTTAAGATGCTCGGCAAGGTGTAAGGCATATGGCAAGGCTAGATCATCAAGGGTGATTAAATCCGATTTTCGCTCAAGGCTGACATCAATCAAACTTTTAGCGAGAGCAAATTTGTACGAAGCAGAATTTTTACCAAATAAGATAATGGCTCGCCAGTAATTCTCTAAGGTGGGTTCAACATCGACAAAATTCATGTGACATCCATGCGGTAGGCTTTTGATTTACTATAGCATACCCCGACCTATATTTTAGCTGAAATTATTCTAGGTAAGCTTATAGGGGTTAACATGCGATGTTACAGAAAAAAGCCACTAAAAACTTAGTGGCTTTTTTGTCAGGTCGGTGTCAATTAGGAACTTTTTTCAAAAGGACTCTATAGCGTCAGCATCGTCATCTTCCCAATCGTCTTTATTAACAGGATAGGAATCAATCATTTGATCAAATTGCATAGGCTTCTTTAAAAATGCACGACAGACAACACATTCCCAATTTTCCCAGTCGCTAGGCATTTGATGATATTGTATCGGTTCATTGAGCAGATATTTTATACCACAGTGAATACAAGTAATATCGTTGCTATATAACCGCAATTTACTCAATGCCCAAGCCAACTCATCGGATGTCATGTCATACATGTCACAGACCATATTCACATAGACGATATGACTTGGCTTACAATCTTCATCGAAATTTGGGGTCAGATAGAAATGACATGCCTTGACCTGCTTTGGTGTCAAGACAGGATCATATATTATATTGTAGCTTGTTAGCTCTTTATCACTCATGGTAGCCTCCTAACATCGATTCTGGAAACTGCTTATCAAAAAGATGGCGTAACTGCCGATAACGCTCATTAGCAGTTTCATCTGGGTCAATGCGATGTAGCTGACGCTGTGTCCAAATACGCACCGCCTTTTGGTCATTCACATCCAACTCAATCTCCAAAAATTCTGCCAGGTCCTTGGTTGGCATGATATGAAATTCTTTGATTAATTCATTGCTCAGATGCAATGCTTCAGCACTCACATAATCATTTTTTTGTCCAAGTAATTGCTGTAATAGTTGGTTTGCATTTTTCATCTTAGTTATCCTGTTCTGCATTATAATGAAGTCGATTTTTTGTTTGTTCAGCCGCTAATTGTTTACTGGCTAGCAATAAACTATCAATTGCTGAACCATCTTGACGTGTTACATCAGGCACATATCGGCTATACACGCGAAACAGCATCTCAGTGCTACTATGCCCCATTTGCCGAGCAATCCATTCAGGATTCTCCCCTGCTGCAAGCCAAAGGGTAGCAGCGGTATGCCGAGTCTGATACGCTCTACGATGTTTGAGCCCCAATAGCTTTAACGTGGGTGTCCAAACACGACGATTGACATTACGATGCTCTAGTGGATTACCTTGTGAATTGCAAAACACATAGTCTGATTTACCAAAGGTATAGCGTTTTTGTTCTTGTAGGGCATCATAGACCAACTGTGACATAGCAATTTCACGATTAGAACCATAGGTTTTAGTTGGACCTTCAATGCCATCAACGATGGCACTACGCACTTTAATTTCTCTGCGGTCGAAATCCACACACTCCCATTTAAGCCCATCAATCTCACTACTTCGCATGCCCGTGAAAAAGCGTGTCGTATAATACGGCTTATAGTCATGGCGAACATGATTAAGAAAAATCCACACTTCATCCAACGTAAACGGATGAACATCAGGCTTCTGCTCTTTTAAGTTTTTAATGCCTTTAAACGGGGTATCAAATTCATAGCGGTCACTACCCTCTTGTAGTATCATACGCAGAGGTATCATAATTTGATTAATTCGTGCTACCGACAGACTGGCTTGGCTATTTTTACCGTAACGAACTTTGGCGAGCGAGGTACGGAAGTCAAGCAAGTCTGATTTTTTAATACTGGGTAAAGTCTTTTGTCCAAAATACGGAACCAGGTAGTTGTCCAAAATTATCTGTATCTTTTGTTGGTAGGCAGGTTGCCATTCCACTTGTTTTTCTTCAAACCACGTCTTGGAAAAATCTTTAAACGTAGGCTTACGACTGACACAAGCTTCCACTCGGTCATCAAGCTGTTTCATTTGCTCAATTTTTTCGCTCTTGGGAAAGTAAGCCGCATAATCAAAAATCCCCAATGTGATCTCTGCTTCCATCTTTTCGATAATCTTTGCCAAGGCTTTGCGGTTGGCAGGGGTATCGGTTAAGTTGGTTTTTTCACGGCAACGAATATTGTGGTAGCGAAAATCCACCACCAATACGCCATGCCTAGCTCTTATTGATGCCATTTCATTACTCCTTATTGTAGCGCCATGCCGTTGATTAGGCTCATGGCAGGTTTGCACATATCTTCTTCGATACGCTCCCAAACATATAGAATTTTGCGACCACCAAAGGGGCGGATGTAGTGAATATTTTCGATAAGTACACTGTCTTTTAAGCGAGTACGAATCGTGCGAGGATTGTATTTGATACGCTTAGAAAGCTCTTCTGTGGTAAGATACGTTTGTGTTGTCATAATAGACTCCTTGTAAAAAGTATAATTGAGATAGGATTTTTTCTATCTGAGATATACTTTATCATAATTTTATAATTGAGCAAGTACTTTTTACAACTCTTATGGTACTTTTTTATGATTAAATGTAAATTGCCACTTCTATTAGCTGAAAGAAGGCTTAAAGTCGCAGATGCCGTCCGAGAAACAGGCATTAGCAAAACGACCTTGCATAAAATTTATAATGAGCAATCAACGAGAATAGAATTTGAGACGATTGATAAGCTATGTGCGTTTTTAGAAGTGAGTGTAGATGAACTGTTTGACCATATCCCTAATGACGCAGAAGATGCTCTAAAAGAGCCAGAGGTGAATGATGATAAATAATCGCTTGCCGTTATTATTGGCTGAAAGAAAATTGCGTGTAGCAGATGTGGTAAGGCAGACAGGCATTAGCAAAACCACGTTGCATAAGATTTATAAAGACGAATCAACACAAATCGATTTTGATACGATAGATAAATTGTGTGATTTTTTGGGCGTTACAATGGGGGAAATTTTTGAATACGTGCCTGATGAACAAGCTTCAGAGTAAAGTTTAAAACATGGGTTAGCATTTAAATCCAAGCTTTGACAAGTACGGCATGTATAACGTCACCTTGTCCTGCTCTCGCTGTAATTCTTGAGAAATCCGACTGATGAAGGTATTCATTGATTCACCAGATCGAGCAAATTTACTGCCAAAATTTGTATCATTGGCAAGCTTGACTGCAAAGGTACTGGCTTGTGAAGCTGTTAAAAGGTGAAGCATTTTGACGCTCGACTCGCTATTTTCCGCTGTATCGGTCTTCTTTTTAACGCTAATATCGATACGAAAGTGAGTGATGTTGCGACCTGCCTTGATTGGGGCGATCTCAAGTTTAAAATCGCCTTGCTTGTTAATTTGCTCAATAGCAGGGTCTAGCACTCGCCGTCTGAATTCAGCGACCTTCGGGTACTTGTCAGCCACGCCAAATAAATCTTTCCACTCAAAGATAGACATCTCAGGGGTACTACCCAGTTTTTGCCATTTGGTGATTAACTCATAGATTCTTTTACTACTTGCTCCTGTGAAAGCTACGGTTTTGACATAGTCGTATTTGGTGTATGCTTTACCCGTATGTTCAATTAGAAATGCCAATGGGTCAGAAAAATGCAGCAGCAGGTAGCCTTGTTGGTCTTGGTAGGAGATACCCTGTAGCCAATTGTACTCCGCACGAAGTGTTGTAAAGTTATTATGAGGAGGTTTAAGCACTGATAATTTATCTTCTTCTTTGTCAGATATGATTGAAAGGTCACGATAAAGCGTGAATTTTAGTTTTTTTTCACCCAGTGTTTTTGCGGTATCTTTAAGCGTTTTATAAGCGTAAATGTCACTGACTTGATTAGCGGCAGCGAACTCCTTGGCAGTAATCATCACTTGCTTACCACCCGATTGTAGTTTATGGATTTTGTTGATAGCAAGCGTCATTAAATCATGTTCTGCCATCGTCAAGTCATAGCCGGCTTCGACTAAGGTATTGGATTTGGTAATCATGATTGTATCACTACTCTTACAGTAAAAATTTGACTCTGCCATCATACCACTCGTTATTAAGCATTTCGCTTAATTATAAGAATGGACAAAAAAAGCATGAAATCGTAAGTGACCTTAAGTGACATCGGTTACAAAAGGTAACCAAGTTTTCAATTCAATAATTTGTACATCTATACCAATAATCTGTACATCTTAATTCAATAATCCGTACATATAATTTCAATAACTTGTACATCTAACTTCAACAATTTGTACATTTACTAGGCTCTAAAGCAAGTATTCTCAATGCACAAAGCGTGCTGATAACTCTTATAATATTTAATAACATTCATAGTCATTATATGTTATCTGAGCGAGTTTTTAGAAAACTTTCATTGTCAAAGATAAATTGAGAAATTTCCTTGATTATATATTCTACGTTTAGGTAACGTTCGTAATTTAATCTTTTTTCAATCCATTCATCGACCATGTTTTTGCTTACAGGGTAAAAATTATGGCGTAGTCTTTCAGAGAAAATATTTTCTAATGTCTTAATGTTTATAACATTATAGGTATTACGAGATTCTTCAGCCAAAGCTATGACTTTTGCAAAGTAATCTAAATAGGTTGCATTCGCTAATTCCCATTTCTCATATGTTTTTTTATCGACAACGCTCAAATCATAAGATAAGTGACCATTATATATTGCATGAAGCAGATATTTATCGGCATCGAAAAACACAGTCAGTAGTTCAAAATCTCTGATTGCTTCATTATTTTTAGTATCATTCTGAAATGCTCCTGCAATTTCGATAATCTTTCTTTCATTTGATGGATATTTTCTTAAGAATACAAGAATAACTTTCCAATGCTTGGATGATAAAAGTGAAAAGTAGGATTGAGCGTATTCTTTTAATAAAGCTAAAGCCAATTTTTCATGTTGAGCAATATTTTCAAAGTCTATTTTTGGAGAATTGCTTATGAATTCTCGATAGAAATTTATCCAATTAAAAAAAGTAGCTAGTTCCTCAGGTTTAGCGTTGTGAAGAGCCTTATTATACTCTCCCCAAAATAAAATCCGTCCATTCAACTCAGGACAGAGAAACTCAATAAATTTGTTATACGAGTGAATTGGCTCAATTTCTTTGGCTTCAGCTCGTTTTTCTTCAATCAATTTTCTCTTAGCATGATCTCTTCGCTCCAAGCTTTCTTTATGATGATATGACCCGACAATGCCGTAAAAATGTTGCCAAAAATTTCTTTTACTATTGAGCACCAAATTTTCAATTGGTACAAGGCTTTCATAGCGATAAGCAAAAGGCTTACCATACTTAGCACTTAATATGATTTTATCGAGACTATTAATTCGTTGATAAAGTTTTTCATCTTCAAAAAAGCCAAGTTGTAAAAACCAATTTTTAAATAGATTGTTTACCTGAATACTATTTTTACTAAATTGGTCAATCGCTTCTTCCGTGATTGCTATATTTGGTAGAGCTATCATGTCTATAAGTGTATCAAGCGTAAAGTTGCCTTCTCGATACTGATAGAGTAGAAAGTCAGAATAAACCAGATTTTCATATAACGCTCTCATCTCTTCCATATCAGATAATGGGCCATGTGCTTCATGCAACACAAACTTCATGATATTTCCTTATGACCAATAATTAAAAAGTTATCCATAGCAATTCATTACAACCAATAATTATTAAAATATCTAGCATTATATCTGCTATGCTATAAATAGCAGATATAAGTTTAATATTCAATACTTTGAATAAATGAAGCCCATGACGACTGATTTAGAATTTATTGAACCTGTTTCACAGCCTCCTAAAGAACCTAGTCCTATTGCAGGACTCGGTGAGTATCTACAATCAAATCTTAGCGACTTTTTTGAAAGCTTAACAGCTGTAAGCGACATCCAAGCCATTTTAGACCAGATTAAATTAAATAAAGATACTATCGTATGGCTTGACCTAGAAATTGATCCAGACACTCAAAAACTGCTTGATGGAGCAGTTATCGCTGATGATTTGTATTGGCAATTTGATGAAACGTTGTTTAATAACAATGCAAGCCAGCTTTTTGAGATTTTTCAGACGGCTCATTATTTGGGTGGACATAATTTAATTGAGTTTGATCTGCCAAAATTAGTAGACTTTTTTACCGGTATTGAGGATTTGAATATCACTGATATCACGTTGACTCAATGGCAAGCCAAAACATGGGATACGCTTATTCTTAGTTGCCTGTTGATTCCACATCAGCCGACCCATGCGTTAGCCAAACTTTATAAAGCCAATACTGCCTATAACAATCCTGTGCTCGACTGTGTTGAAAGTCGTATCATCTTTGAGCTTTGCCTGACAGCATGGGCTAATCTAACTTTGGATAGTCAGTTTTTATACCATCAACTACTGCCAAATCTTGAGCAATTATCCAGTAAATCGTATTTTTATGTCGATAATGACTGTATCTTTGACTGGGATAATATCACGAGCGAAATGCCCGAAGGCAATCAATATGAGCTTATTGCCTTGCTAAAGCAAGCTTGTGATACACTCAAACAGCAAAAAATCACACCAAAAGAAAACATTAATCCTTGGCAGTATTTAGGTTTGGCGTGTTTTGTTAATTGGCTTCGCTACTTTGCCAAACCCCAAGCTCGCCGTCCTGTATGGATTAGCAAGCACCCTGTTTACAAAATAAGCTTTCAGCAAGCCGAAGAAACTTTTTGGCAAATTCATGAGCCGAATGAGGATTGGATTAACAGCCAATGCCAAGAATTTTTTGGGTTTGACAAACTGCGTGATGGTCAAATGCAGATTGTCAAAGCTACCCTTGCCAATCAAGATATTCCATTGGGGATTTTGCCAACAGGGGGCGGGAAAAGCCTAACTTTCCAATTACCTGCGTTGATTTTTAGCAAGTATCAACGCCAACTCACGGTCGTTATTTCACCGCTCAAAGCCTTGATTGAAGACCAAGTCATTAATCTTCATACCCAACTACCTAACTATGAAAGCCGTATCGCCTATCTGACATCAGGACAAACGCCCGAAACGCAAAAAAACATTATCACAGGCGTGTGGCAAGGTGATATTGACATCCTATATTTAAGCCCAGAACGCTTGCGAACTCACAGCATTCGTCAATTGTTTAAAAATCGCCCGCCTGCATTTTGGGTACTGGATGAAGCCCATACTTTAAGTCAATGGGGTACTGATTTTCGTCCTGACTTTTTGCGAATTGCTGATCATATTGTTGCTTGTTACAATCCGGATATCGCTCAAAAGGTACAGTCAAGCATTGAGGCGATGACACAAAAGCCCAGTAAAAACGACAACCAATTTGATTTGTTAGCAGAAGATATTACCCAAACTGTCAATGAGCCTGTCAAAGATTACGAGTTTATTGCTCCAAAAGTTAGCCTGGTGACCGCTACGGCATCGAGCCGTGTCAAAGAAGATTTGGATAAAGAATTGGTCAATAAACTGGTGGCTTTAACCGATAATAAGCCTTTGGTGCAGTATGGTACACCTATTGAAAGCCTAAAAATTTGGCGAGAGAATATCACGCCACACTTTGAACAAGTGCCAAAAGACAACCGCATGACCAGAATTTATCAAATCTTGCGTGAACGTCAAGCCTGGTATGAACAAAAACATCCTGAACATCCAGAGCAAGGCATTGCCCTTGTTTACCTGCGAAACCGCAAAGTCTGTGAAGAATACGCTAAACACTTTGCCGAACAAAATCTCAAAGCCGTCGCCTATCATGGCAAACTGGATGAATCACAGAAAAAGCAAATCTTACAACAGTTCAAAAACAATGAATTGGATGTGGTTGTTTGTACCAATGCCTTTGGGATGGGTATTGATAAAGCAGGGATTCATACCGTTATCCATAGTGGGGTGCCAAACAATCTTGAGTCGTACGTGCAAGAAATCGGGCGTGGAGCAAGAAAATCACATGAACACGCCCACGCTTATATGTTGTGGGACAATAGCGACATCGAAAATCAGTTTCAACAAGAACGTAATTCTCGCATTCCCAATACAGACACCTTAAAAAACTGTTGGGAACAAATCAGACCAATTCTGAGCAGACAGCCTAGTGATCAATGGTTTGCAGGCAATTTACTATTGCCAATTTTGGGCATTGACGATGATGTGGAGCAGCTTAACACCCAAATCCGTGTGGCTTTATTGGCATTAGAACGCTATGGCTTGCTGATTGAAAAAGAACAGCAACCTGCTTTTATTACCATTAAATTATTGCAAAGCCCCACAGTAGACCATAATAGTAAACTACTTAAACTATATAACCAATTGCAGCAAATTAACGATAACCTACCGACCCAAACCAGTATTTATAAAACCGCTGAAAAACAGCCCACTCGTTATCATCTGCCCGAACTTGCGGTAGCGTTAGGTTATTCGGTCAAGCAATTGCTAAATTTACTTCGTCAACTGGTCAAACTAGGGTTTGCTCAATGGGAAATCGTGGTCAATATTCGCCTAAACTATACCGTCAGGCATTTAAAAAGCGAGTTTAACAAGAAAAAGCGTATGCTTGATGCCCTAAAAGCGTTTATTGCGAGCGATTTTTTTCAAACACATTATCAAGAGATAAATAATGTGGAAGGGTTTGAGCGTTTTGACAGCAGAGCTCTAGATAATTGGCTTGTGTCTCATCAGTATCAGTTCCGCACAGCTAAAGACATTTTTCCAATGTTACGAGCGTTAAATATCATTGCCACACGCCATCATTCACGCCAGTATTTTACGGTCAGCTCGACCGCCGAGACCAAAGAGCAACTGGCAACTGAGCAGCTCAGTGACAACTGGCATAATTGGCTAAATCTTGCTGAACAGCAATTTAATCAATTTGCCCGATTGCTGGATGAGTATATTTTTGCCAAGCTTGATGGAAAGGGGAAAGAAGTTGGCGAAAATTTCTCGTTGGACGATATTGCCGAGCAGTTTAACCGCTCACCAATAGTTATTTTGCAACAACTTGAACAACTACAAAAACTGGGCATCATTGAGCTATCACGGCTTGACGATGATGCCAATGCGATTTTCTTTATTGGCGAAAATTTTAGACAGTTTGTTAATGGTAAAAAAACTCCAAGTCGCTACGATAAACAAGCCTATGATTACTTACAAAAGCATTATACTGACCGTTGTATGCGAATCCATGTGTTAAATCATTGGCTGGGTAGCGACATAGATACCAAACGCTCACTGATGGAAGACTACTTTAGAAAACCGTTATCCGATGTGATTAAGCAATATATACCCAAAGAAACCGATGTCACTCGCCCCTATCTCAAAGATTATAAAAAACTGATTTTACCCAGCTATTTAAGCGAAGTACAAAAGCAAATCATTGAAGATAAAAGCCGTGCATCGATGATTTTGGCAGGGCCTGGTTCAGGCAAAACCACGGTGGTTGTGCATCGGGTCGCCCATCTGTTAATGATTGAAGAAATTAAGCCTGAGAAAATTTTGATTTTGGCTTATAACCGTTTGGCGGTGTGTGAATTGCGAGACCGCCTAAAGGCTCTAGTAGGAAATAATGCCAATGGCGTGACGATTTTGACTTTCCATGCCTTGGCTAGACAAATCACAGGACTGTCAGAAAAAGATGCCACCAATGAACAATTGGATGAAATTTGTTCTCGGATTGATCATTTAAATGAAGAAAAAAGTGACGATAAACGCAGAAATAATGCCCGCTACCAATGGCTTATCGAGCAAGCGATTGCCCAACTTAAAGAATCCCCCCAGTATTTTCAGTACATCATGGTTGATGAATTCCAAGATATCGACGAGTACCAATACGAGTTAATTGGTTTATTAGCTGACTTACAAGAAGCGGAAACTGAAGACGATATCAATGACAACCGATCGTCAGTCAACTATGAACAGCGTGGTTATCTAATGGTCGTGGGTGATGATGACCAGAATTTATATGCGTTTCGTGGGGCAAGTATCAAGTTTATTCAGCAGTTTGAACAAAACTATCATATTGACGTTTCACAAAAATATTATCTGCTCAATAATTATCGCAGTGCCGATAATATCGTGAATCTTGCCAATGACTTTATTAGTCAGTCATTGCCCAATGAAGAACGGTTAAAAGATGCTGATAATAGCATCAAGCCCACTCATATTCACCCAGAATTACCGATTCGCTATGGCATATTTTATCAGCCAAAAGGCATTGATATGGCAAGCTGGGTCGCCCACGATATTCAAGCCAAACTGGCTGAATTCGACAGTTTAGAGCATAAACCTAGCATCGCCATTTTAGCCCCACAATGGCGAGACTTTGATGCGATACAGCATTATCTAGAAATTTTAGGCATTAACAGCCAACGCTATAATGAAAGCGAGCAATTAATTCCCTTAAATAGCTTTATCGGACAGGCTTTGTACCAGTTCTTAGATAATGAACGCTTGGCGATAATTGATGGACAAGTGACCACGTTTTTAGAAAATTGGCGAAAAGAAAAGCACTTAACCGCTTTGGATAAGGCATGGCAGGCTATTTTAGGTAGTATCACAGATTTAGCTAATGTTACCTACGAACAAGTTTTACAACGCCTTGAAGTAACCCAATATGACAGTGAAAAAGCAGTTTACTTGCTCAGTTACCACAGTGCCAAGGGCATGGAATTTGACCATATCTATGTGATTGACCAAGTGAGTAAGTACACTCGAAACCAAGAAAATAGCCAAGATACAATCAGACCCTTGTATGTTGCTCTAACACGACCCAAGCAATCACTTACTGTCTTGCAACATCAACAAAATAATCATCAAATATTAGCTGATTTGTTGGCTAACCAAGGTCATAAACTTGAAATACCAACAGTCAGTAAGCCAGATTATTTATGCTTTCACCGATTCTTGCAACTCGAAGAAATCGTATTGACACCAAAAGCCTTGGTCAATGAAGAAGGACGAGAGTTTGTCACTCAGGTTTTTGTTAAAGATGGCTGGGGCAAATCAAATGCTGTATTTAGTCGATTTATTATCAAAGATTGGAATAAGCATAAAGTGACATCAGGTTTTTATTCTCCCCGTAATCAGCTTATTTGCCAGTTTTCAAGCAATTTAACAACTAAATTAGGCAATATGAATATTGAACTAGTAGGCTTTACTACCACTCTCTTCTATCAACAAGATATGAGTTGGTATGAAAAGCATCAATATCGTGGTATCGAAACTTCCCATTATCTGATAGTGCCTTTTATAAAAATAATGATAAAAATCTAACTACTGCGGTCACGGGGGGTTTCTAGCTCAAAGCTGCCCACTGCTAATTTAATAGTTGCTACTAAGGTTTTGATCAAGATATCTGTCTATACTTTCATATTGTCATTCCTTCTATTTCAAATAGTTTAGTGGAATAACACAGATTTTTGAATATTACCTTCGAAATTGGTATTGATGTTAAAAATTTAGACTATAAAGTTAATTTTCATATTCTTAGAAAGATTAAAGCTAATAAACTTGTATACTTAAATCAAGGACGAGAATATCGACCTTGCCCTTCAATCTATCAGGTAGTTGATTATTTAATTTCGTGAGGAGTTGCTCTGGCATCTCGATATCCTTAGAGCTTCTATTTGCTATTTTCACACTAGAACCAAACCATAAAACTAGATATATGCCTTGTTCATAAGCATCAGGATGTATAGAGTAACTTTCGAATAATTGGTTTGACATAGCATTAAATAGCTCAGGATGCCATTGTCCTTTAATTTCCATCACTAAAAGCTGACGTTTCTCATCCATTTTGGTAAAAGTAATATCTGCACGCCTAGCTTCATGCATTTGGTGCTCTGGCGTAACGATTATGCTTTTGGGCTCAAGCCGTAATCGTAATCTTTCTGCAATAATGAGAGCACAATCCACTTCATTCTTATGCTTATTATTCTCATAGAAGATACGTTTTGTAGTTGTATCGCCCCCATTCAAATCTTTTTGATAAACTTCAATTTCATCTTTGATAAGTGCCCTTAAATGTTCAACTGTAAGAATCGTATTAGTCTGGAAAAAGTCAGTAATAGCTTCAGAAGTGGGAGCTTTAAAATTTTCGAATGCCTTAAAGCGTTTTTTCTCTGCTAATTGGCTTTTTAAGGTAGCATAAAACTCATTAAATAATGGGCTAAGCAATAATCTTTCTATAACTTTCACACTATCATCAGATTTATCATCTTTTATTTGATAAACTAAATCTTGCAAAAACCTATATGCCCTTTCTTCTTTTGGACTATCAGTACCCCAACTATTAGGTAAATCTATTTTTTCCCACTTAGTTAAATAATGGTTTAAAATTTTCTCAATCCTGATAGCATTCAAAGCTGACCATTTACCATCGCCACCTCTATTCCAAGTATCTGAAAGAATCTCAAACTCAAAAATATTATCCTCATCTTCCTTAAGCCAGTCCCAATAGACATCATTATCCTCTATTAAGTAGAAGGCTCTAATTAACCAAAATACTCTACGCTTTTCAAATCCTGTATCTTCAGTTTCTTTTGGATACTTTAACAAAAGATTATCTGTATATTCTTTTACGAAGCCAGATAGCTCTTGAATCGTTGATTCATGATACGCTTTATTAAATAATTCAGATAAAGAACGAATATTAGTTTCAGGAAACTTTTTTAACCACTCTAAAGGTAGTTTCGGGATAAAAGATTGGAATACCTCATAAATTTCAAGCCACTCTACTCGTGAATATTCGCTTCTTGATTCCAACTCAAACTCAACAACCTCACGTATAAAAATTTCAGCACTTTCAGTATCTTTAAATAATATTTTATCAACTTCCTCAATAATAGATTTCTTTTCTAAAAAATTTATTCCTGAATAGGAAAAATGAGTATTTAAACGGTAGTTAATTAACAGCTTTCTACTTATATTATTTAAATCTCCATTTTTTCTAAACCTTTCATGAATGCACGCAGTAATAATTTCTACCAACGAATGATAATTTTCATTCTTATCTAACGGTTTAAATTTCCCATCATCGTTGAGTAAACCATCTATTGTAGACAAAGCATTATATAGTGAATTTCTCACAAGATTTTCATCACCAATCTGTGTGCTAATTTCACTAGGATGATGTAATACCAAATTCGCAAATTTTTTTAGACAATTTAATTGCTCTCCATTTTCAATAATTTGACGGTTTTCGTTAATATATCGTCTATTTCTTTGAAAAACTATTTCTTGCCAATTTTTACAACGCTTTTCATAACGCTTGTGTTTTTTCTCATACTTATAATATTCACTAACTCTATTTGGTCTGAAATGGAAGGCTGACCAAGCTAGCATAAAATTTGATTTATTTTTTGCTTGCTGCCTCATATAATGCCGTCTTTTATGATTTTCACTATCAAACCTACTATGATAAGGAATGAGTCTTCGCCATAGATTATGATTATCACTTTCATAAGCATAATCGGTAAAAAACTGCCAATCCTCATAAGTTATCGTCAAGCCAGAGTGACCTTTGACGGAAAAATTGCTAATCCATAAGTCATGTATATGATCAGGATCGGTTATCCTATTAAATGCGATTTTAAAAACTTGCTGCCTTAGTTGATTATTATTTTTTAGGAATTTTACAGATGCACTGCTTTCGATTAAAATAGAGTTTTCAAATCGTAAATTCCTTATCCAATACCAAATTTTTTCTGCATCAAATAAACCATTATTTACAGTGAAATATTGATCAAGGAGATAACCTATAACTTTACTTTGAGCATAAAGAGACTCATTCAGTATAGATTCGGTGCTCTTAGTGCAAAGTAATTTATTTGTTAGTTGATCAAGCAAATAGATAACTTTATAAATAGGAAGTTGTTTTATAAACTCATTAACAAAATAGCGTTCACCGATTATTCTAGTAAATTTTGTATTAACAAAATTGTTAGGCGTGTAAAGCTGTATAAAGCAGAAAAATAATTTTTCAAGAAATTGATCGTCGAATTTCTCAATACCCTTTCTCGTTAAAGTATAAGTTATCATATGCAACGAAGTAGTAGACAACTCAATCATTAAGGAATTTAAAGTCTCTATAACACTGTAATCTTTCATATTAGCTATACAAGCGTTGGCTTCGAATCTTACATTACTATCTTCGTGTGCATCTAAAACTAGCCCCTCAAGCTCGTTTTTAAAGTGAATAGCTTCGTTTGAACTCTCCAACATGCCCAAAAGCAACTTTCGAAAATAGTTATTTTTATTTTCTAATAACTCTACTTTTACTTCATCGATAATATCAAAGGTAAAAAAGCCAACAGTACTAAATGAAGACCTAAAAAAATCACCTCTTCTAAAGTAAGGATCACTAATAGATAAATCTTTTAAATTTTTAAAAATTAATTTTTTGGATGAGTTTAATAATTGAGATGGATCACCATTAGCAATTATTGCATAAGGATCTAATTCAATTAATCTTTCCTGAATACTTTTATTTCCAACTGTGGCTAGCCATCCCACCATTCCTCTCAATTCGTCTCTTACAAATCCATTGGGTGCAATAATGGCTAGTAGTTGATTTATAGATAAGGGATTTACAGAGTCCTTTAATCTATGACTCAGATATTCTGCTGCACCATATTCAGCAAGTATTTTGTGCACTGGTTGATGATGATCAGATTTATCACTTGGTCTAAACAATTGACTTGCCAATATCTCCTTAACATGCTCATTAACTACAATAGCATTTAAAAAGGGAAATAATCTCTCAGAATTGATTTCAGTATTACTAACACCTTCAGACCCTGATAGAAGCAAATTTGCAAAGACTTGTTGTGCAATTGCAACTTTCTGCTGAGTGGTTAAATATCTTGGGATCGAAAGCTCTTTATTAGTATCAGTTGCTGCTGCAATAAATGCAGCTGGAAAAATCGATTTCTTATCTAAGAATTCTCTATTTTTTTGAATATAAGCCATTCCTAGCATTTTCAACATTTGAGGTGTAGAAAGTAGAGGCTGTAAGTCAAATTTACTGATTTGATAATAAAATTTTTCAAAATCTTCATCAACAAAATGAAAATTAAAAAATGATCTTTGATCATCTATATCGAAAGGTTGTAAATATAATACAATTGGACTTTTACCAAAAAATTGCTCGATTTTGCGATTATAGGAATCTAACCATTCACTTGATCTACTGGAAATGAAAATTTTTTTAAATGGGGATGAACTAATTTTTCCTAATAGATTCATGACGCTTGATGAATCAATTTTGACAAGTTCATCAAAAGCATCTATGATCAAAATCTTATCATACGTATTATCTAGTGATGAATTTTTATAGTTAATTACATTTGCTGACTTACAAGTTGTTTGAAATTTATTAGCTAAATTTTCAAGTAAACTAGTTTTGCCGATGCCAGGCTCACCAAGGATGATAATGATTTCGCCTAATTGATTTAAATCAGACTCATTGACTGTTAAATCACCTTTTGGATTCACTAATCTTCGAGTCAAATAAAATTCTTTACTCAAGTTTTCTTCTCAGTTAAATTATATAAATTGGATTCGGTGGCTCAAGTCCAAATAATTTTTTATCTCTACTTTCTTGCCACTTTTCACAGCGTTTAAGAATTTCATTATCGAAACTATGATGAAATTTCTCATATAGCGAACTTTTATTATTATCATTAATAGTATTTCTCCACTGATAAAATCTCATATCAACAACTTTCGTTAATAGAACCATATTAATCCAAAAATCTTCATATGTACTTGCGGAGCTAGCTTGTAAATACCAATGTCTTGCCCATATATTTCGTTCATAAATATATTTAGCTGTTTGATATGCAGCACCCATTATCCCATCAAAATTACTATAGTTATTTAATATATTTTCACTAAACTCATTTTTATCTAGATAACCAGCAGCTATTAACCCTCTCGCTTTCTGGGCAGGTTCAATTCTAGCTAGCTTTGTTTGGATATATTTTTTGATACTACTTTCGTTTCCATTTATAATTGCAGAAAGTACATGCTCATTTATTTGTTCATCCGACGTAGCTTTATCCAATAAATCAAACCGATAAGTATCTAAATCATCGTTACCTTCATAGTGCCATAAGCAAAACATTTCTAAAGGTATTTTTTCTGAGCCAATTTTGACGTTCATGTATGGCGTATTATCTTTAACTTTCCCCCATAATCTTTTTGCTTTATTGATATCTGTTTCTGAGAAAATGCTAGCCAGTAGTATTATATAGTTATAGAATTTACCAACTGCTTTTTCAGAAAGATTGACAAATAAAGTAAACCATTTTTCCTTAATTTCTAAATTTGAGTTGACTATTTTTTCAAAAGCTTTTGGTAACATTCCATAAATGATTAGGTCTATGTGTTTAGACTTATAAAATTCTCGATATTTTTCAAAATCTTTATAGTTCCTTTCCTGTCTTTCTTGAAATTCCTCGTCTGTTTCAGAAACAAATTTTAATTTCTCATCCTGATTGTGAGAAATTAAAGAATCAATAGAAAGTGTCCTTATTGGACTATCATCTGATAAGACTTCTGTTACTGGCATTTCTGGTGGCTGAATATTCTCAACTAGGATAACCTCAAACATTTTATCCAATAAATTAGATATTAAGCTTAATCCGTTAGTAGAAACATACTTAAAAGCCTCTCCAAAGGCTATAGGATTTATTTTTCTTATAAATTGATCTTCATCCACTAAATTAAGTTTTATAGCCAATAAATATACTAAAGACCCATAAAATGATTCCATTTGTTGATTTCTTTCATCTAAGAAATCCCATTCCTCATTTAAAAATGCTTGTAATAATTCCATATCTTCTTTAAACAGAATAGTTTTAAAAACTTCTATACGGATTAAATAATTTTCATGTTTTATAAGTCTATTCAATAGATCCTTGTATTGATTGGTAAGTGGCAGATTTTTAATGTTTGCATAGAATAGAAAGTTTAAAATTTGATTTTCTTCTGAATTTTGAGATACGAATAGGTCAATATCTTCTAGTTCAATACTATCCATTGTTTCCAAAAGATTTATGAACACATTATCGTCTGCACTAAATGTTAGAAGTAATTCAACTTGTTTCTTCGGTTTTAAAAAAGGAGCAATTAGCACTCTAAGATAATTCTTCACAAACAAAGAATCTTGATTTGTTAGACCCTTAAGTAATTCATCTTGATGATTGAAAATATCAAAGACTTTACTGATATGTTCTTCCTTAAGTAGAGCATTATGATTGTAGATATTTATTAAGCCATATCTCAAAGCATAACCAGACTTATTCAAAATTTCCAAAATTAATTTTCTATAAAGTTCAATAATTTCATTCGGGCTGAATCTTGCCAAACCTCTTAAAATTCTATCCAATAATAAATTTTCTGAAGTTTGAAATCTTGAATTGTAGACATTCGAAATATCTAAACTCTCAATTGCTTGTAAAGCATTAGAGATATTATTGGGTGTTGGGGACTGTGGGTCACAGGGATCGGTATCACAATAATTTTCAACTGATCTCCAATTTTTATTATCTCTATGCCCCCTTATAGCCGTTATAATCGATTTAGCTAAAATTGCGTCATTGGAATCTCCAGTTGCATACAATAATCTTACAATTGCCCATTTTGAAACATTAGAAAGATTATTATCAGGATTAAAGTTACTAGTTAAATTTTGATGTGTGTTCAACCAATCAACTGTATTAAATTTTATTAAGTCTTTAAATTCTTTATCAACAGATTGATAGCTAGGATTAAGGCTATGAGCAAAGCTCCAGTCTAAAAATGATGATACAAAGTTATTTAGAGGCTTACCAGCTAGCATTCTAAACGCTGTTAGGGATAAGATATCGATATCTTCTGATTTCTGTGTAAAGTATGTCAATTTTGACTTTTCTTGACTAGTCAAATTTGTAAGTTTATCTTCGATTTCATTTTTCTTTTTCTCTATGGCTTCTAATCTACTTGGGTCATCTTTATCTGAATAATAACCAATATTTTTTTCTACAGATAGTGAATAATACTTTAGCCAAGTTTTTATACTGTCACTTACTGTGATCCAGGCAGAATCATCCACATCAATTTTTATGAATATCATTAATAACCAATCAAGATTTGATTGATTGCCACCACATAAACACAAGTCTTCCATAACATTAAGAGATTCAGATACTTTGGATTGTATAATCCTAGCAAAAGCATCAAAAAAATCATCATCAGTGTTTTGTAGGTTGAGTAAACATTTAACTAAAGCTTTGAAAATTTTAATCGAATAAAGCTCTTGTTCAACTGTGATAACAGTTAAGCAAGACATGATAATGTCCGAAGTCCTATCTAAAGCATTTATAGGATCAATGATTTTTGCTAAACCTTCCTCTACATCCTTATTATTTCGCTCTAATGCCTTTAAATTAGAAATAATTGCAAATGATAACGCTAAGGGTAAACCCTCCTCATTAATCTCATATAAGCATGAGTCTCCTTCAATAGATTTGAAAAACCTACCATCAGCAACTTTCTCTAAATCCTGTTCAAAAATTTTAATATCATCAAAATTTTTTTCTTTTAATTTCTCAATTATTGATAGAGCGTGATTTTGTAAATCTTTTATAAATGCCCTATATTCAACAGGTTCAATATCTTCTTTCTCTAATAACCTTATATGTTCGAATAAAATTCTATTTACATCTAGTTCATTTATATTTTTAATATCATTTGCATCGAAAAGATTAATGGCAATATTTAGCAATCTGGGATTTAATAAAGAATTCGCAACTTTGTGACTTAGATATTGAAAATCAATATTTTTTAACTCTAATATTTTATTTCTTTCTTCGGGTGACCAATTTAAAACTAATAGCTCACCATAATCATTATTAATAATTTTTCGCTTGACTTTCTCTTTGAAGAAGATAGTTCTAGAGGTAACTAATGTTTTGATAGCATAATGTGAATATTCCATAACTAACAAATTTATAATTTGTCCCCAATTCACCGAAGGCTTTTGGTTAATTCCATCTATGACTAGGAATAGTTTAATATCAGATTCTTTTTCTTTCCTCTTCAATACTTCAAAAATTTCGTTAAAGATTTTTATTGAACTATCGTCAAAGGTATACCCTGATTGCTTAATCATCTTTTCAATGATTAAATCTCTAAATGATTGGTTTTGATAATTAGTATCAATGAAATCATGAGCAGTAAAAAAAACAAAAAAAGGCTTTTCTTCTAAAGTTAACCAAAATTGCGCTGTAATCCATGTCTTTCCAACTCCTTCATCTCCTAATATAAAAACTATATTCCTTGATTTTATACATTGAGAAAGTTCGTCTATTAGATTTCGTCTTAACAGCAGTTGTGGAAAATTAGAGTTTATAGGAGTGAGTGACTGCCTAAAATAGTATTTAGCCTTCGCTTCGTCTTGGAAAATATTATTTAACCATTGAGCATTTAAATTTTTATAGTATTTGAAAGAGTCTTTCAATAAATCTTCTTTTAAACAGAAAACCTTACAGTCGAAAAAAGCATTTATTTCATCAAAATCTAAATCTTCTAAGTTTTCTGCTCCAAAATCATTATGAGTCTCATTGAGCACGATTAATGCTTTGGCGAAAAAAATGCCAAACCTATTATTTGATTCAGTAAAAACTACTGAACCAGACATACCATCAAAGCTATCCTTCTTTTCTTCCAAGTTAGGGGTAGGGCTAGACTCTCTAAATAAAATCAATAAGCCTCTTTTTCTTGCCGCCTCTAATACTAAACCTGTTGGTTCATTCTCAGTTTTAATGAAGCCACTTGCATAATATTTGTCACTTTCAATTTGTTCATTAATAAATAAACTATCACTTGCAACCGAGTCTACACAAACAATCGCTATATCTTTGGTTGTATGGATATAAATTTTTTCTATTCCAATCTTATTTCCATTATGGAAGAATTCTACATCATCGGTTCTAAATTGACTTGGATGTCCAGAATGGTCATTACAGGTATCTACGCTGGTACAAATACTATGCCTTGATGTAATAACCAATGACTTTTTTTCATCATAGGACTTAAATAAGTACCCAGTTGACTGACTATTAGTCAACTTAACTTTAATAAGATTATTTTCATTCATAAGTTAATTTATTTATACCAGATTTAGGAATCGTAATTGTGGGTTTAAAACCTAAGGCAACGCAAGCTTCTATATTTTGAGTCAAAGTTGAGCTGTCTGAACTTAAGTGGAAAGTGGGATTTGGATTGTAATTTAGTATCCTAGCAAGTGTCACATTATTAGGGTGATTATGCTTGGTTTTATTTGCACATATTATATACTCAGTTTTTCCTATTGCTTCTAATAGTTCACTACTCGTATTTCTATGACTACCATGATGAGATAGCTTCACAACATTAAATTTCTTATTTATATAACCTGAAATTTTGAGACCTTCTAAGATGTCTTCAGCATGTGCATCACCCAAGAAAAGTCCTGTAAAATTATTAGACTCGATGATAAAAGATATACTCGATTTATTTGTAATTGAAGGGTCTTTTTCGAATCTATCTTTATTTTCTCTAACTTTTTTCAATGCTTCCCCTAATGTAATTTCACTCTCAATTGAACTGGAAATCTGTTTTTGAGCACTCTCATTATTTAGTATTTTAGAATTATAAAATTTATATATATTTTTCAAAATTTCATTAGTAGGAGTCAAAGGAATTATTTTTATGTGATGTAACTGTAGTGGTTCTGAACCTCTGTATAAAAAAATTGGCGTAATATCTTTATCTTTAAGTATTTTTAATCTAAGTTCATTATCTTGAGGAAATGAAATTTGTTTTTCCGTATTTTTTAGAATATCTGGTATATCCTCAACACTATTAAAAATAATTTTGCTTATTTCCACGTTTTCATCTATTAAATACTTAAACCCACCAATGTGATCATCATCATTATGAGTAACTATAGCAATATCTAACTTTCCATCTTCCCCAACTAAAGTCTTTAAAGAGGAAAGTACAGATTTTCTAATTTTAAAATTCTTTGGTCCACAATCTATTAAAATTTTAGTATGAATAAAATCCAATAACAAACAATCCCCATACCCAGCATCAATTATATTAATCGTAACCACAGGTAACCCTCTTGTTGTAAGATTCAGTTTTTTGAATGTAGTAAGTTAAACTGACCAAATTAGTTATCCCAATCAATTCCAATTTTTGGTTTATTTCTTAAAGGTTGATGCTCTGAAAAACCTGAACGTTGTTCACCAAACGCCCCAAATCCCGTATCATTTGGCAATAGATGTTTTGGCACTTCACTTAAAAAATACCCTTCAATCGTCCGATTATTCGCATCAATCCGGCTCGTCGCCCAGGTATTTAAGTTTTGCCGAGTGATAATCAATTCATCTTTAGCACGAGTCATTGCAACATATAAAACACGGCGTTCTTCTTCCACTTCCTCAAAGCTATCTTGTGCTCGTAGATGTGGATATTGCCCTACCGATGCATTGACGATATAGCAGACTTCCCGCTCTGCCCCTTTGGCAGAGTGAATGGTAATCAGCGTCACCAAATCATCATTATCTTGTTTTTTGACTTCGCTATGCGAAATCGGGTCAAGGATATAAGCCTCAATAAAGTCCGCTAGCGTGCCATGTCGCATGGCAAGTTGCTTGATTAAATCAAAGTCTCTGGCGCGGCTGTCCCAGTCTTTTTTCTCATAGTTCTTTTGTAGTTGATCACTTAACGAATCAAAGGCGATATCAATGCTTTTTTCAGGTAGCTCTTGAAGGCTTGATAGTTCTCTAAGCGCGTCAAGGGCAGGTTTTGGTACCTTGCTTTTTTTATCCAGTAGCTCAATACAAGCGTTTATGTCGGGCAACGTTAAAAATTCATTCACCAGCTTTCCTGCCCCCGCATCACCGATACCGTCCCATAGCGTCAAAAAGCGAATCCAAGCGAGTTCATCGAGATGGTTAACCGTGACGCGTAGCATACTGATTAAATCTTTGACGTGAGCGGCTTCCAAAAGCTTTGTTCCACCGATAAAGATGTAAGGGATATTCGCGGCAATTAACGCACTCTCGACCTGTCGTCCAGAGAAGGCTGAGCGTAGCAAAATCATATGATGATGCCAAGGATTGCCTTTGTCATAGCGTTTCTTTAAATCACTGACGATAAATCGAGCTTCCTCAGACTCATTACCAAAGCTATGCAGTACAGGTTTAATCCCTTGGCCACGATGTGCGGTAAGTCTTTTCTTATAATCCAATTCACTTCGATCTAGCAACCAGTTTGATAAATCCAAAATCTCTTGGGTTGAACGATAGTTTAAATCCAGTGTTAGCACTTCGGCGTCAGGCACCCGTTCTTTAAAACTATGAATATTTTCAAAGTCTGCCCCACGAAAGCCATAAATTGATTGGGCATCATCACCCACACAAAATAGCTGCGTTCGTCCAATAAACGGCTGCAATAATAGCCACTGCAACGGATTGGTATCTTGCATCTCATCGACGAGTAGATACTTGGTGTTTTCAGTGACTCGTTCAAGTAGCCAATCATCGGCATTTAAGTAACGAGCTACATATTCCAAGATATCATCATAATCGAGATAATGGCGGTCTCGTTTTTGGGCTTCGTAGCCTTTCATCACCTCTCTGATTTCATCGTAGGCAGGCTGAAAGTCAGGTAGCTGTTTATACAAAGCGTCTTTAAGTTTAATTTGGGTATTACGAGCATAAGAATATAAATCAGCCAGTTCTTTGGGCTTTGGCAGCTTCTCGCTGATTGAAGCAGCTTGGTTACGTTGAAACGTAACGGTTTTACCTGTTGAGGTTGTGTTGTTATGAGCACTGGCCTCTTTCGCTCGTTTATCTTCCAGCTTACCCCTTAATAGCTTAAACATCATGATTTGGTCATCACGGTCGATGACATTAAAGCCTTTTAAGTCAAAAACCTTGGGATAACGACGTAGAATACTTAAGCAAAAGGTATGAAAGGTCGAGGCTCGTAGTCCTTCGGCTTGTTTGCCGAGATGACTTTCAACTCGAGTGACAATCTCGCTAGCAGCGCGACGGGTAAAGGTGACGATTTGGATTTCGTTGGCAGGAACGCCTTTATCAATCAAATAAGCGGCACGAGCGACAATGGTTTTGGTTTTACCGCTCCCCGCCCCCGCTAAGACTAATGTATTTTGAGCCGTAGTAGTGGCGGCTTTACGTTGGGCAGGGTTTAATTCATCTATCAAATTGCTGCTTGTCATAGAGTATTTGATTTTATAGGAACTTACGATAAGGCTAGCAGACAATTAAAAAGTTGTCTAATTCTTTACCAAATTTTTTATAGAATAAATAATAAAACTTACTTTCAATGGTTTAGCTTGATCTATCAACTGATCAGTTCTGATACCTTTATCTATCCTGCAAGTTAAACTATTCAACTTATCCAAATTTTCGCTATGCCCTCACGACAACTAGAGAAATTGTGTAAACGCTAGCGTACGTATGTCACCTACTAGGTTCATTGATACAAAAACATAACCCACCTTCCGTGAAAAGATACTCGTTAGCTAAACCCTTCTTTTGTATAGTCAAGGATAAGCGTTGTTTAAACGTGACATTTTAAGCAGCTGTATATCTATCCTAGCTATATGACATAAGAAAAGGGAAAAATGATGACACCCTCTAATACTAATCAAGTTGATGACCAGCAAGCGAGTGGTCAAGAACAAGAAGCTTTATTTAACGTAACGCATCCGCTGTATCGCGGTAAACTTTCAATCCACAGTTATTTTCACAATAATGCTCAGTTACAAGCAGTGTATGACGCAGCAGTTCAAGCACTAAAAGTGCCCGTTGAGGGTAAAGCCAGCACGGTTAATGGTGAGATATTGCGTTCGTTTGATATGTTAAACCGTGAACTGTTTGTCAATGGCAATGAAAATCTGCTTGCGTCAGACACAGGTGAGCATCGACTCAACCCGATTTACCGTGAGGCATTCGATTTTATTGAAGCGAACGTGCCTAATGCAATGGCACACACGCAGGGGATTCGGCAAACCTACCTTGCCGATGGTGGGCTCAGTGACGCCAATAGTGAAGCGTATGCACAGCGACTGACGGCACTAGGCGATGTTATCATGGAATATTTACAGACTCAGCCTGCCGATAGGCTGTTAAAATAATGGAAAGCTATCTTAAAAAAGCCTATCGATCGATAGGCTTTTTAATTTGAAGAAATAATAGGCTGAATTTGGTCTGCTTTGCTGTGAAATAGGCGGTTTTTTGCCATAAAAATCATATTGCGCTAAAACAATATTGTCTAATGGCAACAGCTTACGCCTTAGACTTGCTTAAAACGACTTTAAGTCAATTTAAATACAGTGTTTTACGGTCGGGGTTGCTTTGAAAAAGCATAAAAAAACCGTGGTCACAAAATGGTCACGTTTTGGTCACGGTCTGAAAATTTGCAAAAATTTGATTAGTTAAATTAACAAAGCTATTTTTGCTGATATTGGATAGGAATAAACGCAAAACCTTGATATTACTGGGTTTAAAGACAATAAAAAAGCCTAACTATTAAGTTAGGCTTTTTTGAATTTGGAGCGGGAAACGAGATTCGAACTCGCGACCCCGACCTTGGCAAGGTCGTGCTCTACCAACTGAGCTATTCCCGCATTAGGTGGTCAACTAGCAATTTTGAATGTTTGTTGCGTCGTTGTGGATGCGTATTATAAGGATTTTTAATACGGCGTCAAGCATTTTTGCAAAAAAAATTCAAAAAAATACGTTTTTTTTAAATTTAACTGTTTTTACTGGGTTTTATTGAGAAATAGCTTTTTTAAATGTCTATTCTCGTATGACCTTTTCCCTTTCTAACCATAATTATTAGTTTTTTTTATCACACTCTGAAACACACCATGTATCTATCGTTACGCAATTACTGCAAATCTCAGCAGATTGTTTTTTAATGACTTCGCTATAATGCGTTTAAACTTGCTATTTCTCTTGGTCCTTTTTGCTGTATTTGGAGATAACGATAAGATGAAAATTTCACAAAAACTTATGATGCCAAGTTTGGCGGCATCCGTCATTGCAGTAGCTGTCACCGGTTGCTCGACCACCACTGATACTGGGGCGATTGGCGTCGACCGTAATCAGTTGTTGGTAGTATCCGATCAGCAGGTGCAACAACTTTCAAATCAAGCTTTTCAACAAGAAATTGCCGCCGCCCGTGCCAAAGGTCTGCTTGATACCAATCCTGCCCAATTGGCGCGTTTACAGAAAATTTCTCAGCGTCTGATTGCGCAGACAGGTGCCTATCGCAGCGATGCAAGACAATGGTCTTGGGAAGTGCATGTCATTAAAAGTAATGAGCTCAATGCACACGTATTACCCGGCGGTAAAATTGTCTTTTACTCAGGTATTATCGATCGCTTGAATCTAACCGATGCTGAGATTGCTGCGATTATGGGTCATGAGATGGCGCATGCATTGCGTGAGCATACCCGTGAGCGTCTATCGCGTGACGTGGCGACCCAAACAGGGATTGGTATTGCCGCAAGTGTATTAGGTTTATCTCAAGGTCAGGCGCAGTTAGCAGGCTTAGCTGGGGATTTGGGTATTTCCCGTCCCAATAGCCGTACTCAAGAAACGGAAGCTGATTTGATGGGGCTAGAGTTGATGGCACGGGCAGGTTACGACCCTAATGCAGCAGTTAGCCTATGGCGTAAAATGCAGAGTGCGGGCGGTCGCGGCGAGCCACCTCAGTTTTTAAGTACCCACCCGGTGAGCTCAACACGTATTGCCACTATTCAATCATTATTGCCACGTGTGATGCCGTTGTACCAACAAAGCCGTTACCGTTAATTTTAACTTCGTATGCTATAAGCCAATATGCAGTTGATATTGGCTTTTTTAGTGAGCAAATTTGGTAATCAAAATAACGGATCGATTAAAATTTTGCTTATCCACAATAATCCATTGCGCATCAATTTACTCAACAATTTACCTACTCATCAATTTATCTAGCAAGCCTAACAAGTTGTCAAAAAACCGATTGATTGAAGTTTTTTAAATATCTCAACAGCACAGCGGCATTGTCAGTGGCATAATAAGCGTTTGGTCACAGCTATAGGGTAAATCCATGAATCAGCTTGATATTAATTTGCTAGTCTTGTTCGTCATTTTGGGCTGCGGTATTTTTGTGCACAATCCCACGATTTGGGTCAGTGCGACTGCGCTAATTATCATCAAATTTTTACCCAACAACCAACCTATCTTTTCTTATATTCAACAATATGGACTCAACTTGGGTATTTTGCTGCTCACCATTGCGGTCATTGCGCCTATCGCCTCCGAGCAAGTCAGTAGCAAAGCCTTGATGACCTCTTTTGCCAGTTGGCGCTCATTATTGGCCATCGCTGTGGGATTGCTAGTGACTTGGCTGGGCGCAAGAGGGGTGAATTTAATGAAAGTTGACCCCAACGTGGTCACGGGGCTGATGATTGGCACAGTAGCAGGGGTGGTATTGTTTCGCGGGGTGGCGGTGGGTCCGTTAATTGCCGCGGGTATTTTATCCTTGCTATATTGGTCCAAGTGAGCCATAGAAGCTAGTGAGCCATCAAACATAGAGAAAATTTGAGCGGTATTGACACAAGATTATTTTTGCCCCTCAAACCCATTTGATAGATTAGGCTACCTTAAAACTATGCTAAAATGGCTAAAATGCGGTAAGTGGTGACCAGTTAGGTTTGTCATTGACTACCCATTTTTGATGAATAAAATCAGTGAACCGAGGACGACATGAGTCAACTTGCTACCCCGATTGCCGATGCCGTGACAGCGCGTTTGCAAACGTTACAGCCCAGTGTCTATCAGCTAGAAAACGAGTCGATGCGCCATGCTGGCTATTTTGAAGGCAAAGAAACCCATTTTAAACTGACCATTGTCAGTGAGGCATTTGCAGGCAAACGCTTGTTACAGCGTCATCAGTTGGTATATGGACTTATCCATGCGTTACTGTCACAAGGCGGTGGGCAAATTCACGCGTTTTCAATTCATGCTTATACACAAGCAGAATGGCAAGCGGTTGGACAATCTCCCGAAAGTCCCAATTGCGCAGGACAAAACGCAGGGTAATATACAGATAAAAAAGAGTGTCAACATAAGCTAAAACCACAGACCTCTTGAGTTAATTTACGCTATATTATGATAAAAAAGGTTGATGTATGAAACACGCACATATGCTGATGGCATTGATTTTAATTGCCTTATTCTTGTGGCAAGCTGTGTTGGTATTTACCGCACCAAAAGGACAAGGCTTGCCAAAATCTGCCAAAATCGGCGCCCACGTGATGTATGCCTTGGTGATTTTGACAGGCGCGGTGACAGCGATGCCATTATTTGGCGCAGGTATAGTACCGCATTGGTTGATTGCCAAGATAGTGTTACTCATTGTTGCCATATCAGCGACTGTCAAAGCCACGCGCCAGACCACTACGCCCAATCAAGCCAAAATAGGTATGTTGATTGCTTTTATTGCCTATATGGGTATTTTGACGTTGGCATTTGTGAAACCGCTCAACCTATTTTAAGGCTAAAGCAATTAGGATAAGGGAGTAGGATGATGAAAAAATTAGCTATCTCAATACTTTTAGCGACTGCCACTACGGCAGGTTTGACAGGGTGTATGACCACGCCTACCCCTGAATACGTATCCGCCAACAATTACCAAAGCTATGACTGTGTTGCGCTTGCCAATGAGTACACACGGGTCAATCAATACATTGATGCCAATGCCAATCAGCGCACCGGTTTGCAGGCTTCAGGCATTGGGATTGGCGTATCGGGCAATCGCCATGGTATTTATCCTACCGTGAGTGTCGGCTTAGGCTCAATCAATGGCGGCAACCGTCATAATCTATCGATTGCTATGGGACAACGTGATGCGATGGTACAAGCCGCTCGTTTAAAACAATGCCCCTTTGCTACCGGCATCAAACTCTATAGCGAAAAATAATTTATCTCATTTTACCGGTTGATGCCAAAACCCATCTTTCATAGTGAGATGGGTTTTTTTATGGTCAGCCAAATCAGTGGCTGGCTTAGGGGTAGTAAGTGTCATTGAATACTTATTGAATATTTTTTTAGCCTAAAGATAATTTTTATTTCGATAAAGATTGTCTCGTTTTAGATTGACAAGTTCATAATTTATTGATTAATATGTCACATATTGATGGTTCAACACAGTAAAAATTTTAAAAAAAATGAATTGAAATGAGTTTTATAACAATACTTTAAGTCAAGGAATACTTGGGTATTAATCAGTGGGTAAAAATTTTTACTCAGGTAAGCACGAAGTTTTCACTAGCTTTCGTCAATACCTTTAGTAAACATCCCAAAAAAACGATAGAAAAACACGATAAAAAACACGATAGTAAGGATGCTACCATGACCAAAGACGTGCTAAACCTGCCACGCATCGTAATGGGTGCAAAATCTGCCAACGCCCCGCTCACCCAAAGCTATGATAAAGGACCGGTCACGCCACTGATAGAATTGACCATTGGTGATTTTTTTGATCAGATGGTGGAACAACACCCCGATAAAGACGCCTTAATTTCTGCTCACCAAAACATTCGTCTCACCTACCGCGAGCTACAGCGTAAAGTCAATCAGCTAGCCAGCAGCATGATTCGTATGGGTCTACAAAAAGGCGATCGCGTGGGTATTTGGTCACACAACAACGTTGAATGGGTCATCATGCAATTGGCGACAGCCAAAGCCGGTATCATATTGGTCAACATCAACCCTGCGTATCGTATCTTTGAGCTTGAATACGCCATCAACAAAGTCGACTGCCAAGTGCTGGTATTGATGCGCCACTTCAGATCTAGCGACTACGCGGTGATGCTGCAAGAGCTTGCACCTGAAGCGCGTCACCAAAGCTACCAAAATTTAGAGCTCGTGCAATTACCCAATCTCAAACGGGTCATCTGGATTGATAGCCCAGAGTCCACTGAGGATTTTAGCTATATGCAAAAATTCTCAGCATGGATTGCCGAAGGCGATGCCGATGATCCGGCAGTGGCGGAACGTGCCAAAAAGCTCAACCCCAATAACCCCATCAATATCCAATTTACCAGTGGTACCACAGGCACGCCTAAAGGCGCGACGCTTACCCACCGCAATATTTTGAACAACGGTTATTTCATCGGTGAAGCCATGAGCTTCACTGCCGATGACCGTCTGTGTATCCCTGTCCCGCTTTACCACTGTTTTGGCATGGTACTGGGCAACCTTGCCATCTTGACCCACGGTGGCACGATTGTGTATCCCAACGATGGCTTTGACCCCATCACCGTACTTGAAACCGTGCAAAACGAAAAATGTACAGGTCTGCATGGGGTACCGACCATGTTTATCGCCGAGCTTGACCACCCAGATTTTGCCAATTATGACTTATCGACTTTACGTACCGGCATCATGGCAGGCTCAAGCTGTCCGATTGAGGTCATGCGCCGCGTGATTGACCAAATGCACATGAAAGAACTCACCATTGCCTATGGCATGACCGAAACATCGCCCGTATCTTGTCAAACCAACCAGCACACGCCACTTGAAAAACAAGTCTCAACCGTAGGTCTGGTACAGCCTAACCTAGAAGTCAAAATCGTCAACCCAGAAACGGGTGAAACGCTTGACATCGGTGAGACAGGTGAGCTGTGTACCAAAGGTTACTCAATCATGCTCGGCTATTGGAATGACACCAATAAAACGGCGGAAGCCATTGTCGATGGCTGGATGTATACCGGTGACTTGGCAACCATGGACGAAGAAGGCTATGTCAAAATCGTCGGACGTAGTAAAGACATGGTGATTCGTGGTGGTGAAAACATTTACCCTGTTGAAATCGAAAACTACCTATATCGCCACCCAAAAATCCGTGACGTCCAAATCGTGGGCGTACCCGACAAAAAATTTGGTGAAGTCCTCGCCGCTTGGATTATCCCCAAAAAAGACAGCAACTTAACCGAACAAGACATCCGTGATTTCTGTAAAGATCACATTGCACACTATAAAGTACCGACTTACATGAAGTTTGTCGACGAGTTCCCAATGACCGTCACGGGTAAAATTCAAAAATTCAAAATCGTGGAAGCGATGACACAAGAATTGGGACTCTAAATTTTCAACTTCAGCAAAAACTTAACATAAATACAGAGGGCATCTAATAGCAATTTAGCTGCACCCTTTGACAGAATTAGGATTTACAATGACGGTTATCCAAAGTAAATTAAGCCCAAATGGCGCGGAATTTCAAGCCAATGCCGCTGCCATGCAAACTATCGTTGATGACCTCAAAGCCAAACTTGCGGTCATTGCTCAGGGCGGTTCAGCGTCTGCTCGCGCCAAACATGTGGCTCGGGGTAAGCTATTGCCGCGTGAGCGTGTCGAGCGCTTGCTAGATGCCGGTACGCCATTTTTGGAAGTCTCACCGATGGCAGCGTATGGCATGTATGATGCCGATATCCCTGCCGCAGGCGTGATTGCTGGCATCGGTCGTGTCGCTGGTATTGACTGTATGATTGTGTGTAACGATGCCACCGTCAAAGGCGGCACTTACTATCCGATGACGGTCAAAAAACATTTACGGGCGCAAGAAATCGCGCGAGAAAACCGCTTGCCATGTATCTATTTGGTCGACTCTGGCGGCGCGAACTTACCCAACCAAGATGAAGTATTCCCAGATAAAGACCACTTTGGTCGTATCTTCTTTAACCAAGCCAATATGAGCGCCGAAGGCATTCCCCAAATCGCCGTCGTGATGGGTAGCTGTACTGCAGGTGGTGCCTATGTACCCGCCATGAGTGATGAGTCGATTATCGTCAAAGATCAAGGGACGATTTTTTTGGGTGGACCGCCGCTGGTCAAAGCTGCCACAGGTGAAGAAGTGACCGCGGAAGACTTAGGCGGTGGCGATGTGCATACCCGTCTGTCAGGCGTGGTTGACCACCTTGCCCAAAACGATTTGCACGCGTTATCACTGGCGCGCAACATCATCGGCAATTTAAACCAACAAAAAACACCCATCCACCACGCTACCGCGCAAAAAACCCCGCGTCCACCCAAATACGACGCCAAAGAATTGTACGGCATCATCCCAACTGACACCCGTAAGCCCTTTGATATCCGTGAAATCATTGCACGTATCGTCGATGGCAGTGAGTTTGATGAGTTTAAAGCACGCTTTGGCACGACGCTAGTATGTGGTTTTGCACATATTGAAGGTATGCCAGTGGGTATTATCGCTAACAACGGTATTTTATTTAGCGAATCAGCGCAAAAAGCCACCCATTTTATCGAGCTATGCTGCAAACGTAAAATTCCGCTTGTGTTTCTGCAAAATATCACAGGCTTTATGGTGGGGCGCAAATACGAAAATGAAGGGATTGCCCGTCATGGTGCCAAAATGGTGATGGCAGTTGCCAATGCCAAAGTGCCGAAGTTTACCGTGATTGTCGGCGGCTCATTCGGCGCGGGTAACTATGGTATGTGTGGTCGTGCCTACAGTCCACGTTTCTTATGGATGTGGCCAAATGCGCGTATCTCGGTGATGGGTGGCGAGCAAGCGGCGTCAGTATTAGCAACGGTCAAACGCAGCCAATACCATGCCAAAGGTGAGCACTGGTCAAGCGAGGACGAAGAAGCGTTCAAAGCGCCAGTGCGTCAGAAATTTGATGAGCAAGGTCATCCCTATTATGCCTCGGCTAGACTGTGGGATGATGGCGTGATTGACCCAGCCGATACCCGTCAAGTATTGGCACTCGGCTTAAGTGCCGCTTATAACGCACCGATTGAAGACACCACCTTTGGTGTATTTAGAATGTAATTTTCAGCGTGTAAAATCGGAAGCCTTGGTTGTTTGTTTTATCACCATTGAGCAAGCATCAAAAACTCTTCAACTTTACCCAACAAACAAAGGAAAAACACGATGAAATTACCGACTTATGACAGCCTACTGTTAGACATTGACCAGCAGGTAGCGACCATTACCCTCAATCGCCCAGACAAACGCAATGCCTTTAATGACGAGGTCATCCAAGAACTGACCGATGTGTTTCAATTTTGCGCTGCGCAAGACGAAGTGCGTGTGGTGGTATTGACTGCCAATGGCAAAGCCTTCTGTGCCGGGGCAGACCTAAACTGGATGCGCGCGATGGCGGATTATAGCCACGATGAGAACTTAGCGGACGCAGGCAAGCTTGCGCAAATGCTAGCCACCATCTACCACTGTCCAAAACCGACTGTCGCTGCCATTCAAGGCGATGTGTATGCCGGTGGTATGGGTCTAGTCGCCGCTTGTGATATCGCCATTAGCGTCAAAAACGCCAATTTTTGCTTAAGTGAAGTCAAACTTGGCTTGATTCCTGCGACCATTAGCCCGTATGTGATTCGTGCGATGGGCGCAAGAGCCGCGCATCGGTACTTCTTAACCGCTGAAGTATTTGATGTCAAAGAAGCCAAAAGAATCGGTTTTATCCATGAGCGGGTGGATGAAGAAGAGTTTACACAAACCCTTGATAATTTGGTCAAACACTTGGTCAATGCTAGCCCAAATGCTGTCAAGGTGTGTAAAAAACTGGTGCAGGATGTGGCATTTGCGGAGATTAATGAGCAGTTAATCAAAGATACCGTTGCAGGCATTGCCGATATCCGCGCATCTGCCGAGGGTAAAGAAGGCGTACAGTCATTCTTGCAAAAACGTCAACCAAGCTGGTTAAATAATTAATTGATGTGATAAAAAAGCTAAAGGCATACCATGAAAGAACTATTTTTCCCACTTACCATGATTGTTATTTCAACTTTAGCAACACCTGCCTTTGCCAAAGACAAATTGCCAACTAATGCAGTTAATGCCATTGAACAAACCTTAACCAAATACTATGGCAATCAATATCAAAATGACTGTTTATTTTTTTCTCATTATGAAACTCATTACTGTGCCAAAGTAACGAACGCAGAAATTAAAACATTGAATGGCAAATCCCAACTTTATGTATTGGTCAATGGCGATTATGCAGAACCAGAGTTAGATGCAGGGCATGTAACCGAAGGTATTGGCGGGTTATTCATTTTTAATCAAGTCAATAACCAGTGGCAATTAGCCGCAACCCAACCCTATATTACGAATGGGGCTTACGGAAGTTCGCAACTAGGTAATTTTAAATTGGTACAAATTGCACCAGACAAATTCGGCTGGTATGGCGAATATGGCTATACTTCAACAGGTTGTACTGAAGTCAATAAGCATATTTATGCCCAAGCCGGCAATCAAATCAAAGCCATTTTCATGGCTGACCCCCTTGATAGCGACTGTTCAGGCAACGGTGATGGTTGGGATTCTTATGAAAGTAAGCTTACGATTTTAAGCCAAAAACCGGCAATCAACGGTTTTTACCCCATACAAATCAACGCTATTGAGCATGATTATCCCGATAATCATAACGTCAAAAAGGGTAAGGTCAAAAAATCAAATTACCAAATGACTTATAAACCTAGTGCTCAAAAATATATTCGATAATCGGTAAAAAGAATTTGCCAACGGATTTTACAAATAAGGGAATTATGACTATGTTTTCAAAAATCTTAATAGCCAACCGGGGTGAGATTGCTTGCCGCGTGGCAGCCACCGCCAAAAAACTGGGTGTGCGTACCGTTGCGGTATACTCCGACGCTGACCGTTTTGCCAAGCACGTTGCCGTATGTGATGAAGCCGTTTATATAGGCGGTTCTGCGCCCAAAGACAGCTACCTGCGTTGGGAGCGCATTTTGGAGGCTGCCAAACAAACAGGCGCACAAGCGATTCACCCTGGCTATGGGTTTTTGAGTGAAAACGACGAATTTGCCCAAGCGTGCGTGGATGCGGGTTTGGTGTTTATCGGTCCCCCTGCGTCTGCCATCACCGCCATGGGTCTTAAAGCCGAGTCCAAACGCTTGATGGAAGCGGCCAATGTACCACTCATTCCAGGGTATCATGGCACCAACCAAGACCCTGATTTTTTACATAGCGAGGCCGACAAAATTGGCTACCCTGTGCTAATCAAAGCCAGCTCTGGTGGCGGCGGCAAAGGGATGCGGTTAGTTGAAAAAACCGAAGATTTTATTGATGCCTTAGGCTCATGTCAACGTGAAGCCATTAGCAGCTTTGGCAATGACAGCGTATTGATTGAAAAATACGCCCTACGTCCCCGCCATATTGAAATTCAAGTCTTTGGCGACAGCCACGGCAACTATGTGTATTTATTTGAGCGTGATTGCTCGGTACAGCGCCGCCATCAAAAAGTGCTCGAAGAAGCCCCTGCCCCCGATGTCAGCGTGGCAATGCGGGAGGCGATGGGCGCAGCGGCGATAGCGGCGGCAAAAGCGGTCAATTATGTGGGGGCGGGTACGGTTGAATTTATCGTAGAGCAACGTGAGTGTTCACCCGAAGATAAATTTGGCGGCATGAATTTCTACTTTATGGAAATGAATACGCGCCTGCAAGTTGAGCATCCCGTCACTGAAGCGATTACTGGTACTGACCTTGTCGAGTGGCAACTGCGTATTGCTAGCGGCGAGCCGTTACCAAAACAGCAAGCAGACTTGACCATCAACGGTCATGCGATTGAAGCACGTATCAATGCTGAAAACCCAGACAACAACTTCTTGCCCGCCACAGGTACGCTAAACGTTTATCGCACGCCAACTCACAGCGAGTTTAGGATGTCGGATGTGCGCGTGGATGATGGGGTACGCGAAGGCGATGTCATCAGTCCTTACTATGACTCAATGATTGCCAAACTCATCGTCCATGCACCAACCCGTGAGCAAGCGCTTGCCAAACTAGACAAAGCCTTAGCGGAAACCCGTATTGTCGGTCTGCCCAACAACGTGGCGTTTTTGCGTCACGTGGTGCAATCAGATTCGTTCAAACATGCCAATCTTGACACCGCATTGATTGAACGTGAAAAAGACGTACTGTTTGGGCAGCAGCGTGGTGAACTACCTTGGTTAGTAGCCACCGCGATTGTCAAAGAGCTTGCACAAGAAGCGCAAACCCAAAACCACGACCCCTTTAGCAAAACCGACGCATGGCGCGCGTATAGCCATTATGAGCGTCCGTTTGATTTGGTGTATCACGACAAGCCATTGCGGGCGGTGATAAGTGAAGTCAATGGGCAAGCATTTCATCTAACGATTAACACCATTGCCAAAGCCGAAAAACAAGGCGCGGACGTTGTCACGCCCATCTATCAAGGCGATGTTCGTTATTTGCCCACTGCCGATGATACCTTCACGCTATGGCTAAGTGACGGAGAAACAGCCGGCAAGCACCAACAGATGCAGGCATGGCGACATAATGAGCAAGTATATGTGTTCTCAAATCATGCCAGCGATGTCATCACCTTGGTGGACAGCATGGCGCATGTGGGCGAGGAAGCCCAAGATGGCGGTAGCCTCAAATCGCCCATGCCAGGTCAAGTGGTGGCGTTTCGGGTCAATGTGGGCGATGAAGTGAAAAAAGGTCAAGCCTTGGCAGTGATTGAAGCGATGAAAATTGAGCATACCATCAATGCTCCTAGTGATGGCATAGTAACAGAGTTGCTGTTTAAGGCAGGGGATTTGGTATCCGATGGCGATGAGCTATTAAAACTTGATACGGGCAGCCAATCATGAACTATCCAAACTTTGTCAAAATCATCGACGTGGGCGCAAGAGACGGACTACAAAACGAAAAACAAACCGTACCCAGCGACGTCAAAATCGAGTTGATTAACGGCTTGATTAATGCAGGCGTGCGCAAGCTTGAAGCCACCAGCTTTGTGTCGCCAAAGTGGGTGCCACAAATGGCGGACAATGATGCCGTATTAAACGGCATTGTCAAACGTGATGACGTGGTCTATTCGGTGCTGACACCCAATATGAAAGGCTTTGATGCCGCCCTTGCCCATCGTGACCAATTTGCCAATTATGAAGTGGTGATTTTTGGCTCAGCGAGTGAAGCTTTTAGCCAAAAAAATATCAACTGTAGCATCGCTGAGAGTATCGAGCGTTTTGCCTCGGTGGCTGATGCCGCCAAAGCGCATGGTATCAAAGTGCGCGGCGTCATCTCTTGTACCGTGGGCTGCCCGTATGAAGGCGATATTTCAGCCGATAAAGTCGCCTATGTGACAGAAAAACTCGTTGCCATTGGCGCTGAACATATTGGTATTGCTGACACCATCGGCGTGGGCACACCTATCATGGTGCAAAAAGCGTTGGATGCTGCCTTGCGTTATATTGACATTGACAATATCTCTGGGCATTTTCACGACACCTATGGTCAAGCGCTTAGCAATACTTTAGCGGCATTACAAATGGGTGTTTGGCAGTTTGATACCTCGGTAGCAGGGCTTGGCGGTTGTCCGTATGCCAAAGGCGCAACCGGCAATGTTGCCACTGAAGATGTGGTATATCTGCTACATGGCATGGGCATTGAAACGGGCATTGACCTCGACAAACTGGTCGATGTCGGACAAAAAATCAGCGCGTTTTTGGGCAGACAAAACGGCTCAAAGGTGGCAACAGCGATTTTAAATAAACGTAAATCTTTAACAGTCAGTTAATAAACAAGGAATGACTATGAACTTAGGACTCGATTACCAACTTGGCGATGACATCAACGCCCTACGCGAAACCGTCAAAGCCTTTGCCGATGCCGAAATCGCCCCACGCGCTGCCGAGCTTGACCGCACCGACCAATTCCCGATGGACCTGTGGCAAAAAATGGGCGAGCTTGGGCTGCATGGCATCACTGTACCCGAAACCTACGGCGGCGTGGACATGGGCTATGTGGCGCACATGGTGGCGATGGAAGAAATCAGCCGCGCATCAGGCTCAGTGGCGCTAAGCTATGGCGCACACTCCAATTTATGTATCAACCAAATCAAACGCAACGGCACAGAAGCCCAAAAACAAAAATACTTGCCAAAACTCATCAGCGGTGAATTCATCGGCGCCTTAGCCATGAGTGAGCCCGGTGCCGGCTCAGATGTCACCAGCATGAAACTACGTGCCGAAGACAAAGGTGGCGTATATGTATTAAACGGCTCAAAAATGTGGATTACCAATGGACCGGATGCCGATGTGATGGTGGTGTACGCCAAAACCAACCCAGAGCTTGGAGCAAAAGGCATCACCGCGTTTTTGGTAGAAAAAGGCATGAAAGGCTTTTATACTGCGCAAAAACTCGACAAACTCGGTATGCGCGGTAGCCACACAGGCGAGATGGTATTTGACAATGTCGAAGTGCCAAGCGACAACATTCTGGGTGGTCTTAACAACGGCGTTAAAGTATTGATGAGTGGCTTGGACTACGAGCGTGCGGTACTGGCTGCAGGTCCCATTGGGCTGATGCAAGCGGTGATGGACAATGTCATTCCCTACATCCACGATCGCAAACAATTTGGTCAGGCCATCGGTGAATTCCAGTTGATTCAAGGTAAAGTGGCGGTCATGTACACCACCTTACAGGCAGGGCGCAGCTTTCTCTACACCGTGGGCAAAAACTTGGATATGTTAGGCTCAGACCATGTGCGCCAAGTGCGTAAAGACTGCGCCAGCGTGATTTTGTGGACAGCGGAAAAAGCCACTTGGATGGCAGGGGAAGGTATCCAAATCTTTGGCGGCAATGGCTATACCAACGAGTATCCACTGGGTCGTATTTGGCGTGATGCCAAGCTATATGAGATTGGCGCAGGTACCAGCGAAGTACGACGCATGCTGATTGGTCGTGAGCTGTTCAACGAAACCGCTTAATTGATTAGATTTGTCAGCACAAGCCCTAGCTAAAACTAGGGCTTTTTTATTAGATTGTTAAAATAGGTTGTCAAAATCCGCCTTATCAGCTGTGCGCTATGTTAAGGTTGATTGTAAAATCGCTTGGTATTGCGCCGGTTTGAGACGGGGTCCGAACTGCTGAATAATTTGGCTTGCGACGCTACTGGCTAATTTGCCACAATCTGCCAACGCATGACCGTGCGATAGCGCATATAAAAAACTGCCCGCAAAATTATCCCCTGCCCCATTGGTATCTAACACTTGGTCAACGGCTAGCGATGCCACGTCAATCAATTTTGTTTCACGTGAAACATCGTCTCGCACGGCAACGATTGACCCTGCTGCACCATTGGTCACCACTGCCATATTGGCGACTGACAATAACGCTGCTGCGGCTTGCGAGTGACTGGTTTGGTTGGTAAATAGCTGCGCTTCATCACAGTTACAAAACACCGCATCCACGCCACCTTCTAGCATGACATCAAGTCCTTCGCGACCAAACTTGACCACGGCAGGGTCGGCAAAACTGACCGCGATTTTAGCGCCTTTGGCTTTGGCTTGTTGTTTTAGCTGAGCAATCGCCTGTTGTGCTGAGGGTGACATGGCAAGATAACCTTCAAGATACAACCAATCAGCATCATTGAGCGCATCAAAGTCAATATCGGTTTCACTGATTTCTGCTGAAGTGCCCAAATGTGTTTGCATGGTGCGCTCGCCATCTGGGGTCACCATCACCATACAGCTACCTGTGGTACCATCAGCAAATGACTTGGTAGATGTCTTGATACCTGCGGCATTTAAATCAGCCAAATAAAAACGCCCTGCCTCGTCTTCGCCTACTCGGCAAGCGTAAAAAGTATCGCTACCGAGGCTTGCAGCGGCATAGATACTGTTGGCAGCCGAGCCGCCACCGGCTTGTTTAGTCGCGGTGATATTTTGCGTGGTGAGCGAGGCGATGAGGTCAGCTTGCTCACTGTGACTGGCTAGGGTCATGTTGCCTTTGGTCAAGCCTGTGGCGTTAAGCTGTGCATCAGTGACGACAAATTCACTGTCGACTAACGCATTGCCGATGGCGACGATTTTTGCCATTGTGGTTCCTTTTTAACGATTTTGGAAAAAATAGATGAGTTAAATTCAACGTGGTGTCATTGTAAATTAAAACTGTCAAAGTTAATATCTGAAAATTGGCTAACACGGGCAAATGAGTGGCGCTGTATTATCTGTAGTATCTGTAGTATCTGTGTTTTTTTGCCTTTATAAAGCAGGTTTTGACCCCATTTAACTCAAAATAAATCCGACAAAACTGCTATACTTTCTGTTTGTTTTTATCGTTGGTTTTGCTGATAAATTCTGACAAATATTATTATGACACACAGGTAACTTCATGCCCGCAACTTCTCACGACTCTACTTTAGATTTGACCCTGCACCCTGCTTTTACCCTACGCTCTCATGAGCGCATCGATGCGCTATCGCTTGATGTGCTGGTGAGCGAGCATAACGCCACTGGGTTGATTCATTATCACCTCGCCCACCCGAGTGATGAAAATGCCTTTATGATTGGCTTTCGCACCCAGCCGATGACCGACCGCGGTGAGGCGCATATTTTGGAGCATACCAGTCTATGTGGCTCTGAAAAATATCCCGTGCGCGACCCGTTTTTTAGCATGATTAAGCGGTCGCTCAATACGTTTATGAATGCGTTTACCGCGGCAGATTGGACGGCGTATCCGTTTGCCACCCAAAACCGTCAAGATTATTTTAACTTGTTGTCGGTGTACCTAGATGCGACATTTTTCCCAAGTTTAAATCCGCTCGATTTTGCCCAAGAAGGGATTCGTGTGGAGCTTGATGATGACGGCAAACCACAGTATAAAGGCATTGTATTTAATGAAATGAAAGGCGCGATGAGTGGCGAGATTGACCAGTTGTATCATACGCTGGCGCGTCATTTATTCCCCACAACCACTTATCACTACAATTCTGGCGGTGAGCCCGCTGCCATTACCGAGCTGACTCATGCTGATTTGGTCAAGTTTCATCAAAGTCACTATCACCCAAGCAATGCAGTGGTGATGAGCTTTGGCAATATCCCTGTGGCAGAGACCCAAGCCCGTATCCATGAGGATGCATTGGCGGTGTCAGGCAAAGCGTTTGCTAAAGGGCAAAAACACGCCTCACGACTCGAAGAATCATTGACCGCGCCAATCAGCGTGACGGACACTTACAGTGTCGATACGGTGAAACCCAAACAAACCCATCACGTCATGGCATGGTTATTACCATCGATTTTAGACGGTAAACAGCGCCTGGCTATGCGATTACTTGAAGGCGTATTGGTTGAACATGCAGGTTCGCCGCTGCGGGCGTATCTTGATAGCCATCCGCTGGCATCTGCCCCAACGCCGCTACTGGGCTTGGATGACAGCCATTATCAGATGGTGTTTTATGCCGGGGTTCGTGGCTCTGAGCCTGAGCATGGCGATGCCATTGAGCAAGGAATTTTGGACTTACTCAAACAAGTGGCGGACCAGCCTGTGGACAGTGAAGCGATTGAAACCATTTTGCACCAAATCGAAATCGACCAACGTCATATCGGTGGCGATAGTATGCCATATGGTCTAAATTTGATGCTTGAAGGCTTTAGTACTGCTATCCACGACGGTGACCCCATGCATGTGTGGGACATCGATGAAAACCTAAACTGGCTACGTGAACAAGTACAAAATCCTGATTTTATCGCCGATTTGATTCGCAGCTTTTTGCTCGACAATCCGCATCGCGTGCGTTTGACACTCATCCCTGATGCGAGCAAATCTGAGCAACAAGCCAAGGATGAGCAAGCCAAACTTGACACCATCGCAGCGGCACTGACCGATGACACGCGTAATGCGCTCATCACCCAAGCCAAAGCCCTTGCCGAACGCCAAGCTACGCCTGATGATGTGGATTTGCTACCCAAAGTGGGATTGGTGGATATTCCTGCCCAAATTCAATTTAAAACAGGTACAAAACGCGATATCACTTTAAGTGGTGTGCCAAGTACGTTGTATGAATATGAAGCAGGCACCAATGGTCTGTACTATTATCAAGTGATTATGCCCCTAGAGGGTCATGAAGCGCTCATCAATCACTCAGATTTACCAACGTATCTGAGCTTGATCAGCGAAGTGGGCACGTGCAAACACGATGCCTTGGCATTTCAAGCGCGGCAAGCACGCCATTCAAGCGGTGTGACGGTCAGAATCAGCCAGCGCACGTCACCTGACAATCCCGAAAAAATGGATAGCTTCTTGGTGGTCGCTACCCGCTCATTGTCACGTAAATTTGAAGCGATTGAGCTGCTTAAAGAAGTACTCAACGACACTATTTTTACCGAATATGCGCGGATGGAAGAGCTACTGACCCAAAAACAAATGGGCTGGCAATCGCGCCTTGCCAATGCAGGTCATGCGTATGCCATGCAAACAGCGAGCCGTAACACCAGTAAAATCGCCCGTCTTGAATATGTACGCGGTGGTTTGCCTGCATTAAATAGCTTAACTGAATTTTTGCAGCAAGCGGAGCAAGATAGCAGTGCGTGGCAAAAGCTGGGAGAGCGCTTAGCCAATTTACATCGCTACATCAAAGCCCTGCCAAAACAAGCACTTATCATCGCCGAAGCAGAGGTATTACCGACGCTGCAGCAAGCAATTAGCGAGAGCTGGCAAACGCCTGTTGAAGAGCCTACCGCTACTTTAATCGAATCGCCCATTACCACTGACGGTAGCGATATCGCGTGGCTTGCGCAAACCAATGTATTTCATCATGCGCTTGTCTTTGACGCCGTGCCGACCAACCATCCCGATGCCCCTGCCTTGATGGTGCTCTCAAGCGTGCTACGCAACAACTATCTGCATCGTACCATTCGTGAGCAAGGCGGGGCGTATGGCGGCGGGGCGAGCTATGATAGCAATGCTTGCTCTTTCAAGTTTTATAGCTACCGTGACCCACGTGACCAAGCCACGTTTGATGATTTTTTGGCTAGTATTGATTGGTTACTGGCGCAAACCACAGGCGAAAAAACCGATGCTTGGATTGAAGAAGCGATTTTAGGATTGATGGCAGGCATGGATAAGCCCGCAAGTCCTGCGGGTGAAGCGGTCAAGGCACTGTTTGCTGAGTTGCATGGTCGCGGCAAAGACTGGCAACAAGCGATGCGTGCCAAAATCTTGGCGGTCAGCCTTGATGATTTACAGCGGGTAACAACCACCTACCTCAAAGACAAGCCATTTACTCGTGCCAGCCTTGCGCCGTTTGATAAAGCTGAACTCATGCAAAAGATGGGTTTTCAGATTGAAAAAGTGCTATAACAAACGTAACAATAAAATTAATCATCTTAATAAAAAAGGCGCTGTTATTAGCGCCTTTTTTCATCTTTTATACTCGAAGTTTTACACAACCAGCAACTCAATTTTACCCAGTCCGTCAATTTGCGCGAGGATGGTATCGCCTTTGACCACCGCACCGACGCCCGCTGGCGTCCCTGTAAAAATCAAATCCCCTGCTTTGAGCTCAAAAAACTCAGATAAATTGGCAATGGTCTCTGCCACATTCCAGATTAACTGATTGATATTGCCTTGTTGTTTGGGCTCGCCATTCACCGCCAGTGAAATATTTGCTTGTTGTATCTCAGCAACGCTAGCAACGGGATAAATTTCGCCAATGGGTGCCGAATAGTCAAACGCTTTGCCAATCTCCCACGGACGACCGTTTTGCTTCATGACGTTTTGCAAGTCGCGGCGCGTCATGTCGAGCCCCACGGCATAGCCAAAAATCAAGTTATGTGCCTCTGCCACACTCACATTAGCGCCCGCTTTGCCAATCGCAACTACCAATTCTACTTCATAATGTAGCGCTTGCGTTTTAGTCGGATAAGGCAATTGGGCAACGCTATCGGGTCGAACTGCAATAATCGACTCACTGTCACCGGCTTTACAGAAGAAAAATGGCGGCTCACGGTCTGGGTCACTACCCATTTCTCGGGCGTGGTCGGCATAGTTGCGCCCCACGCAATACACGCGGCGGACAGGAAAGGTTTGCTCAGATTGATGGATGGGCAGTGCCACCACTTGGCTGGGTGGAAAAATCGTATTCATGGTGATTCTACTTGGGTGGTTGGGTTATCAGATGATAGCTGGGTGATGGCGATATCAGTGACACGTTGGTCAGCGGCTAAATTGCTAGCAGGTTGCCACGCTTGCAAAAATTTATCATGGCGCAGGCTATTGTCTTGATTAGTGAACGATTGCAGATAGTCTCGGGTGGTGGACTCCCATTGCTCGCTTTGCTGCGCTGAAAATTGTCCCGTGAGTCGTTGGTAGCGCAAAAAAATCAGCCAAGTATTAAGCACATCACTTTCACAATAAGTAGTGAGCTTATCCCATGCCTCTGCTTGCACCATAGGCACCACATCATAGCCGTCCAACGCTTGCTTGCCTGCAAAGCCGCATAAGGATGCCACGACATCAAGTTTTTGCGACGTGCTATTCATGGCAAGCTTCACCATCAAATCGGTATGACGGTCATGATAGCGGTTGATATAGTTGTTGTATCTCATCTCACCGGTTTGGCTAAACAGCTTGGGCGCGGTTAGACCATGCTGTAACGCCCGATACACCATGACGGGTATATCAAAGCCCTTGCCATTCCAGCTCACCAACAACGGATTTTTTTCAATGGCATTAAAAAAGGTTTGAATCATTTGCGCTTCGCTATGGTCAGCCAGCGACAGCGATTTGAGGGTCATTTTGCCGCCCGCGACCCACAACACCGAAAGACAAGCGATTTGGTGCAAGGGCAGGGGCATAAAAGGATGCCCAACATCTTGCTCACGCAGTGCCATAAGCTTGGTCATGGCATCGTTATCCGATAACCCAGCCAACTCAGGGTATAGCCGCTTGCCTGTGGCAACATCGGGTATGGTTTCGATATCAAATACTAAAATCGGCGCTGGCGTAGCCATAATACTTCCTTGTTAGTTTCTGCTTTAGGTTATTGGGTATTAAGCGTCATCTTTAACACCAAACAACCCTGTTGATAGATAACGATCGCCACGGTCACAGACGATAAATGCAATCACCGCATCCGGGTGTTCTTTAGCGATTTGGTACGCTGCCCACGCCGCACCACCGGATGATACCCCCGCAAAAATCCCTTCTTCGCGGGCAAGCTTACGCATAAACACTTCCGCATCGTGCTGATCGATGTCCATCACCCTATCCACCAAACTTGGCTCAAAAATCTTTGGCAAATAAGCGGCTGGCCATCTACGAATTCCTGCGATATTAGCACCTTCAGCGGGCTGTAAACCGATAATTTGCACGTTTGGGTTTTGTTCTTTTAGGTATTTGGACACGCCCATGATGGTGCCTGTGGTCCCCATTGAGCTAATAAAGTGGGTAATCGTGCCATTGGTTTGCTGCCAAATCTCAGGACCTGTGGTCAGATAATGCGCTTGTTTGTTGTCAGGGTTGTTAAACTGATCGAGTACGATGCCTTTACCTTCTGCCTGCATTTGCTGGGCAAGGTCACGTGCCGACTCCATGTTATCGACTTCAATCAATGTCGCCCCATACGCTGCCATAGCGTCTTTACGCTCTTGGGTAGAGTTGCTAGGCATAATCAGCGTCATGGCATAGCCGCGCATTGCCGCGACCATGGCAAGGGCGATGCCTGTATTGCCACTGGTGGCCTCAATGATGGTGTCGCCTGGCTTGATAGTGCCACGCCTTTCCGCTTGATAAAACATGTTATAGGCAGGGCGGTCTTTCACTGAGCCCGCTGGATTGTTGCCTTCAAGTTTGGCAAGCAGTGTGGCTGTACCTTGGTCGGTTTGCGGTGCAAATCGCGCCAGCTTGACCAGTGGTGTATGTCCAATGCAGTCATTGAGCGTGCTGGTTTCAGTGATGAAATTATTGTGGGTCATAAGACAACCTTAGTTTTTGGCCATGAACTTTTGATAATACGAGTTTTGAGTAGACGAAATTTAGTATAGCTTATAGATTAGCTAGCGTTGATTAGTTTTTTTAACAGTAAATTTTTTGGATTGCGCGCGTAGTTTAGCAAAATTCGTATCACCCGTCAGTGGCGAATCATGATTATTGTGCCAGTCATTTTCCACCGCCACCCCATCTGATTTTATCTCGATTTTTTGCTGGGGTATAGACTTGTCAAAAATTTACTTGCGACAAAAACCCTAGCTACACAAGCAAAATTGGCTAAAATCCTATAAAATGAAACACTATCCCCCAAAACCCTGATAAAAAATCTGATGCCTAAATTAGGCTGATGCAAGGCTAGCAATGTGAGCAAACGATTTCACTTGGATTTTTCCACCGCTTATGGACAGTTGATACTGTTGGTGTTTTTGCCGATTAGCGCACTCGCGTTGACGGGTGGTTTTTTGGTGTTATCGGATACCAGCCGTGCTGCGCGTACCATTCAGCAATCAACCGCCGATAATTTGCTAGTGACTTTACAGCCAGTCGCCGCTTCTATGCAGACGAATCTGATTAAAATCAACCAAGCGCTATCTACAACTAGCACTCAGCCTAATAGCGATAATAGCTCAAGTAAAGATGGCTTAAATAAAGATGGCTCAAGTAAAGATAGCATAAACAAAAACAGCGCAAATAAAGCTGAGCTATCGCCCAAAGAGTTGGCGGCGCTACAAGCCAGTGTGAAATTTGCCCTACAAAATGCCATCAACGACAAACACTTGCAAGGCGTGGCGATTGTCAACGAACAAAGCAACGTGTTGGTCAGTTTTGGTGATTTGTCACAACAGCCCAATCCGCGCTTGTTGCCTTTTTTGGGACGCCACCTTGAGGCGCAAAGCAATACGCAGCAAACTTATTTGCTCACGCAGCTCAACACCCAATCCAACAGCCTGTTTAATAGCAAGGGTAGTAGTTTATTTGGTCGAAAATTGGTACTAAGCGCGCCCGCCAATGCGACTGCCCCACTACCGACCTTATGGATTATTGTCAATATTGATAATGAGCCGCTACAAGTGGCTCGCTATCAAGTGATGTTAGCGTTAGCGATTACCGGACTCTTTACTATTTTGCTGCTGCTATTGACCACCCACATATATGCCAGACGCTGGATTGCGCCGATTTATGAGATGCGGTTACATTTGCAGCGCACCAACGCCAACAACCTGTATAAACCGATGACCATCAACGCCAGTGGTGAAATCAACCAACTACAACAGGATTTGGTCAAGACCTTAAGACGTCTGCATAAAAGTTTCCAAGAACTCAAAAATCATGCCGAACAGACTGAAGATGATTTACGATTGGCTTTTGATGAGATGGAAATGCAAAACATCTCAATTCGCAATGCGCGTGATGCCGCGGTTTCAGCCAGTCAAACCAAATCGGCATTTTTAGCCAATATCAGTCATGAATTACGCACCCCACTTAACAGTATTGATGGCTTTATCAACCTATTATCCCGTCATGGGGGCTTAAATGCCGAGCAAGACTTGTACGTGCAAACGATTCGTAAGTCTTCAGCGCACCTATTAGCACTGGTCAATGACGTGCTTGATTTTTCTAAGATTGAAGCCGGTAAACTGGTACTGGATAGTCATGAATTTGACCTGTATGCCAGTATCTACGACGTGGTGGATATGCTATCGCCACTGGCGGCAGAGAAAGATTTACGGCTGGCGGTGTTCTTCTATGACGATGTGCCACATTATCTGGTGGGGGACGCGTTACGCACCAAGCAAGTGTTAACCAATCTTGTTAACAACGCCATCAAATTTACCGATGATGGCGAGGTCATTGTGCGGGTCAGTCTGGATGATGACATCGATGATTTAATTCATATCAGTGTGCAAGACACAGGGCGAGGGATTTCGCCTGAGCATCAAAAATTGCTGTTCCAAAGTTTTTCCCAAGGCGATCCTTCGATTACTCGCCAGTACGGCGGTACGGGATTGGGGTTGGTGATTTCAAAACAGCTCACCTATCTGATGGGCGGCAATATTGGTTTTTATGACAACGCCACTGAGCAGGGGGGTGATGCGGGCCAATCGCACAAAATCAAAGGCACGACGTTTTGGTTTACTTTGCCGATGACCATCAGTAACCAAGAGCAGCAGCGGCTGCTTATCCATGACCCCATTTGGCAGTTACCCGCCATCGTCCCGCCAAAAAGCGATGCCGGTTATGTGGCGGCTGATACCACTGCTGCGGTAAATATCTTGGTTTGGATTGACCATCTTGCAAGCTTACAAGTGTTAAAAGGCTCGCTGCGTGAATTACCGATCGCCATTACTACCGCAAGTACGCTAGCAAGCCTACTTGAATCGCTCAAAGAAACAGGCAATCATTGGGATTGGGTCATCGTGGACAATGGCACCACTGAAGATACCACGTCGCTGCTCAAACAAGTACGCTTACATTATGCCGGTAAATTGCTACTATTTGGCTATCAAGTCAATCTTGAGCCAGAATTGTTGTCGCGTTACCAAGCCCAAGCCTTGTATCAGCCGCTCGATCGTCGCCAGCTTTATCAGCTGCTCGATAGTAATTCTGCCAGCAGCCAAGAGCCCACACTGCCGCAGTGGCATGGCTTTACCGTGCTTGCCGTGGATGACCATCTGCCCAATTTGTTGGTACTAGAAGCGTTATTGGCTGAACTAAGCATTAATGTGGTGGCGGTTAATAGTGGGTTTGACGCCATTGAATACATCACCACCCACCAGTCACAAAGCGATACCGCCGTGGATTTGATTTTTATGGACATTCAAATGCCAAGAATGTCAGGCAGTGAAGCCGCTATCCAAATCCGTAAGGTTGAAACGCAAGCAGGACATCAACATATTCCGATTATTGCCCTGACCGCGCATAGTCTATCGGATGAACGCGATACATTATTGGCATCTGGGATTGACGATTATGTGGGCAAACCAATCAGTCAAGCCCAGTTATTGCAAATCCTGCAACGCTGGTTGGGTAAACACAGCACGTCCGTGTCCGCTGATGTGACTTTTGACTCAACCGCTGATGTGGCTTCTGACAAATCTGCTATCAACTCACCCATCTCGGCGCGCTCGATAGCGTCTAGGGCAAATAACCCGCGTACTGCACCTGCAATCCCCAAAGAGAGTGGCGTATTTGCTCATACGCCATTAGCCGCCTCAGCGACTACCACCGATGACAACGCTAATCTGCCAAGCCTACCATCGGTCAGCAGTCAGCATAGCGCTGAGTCACTAGCAAGTCTTGCGGTCATTGATTGGGATGATGCGGTGATGCGGGTAGCAGGCAAGCCTGATTTGGCAGCCAACTTGATTACCCTGCTGATTGAATCAATTGAGCAGGAAAAAAGTGACTTGCAGCAAGCTTGGCAGCGCCACGACAGACAAGCCTTGTCCCACGCGGCGCATCGCATTTTAGGGGCGAGTCGTTATACCGGCGTACCACAGCTACGCCAAGCCAGTCAAAATCTTGAAGACAAGTGCTTGCTAAACATCAACAATAGCTCGCCTGCGCAATTTGCCATTTTGGCACCTTATTATGAGCAAATGCTACAAGCGCTTGATAACTTGGCACAGGCTGATTTGAGCCAATTCCCTGCACTCAAATATGCCCAGCTCAAAGAAAACGACATGACTTGGAAGATGATTTGACACCCATCACCACAATGCCGCCTAGGTTTGGCATACTTGCTATTCCACGTTACCTTTCTTAAACGTATCGTCCGATATCGCCTCTTGTGCCCAACCAACAAAATCAGTAAAGTGAGATTAATGATTGCAAATCATTGCGTTCTTGCAACATTTTTTTAAGTTTATTGGGTTGGTCAAATTTTAAGGAGGCGTATGTCGGTTTTGTCGGTATCAAAAATATTGCCGGGTGTAGGGTTTTTGCCATTTTATCAGCGTGCTACTGCTGTGTCTTTAGCGCAGCGGATCAAAGCGGCAAACGATAACCTTGCGCCCGATGTGCGGTTGGAACTTAGCGGCGATGATAGCGTCATTGTTTGGCTGACACGGATTGACAAGCGCAATGCGTTAAGTTTTGCGTTGATGGATAAACTCATTGATTTAGCCCACCTGCTCACTACTTGGACGGACGTGCGGGCGGTGATTTTGGCAGGTGAAGGTAAAAGCTTTTCTACCGGCATTGATTTGGCGGATTTAAACAACCCGAAAAATCTAAAACAGGTCGCTTGGGAGCTTATCAAACCGTTCCAAAGTAAATTTCAAAAAGTGTGCCTTGTGTGGCGAGAACTGCCGATGCCTGTCATCAGTGTATTGCATGGACATTGCCTTGGCGCAGGGCTACAGTTGGCACTGGCGACCGATATCCGTATCGCCACAGCGGATTGCCAATTTGCCATTATGGAAGCCAAATGGGGACTGGTAGCGGATATGGGATTGACCCGGTCTGCGATGGGGGTGCTACGCGCGGACATCGCCAAGGAGTTAGCGATGACCGCACGGATTTTTGATGGTCAGCAAGCCTTTGACTACGGTGTGGTCAGCCATCTAAGCGACACGCCAATGGAAGTTGCGAAGAATTTGGTCGCAGAATTAAGCAATCGCTCCCCCGATGCCGTCTTGGCGAGCAAACGCATCATCAATACCATGTATCACACGCCTGCAACAACTTTGTATCAAGAAAAACTGTGGCAAATCAAATTACTGCTGGGACAAAACCGCAAGCTTGCCGTCAAAAAAGCCAAGGATGAAACCGTCAAATTTATTGGGCGTCAATTTAACTAATTTAACCCATGGCTTAATTGACCTTGGTGAGTGCCATCATGCTAAGACCCCTGTTCAAACGTCGTCTTATTTTTTTAGCCAGCCTGTTTTTGGTGTGTATGGCGATTTTGTTTTTTATCGCCTGGTGGGGTCGTCTGCCTGCCAACACGGGTAAACCAAGCACTTACCAAACCGCCGTTATTACCAAAGACCATCAAAAAACGGTGGCAACCGATATGCCACCTGATGAGCCGTCCAGCCGTTTTCGCCAATTTGGCTCGCAAAGCATGGCCGATGGCATCGCAGAGTTGGTTAAAAGCCATCCACAAAAAACGGGCGTTTATCCCTTACCAGATGGTATGGATGCGTTTGCCGCTCGTATGCTGCTCATTAGCACCGCAGAGAAAACGCTAGATGTGCAGTACTATATTTGGAATAACGACATCACTGGCAATCTGATGTTTCAAGCCATCAAAGAAGCGGCAGAGCGCGGTGTGCGCGTGCGATTGTTAATAGATGACAACAATACCCGTGGTCTCGACCCAACGCTGTGGGTACTCAATGAACACCCCAATATTGAAGTGAGATTGATGAACCCCAATCGTTTTCGCTCGTGGCGCTGGCTAGGGTTTGTGGGCGATTTTGAGCGGCTCAATCATCGTATGCACAATAAATCCATCACCGCCGATAGCCAAATCACCATCACGGGCGGGCGCAATATCGGGGATGAGTATTTTTCTTTAAACCAAGAGATGGTATTTTCTGACCTAGATGTGCTGATGGTTGGGCATATTGTGCCGCAGATGTCACAAGCATTTGACCAATATTGGAACCATAAACTGGCTTTTCCTATCACTGATTTGGTCAAAAAACCTGAGCCATCCGCCCTAAACCAAGTGTTTACCCCAAAAACCCAAAAAGCTGATAAACCCGCATCACAACAACTCGACCCTGTGCTAAAGCTGAAAAACGACTATCTAAAGCGCTTGGTGGCAATCGACTTCGTCAACCAAATCAAACAACAAAAATTGCCGCTCTACTGGGCAAGCGTCCAGCTATTGACGGACAATCCTGATAAATTGGGCAGCAAAGCCAATACCCAAGGGTTAGACATCAACCAAAGCTTAGGTAAAATCAGCCGTGAACTCAATTTAATCTCTGCGTATTTTGTACCCACGGAGCAAGGCAAAGACTATTTTATCAACCTTGCAAAAAAAGGCGTAGCGGTGAATATTTTGACCAATGCCATGAGCGCCACCGATGTCAAGCTCGTGCATTCTGGCTATGCCAAACACCGCAAAGAATTACTCAAAGCTGGGGGCAAGCTATATGAGCTCAAGCCCAATGCCATCAAAGACAATCTGCGTGATTCATACTTGACGGGAAGCTCTGCCACCAGCTTGCATGCCAAAACGTTTGAAAGCGATGGTGAAAAGGTGTATATCGGCTCGTTCAACTTTGATCCGCGTTCAGCCTTGACCAATACCGAACTTGGCGTTGCCATCGCCCACCCTGTCCTTGCCAACAAAATCCGCAATGAATTTTTGCAAGCCTTGTCAACAACCAGCTACACCTTGTCGCTCAAAGATGACAATATTCAGTGGTCAACGCTCGAGAACGATCAAATCGTCACGTATGATGAAGAGCCACAAACCAAGCCTTGGCAGCGTACGCTAGTATGGATGCTATCGCACCTGCCGCTTGAAAAATTTTTATAAGCTGTCATTGTTATGAACGACAACGTTAGCCAATACGCTTAGCGCAACTGGCTATCTTTACTACCACGGCGATTAAATAGCTCACCTTTCTGCTGATGCTGTTCTAGCGATTGTTGACAACGCACGCACAAGCGCACCCCAGGCATCGCAAGACGCCGTGCTTCGGGAATCGGGGCATCGCACTCCTCACAATGCGTTAGGCTCTCGCCCTGTGGCAATGCCCGTTTTGCCCGTTCAATCGCATCATTAATAGTTGCTTCAATTTGCTCGTTTTCTGCGCCATCTGCAGCCCAACCACTTGCCATATTTTTCCTTAGATTTTAATAAGTTAATCATAATATAGTAGTGGTTTTATCAAATTTCAATAGCGTATTAAAGCCGTTATCGCGCCATTTTATTGTGGCTGTAAATCAATCACCTGACCTTTGATACCTGCCGCTTCATCACTCATCAAGGCGATATACGCACTCATCAAGTCTTCTGGCGCAAGCAAGGTGTTAGGGTTTTCGCTCGGATAGGCAGCAGCACGCATTTGGGTACGCGTGGCACCGGGATTGATGCAATTAAAGCGTAGGGTGGTGGTTTTTTGGGTTTCTTGGGTGAAAATATCGCTCATCCCTTCTACCGCCAATTTTGACAGCGCATACGCTCCCCAAAACGCGCGTGGACGGCTGCCAACACTACTAGAGGTAAACACCACTGAGCCACTTTGTGCAGATTTGAGTAGCGGTAGCAAAGCTTGGGTAAGGGTAAAGGTGGCATTAAAATTGACTTTCATCACTTGCTCAAAAATAATCGGGTCATACATCTCAAGTGGGGTTAATACACCGAGCAACCCTGCATTGTGTAAAACACCGTCTAAATGCCCGACTTCACGCTCAATCAAAATCGCCAATTGCTGCATTTCTGTGTAGCTTGCGCTCTCTAGATTCATCAGTAACATGGCAGGCTGTGCACCGCCTTCTGCTTCAATTAGGTCATATACAGCTTCAAGCTTGCTCGCGGTTTTGCCGAGTAGTAGCACGGTCGCGCCATATTTTGCATAGCTTAGCGCTGCTGCTTTACCGATGCCATCACCTGCCCCTGTGACCAAAATATTTTTACCTTTTAGACAATCGGCAGGTGGGATAAAGTTACGGATATCATCATGGGTTGCTAAAGTCATAGTTTCCTCAAAATTTTTCTCAAAAGCTCGCTAAAAAATTCCCTAAAAATCGGGCAAATTGTTAACACCTTGTCTATGCATCAAGCGCCTAGTTGCTTGTTTAAGTGTCCGCTAAAGCATCCGTCCAATCGCCCAGCAAAGCGGTCAATTCAGCGACGCTATGGATTATGTTATCTGCACCCCAACTGCCCAAATCCGCTTGGTCTTCAGGGGGAATGTAGCCATAAGCTGCCAAAATCGTGCGCATATTCGCCGCATTGCCCGCTTGAATGTCACGGATATGGTCACCGACATACACACAATTTTCAGGCTGTAGCTGACGCCCGAGTTGTTCGTTCAACCGCGCTACTGCCAAATACATGGGCTCTGGGTCAGGTTTGGTATGTTTGACATCATCAGGGCATACCAGTACCGCACAGCGCTCAGTTAGCTCAAGTTTCTCTAACAAATTTTCCGCCAAATAACGCGGCTTATTGGTGACAATGCCCCATACAATACCACGTGATTCCAAGTTTTTTAGCAGCGAATCAAGCCCATCAAACAAGCGGCTATCGACACAGATATCGGCCTCATAGGTGTCCAAAAACTCTTGCCGATAAGCCAACAAGGTTGGGTCATCCTCAGTCACATCGGCAAGCTCGCCAAACATTAGCTTGACCATCGCTCTGGCGCCTGCAGAAACTTGCTCGCGAATGGCGGTATCACTGGGCGCTGGGTGCTGGTGTTTGGCGCACATCACCTTAATAATCCGGATAAAATCAGGTGCCGTATCAATCAAGGTACCATCAAGGTCAAACAATACGGCTTGGCATTTTTCAGTCATTTTTTGCTCAAATCAACGATTAATATTTAAGTAAAGCCAACTACTGAGGTTTGTAGACTGCCATCATGTAGTTAACGTCAACATTTTGTGCTAGCCAATAGTGCTTGATAAGTGGATTGTAATGCAAGCCAATTAAATCTTGACGTTTGCAGCCTGCACGCTGGGCAAAACGATCTAGCTCGGCTGGGGTGATGAATTTTTCATAATCATGTGTGCCGCGTGGCAACAAGCGTAATAGGTATTCAGCGCCAATCACCGCAAACAGGTAGGATTTTGGGTTGCGATTGATGGTCGATAGTACCAATACGCCATTGGGTTTGAGCAGGGTAAAACAAGCATTGATAATGGACTGTGGGTCTGGCACGTGCTCGAGCATTTCCATACAAGTCACCACATCAAACTCACCAGCATGCGCTTTGGCAAAGTCTTCTACAGCAACACAAGCAAAATCAATCGCTTGGCTAGTTTGCTCGGCATGGATTTGTGCTGCCTTGATATTGGCTTCTCCCAAATCAATACCCGTCACCGTGGCGCCGCGCACTGCCATGCTATGCGACAAAATACCACCACCACAGCCGACATCTAACACTTTCTTGCCCGTTAAGCCTGATTGCTGGCGGGCGATGGTTTGCTGTTCAATCCAGTTTAAGCGTAGCGGATTGATTTGGTGCAAGGTGGCAAACGCGCCTGATTTGTCCCACCATTCATTGGCAAGGTCGGTGAATTTTTGTACTTCTTGTAAGTCGACGTTTTGCTGTAGGTTCGGTTGTGTCATGATGATAGTTCCGTTTGATTTTTACTTCGCTATTTTTTTAATTCGATACTTTTTACTTTAATAGCGTGTTATCGCGTTTTTTGAAATGCGGTTGCTTGCTAACCACAATGGCTATCAAAAATAGCCTTATTCTAACAGTTTTTAGCCCATTCGCTGTAGAATTTATGTGGCAGGCTGATAGCGTAAAATTGTAGGATAAATTTGTGGGGTAAAATAGCTTATTGCTGCATAATCTCATAACCTTCCAACTTTAAATATGACTGATAAATTAAACTTAAAAAAGTATGCTTTTTTATTTAGAAAATTTAATTAACATATTGCTTATTTTTTTCACCAGTGTAGTTTTTTTTAGTTTACAAAGTATTACACTTAGGCACGTCCTTAATTTATGATAGTATAACGCGCAGATATTTTTGTATTTTGAGCCCTGCTAGCAAGCGATTTTCTATAACATACTATAAGATATGAGCCGTGCTAGACCCTATGATTTGACTGTTAATGAGGCAACCATGAAAAAATTAGCAATGACCGCAATCGCCGCTGCAATCGGCTTGACCAGTTTATCAACCCAAGCTGCAGATTTTGTAGCGGGTCAAGACTATAAGGTGCTTGCAAACCCAGAGAAAATTGAAGGCAATAAAATCATTGTTCGTGAATTTTTTTGGTATGGTTGCCCACACTGCTACAAATTAGAACCTTACATGGCACAGTGGTCAAAAAAATTGCCAGCTGATGTGGTGTTTATGCAGACGCCAGCTGCGATGAACCCTGTGTGGGAACAAAACGCGCGCGGTTTTTATGCCGCACAGTTATTAGGTTATCAAGGCAAAACCCACCAAGCGATGTTTGACGCCATTCAAAAAGACCGCCAAAAATTGTTTGACCAAGCCTCTATCGGTCAATGGTACGCATCAAAAGGCGTGGATATCAATAAATTTAACAGCATGTACAATTCTTTTGCGGTGAATACCCGTATCGCGCGTTCAAAAGATGCGGCGCAGCGCTTCCAACTGTCAGGGGTGCCTGCGGTTGTCGTTGATGGAAAATACGTTGTGGAGGGTGAGGATGGTAAAGTGCCACAAGTAGTTAACTATCTCATCAATAAAGCCCGTGCGGAACGTGGTGGTAAATAATCCGACAGCCATTTGCTGAAGATTAATAGTTTTAGCCCAGATGGTTTTAGCTTAAATAGTAAAAAGCCGTTTCAATGAATTAACGTTGAAACGGCTTTTTTATGGTAGTTAATAAAACCTAGTGGTCGGCTGGCGTGCCGCCTTGTGCCACAATCCAATTTTCTAGCTGTTTGGTTTTTTCATCCAATAGCATTTTATCACCGCTTGCTTCGACATTGAGACGAATCAGTGGCTCAGTGTTGGAAGCGCGGACATTAAAGCGCCAGCGTGGAAAATTGACCGACAAGCCATCGAGTTTATCAAGGGTCGCCGTTTGGCTATCAAATTGTGGGTAGATTTCTTCAAGTTTTGCCAACACCGCAGGCGCAGTGATACCGTCTAATTTAAAGTTAATCTCACCTGAGATAGGAAAAGCGGCAATCATCTCATCAACCAGTTGCGACAGTTTTTTTGGCGCCTCTGTTTTACCTGATTTTGATAGCAGCTCAATCACCAATAACCAAGGAATCATGCCACTATCGCAGTAGTTAAAATCGCGAAAATAATGATGCGCAGACATCTCACCGCCATACACTGCGTTGTTTTCACGCATGACTTGTTTGATAAAAGAATGCCCTGACTTACTGATGGTCGCTTTGCCACCGGCCGCCGCGATGACGCTTTCGGTATTTAAGATATTGCGCGGGTCATAGACAATCGCCTCGGCAGGATTTTTATCCAAGAAAGCTTTGGCAAGCACCCCCACTACATAAGTGCCCTCCAAAAATCGGGCGTTTTCATCAAAGAAAAAACAGCGGTCAAAATCACCATCAAACGCAATCGCTAAGTCCGCTTTCTCTGCCAACAGCGTGTCTGCCGTCACTTTACGGTTGGCAATAATCATGGGGTTGGGAATACCATTGGGAAAACTGCCGTCAGGCGCATGATTGATTTTGATAAAATTAATAGGCGCGTTGGCAGCTTGTAGACGCTGCTCAAGCAAATCAATCGTTGGCGCAGCACTACCATTACCACAGTTAACAACCACTGTCAAAGGTCGTAACGCGTTGACGTCAATATAGCTTATCAGATGGTCGATATAGGCGGTTTTATCTTCTTTTAACTGATACTCGCCTTTACTGGCTGCCGCTTTGAATGCGCCTTTTTCTGCGATTTGTTGAATGTCTGCCAAGCCGGTATCTGCGCTAATAGGTTTCGACTGTTCACGCACCAATTTTAGCCCGTTATAATTGATGGGGTTGTGACTGGCGGTCACTTCAATACCGCCAATCGCGCCATAGTGGCTAGTGGCAAAATATACTTCTTCAGTGCCTGTCATGCCCAAATCAATCACATCGATGCCCGCATCTAATATGCCTTGAATGGTGGCTTTTTTAAGGGCTTCACTACTGGGCCGAATGTCACAGCCAATCACAATCGCTGGTTTTTGCTGATTTGATAGCGATGCACTTAAAAATTGGGCGAAAGCACGTCCGATACGGTAGGCGATGTCCTCGTCAAGGTTTTTACCGAGTTCACCGCGGATATCATAGGCTTTAAAAGACGAAATTGTGATGGGAGAAAAATCATTCATATACGTGGCTCATGGGATTAAGAATTAAGAATGTCATTCAATTAACTGTTAATTATTCACAATCAGTTATTCACTGGCAATGATCAGCTATCACCAAACACATCGCGGCTATACACTTTTGTCTTGACGTGCGCTAATTCGGGATGTAATCGGTTCGCGACAATCACATCGCTCGTTTCCAAAAAACTCGCTAAATCATTGACTACGGGACAATCCATAAACTGCGGTGAGGACAGACTGGGCTCATAGATTTGTACATCAATGGCATGTTGTTTGAGCAGTTCAATAATGTCCAAAATTGCAGAATCTCTAAAGTTATCGGCATCTTTTTTCATGCTCAAGCGGTACACACCCACGGTATTAGGCTGCTTGGCGATAATTTGACGGGCAACAAAGCGTTTGCGGGTATTGTTGGCATCCACCACCGCATGAATCACATTGGCAGGAATCCCTTCATAATTGGCTTTGAGCTGTTGGGTATCTTTGGGTAGACAATAGCCACCATACCCAAATGATGGGTTGTTGTAATGCATGCCAATCCGCGGGTCTAAGCTCACACCGGTGATAATCGACTCACTATCAAGCCCCATGCTTTCGGCAAAGCTATCTAACTCGTTAAAAAATGCAATGCGTGTGGCAAGGTAGCTATTGGCAAATAGTTTGACCGCCTCCGCCTCGGTGGGCGGCATGATTTGGCTTGGTGTTTGGCTTAGCGTGTCAGTTTGTTCGCTGGCAGTTTGGTATTGGGTGATTAATTGGTGACAAACATCTTGCAGCGCTGGCACATGGTTTATATCACAGCCAACGATAATACGTGATGGATGCAGATTGTCATATAACGCTTTGCCTTCCCGCAAAAACTCCGGCATAAATAAGATACGCGTATCAAATTTTGCCTGCATGTCACGGGTAAATCCAATCGGCACAGTCGATTTGATCACAATCGGCACTTGTACGTTGTGAGCGCGTACGGTTTGGATACTGGCTTCCACCGATGAGGTATCGAATTTGCCCGTGGCGACATCGTAGTTGGTCGGTGTGGCAATAATCACCAAATCTGCGGTTGAAAAATCCGCCTCACTCACCAACTGCGCCGCTAAATTCAGTGACTGGGTTGCCAAGAACTGCGCAATCAACGCATCGTCAATCGGCGACTCTTGCTGTTGTAATTGGGCAATTTTTTGGGCATCGATATCGACCAAGGTGACTTGGTTAGCAAGTTTAGGCTGGGCTAATAAGACAGCATTGGACAGACCGACATAGCCTGCCCCAATGACAAAGATGGTTGTAATCATGGGTGATGAAACCTTACAAATCGCAGCAAAAATTAGCGAAGCCGTCGCTTATTCTGAGCCTTGATATTTCTTATATTTTTAAATTAGGTAAGTTTGTGCCAATATCACTATAGTTTGACAAAATGGCATAGCGATGACAACGATTATTTTGCAGCATCTGTATTTTAGGTATCTGTATTTAAAGCCTCTGTATTTTAGGCATCTAGACTGTCAAGACAAATGCACTCACTAATGGACTTAGATTGCCACGTCAAATGCGCTAAAATAGCTAGGTCAATTATATTGTGAATTTTTCATCATTTACCATCAATCACCCTTCAGAGATAACGATGCAACCGACTTCCAATTTTGCTGACCTCATTGCCTTAATGGCACGACTGCGCCAAGACTGCCCTTGGGATAAAAAACAAACCAACGACAGCCTCATTCCCTATGCCCTAGAAGAAACCTATGAGCTGGTCGAGGCCATACAATCGGGCGACATGGACGACATCAAGGGTGAGCTTGGCGATGTGCTGTTACAAGTGGTTTTTCACGCTTGTTTATACCAAGAGCAGCAGCAGTTTGATATCAGTGAGGTGATTTTCACCTTACAACAAAAACTCATTCGCCGTCACCCGCATGTGTTCGACAAAGAAAATCTAAAAACCGATGAAGATGTCAAAAAACGCTGGGATGAAATCAAAGCCTTGGAAAATGCCGAAAAAGCCAAACGGGGTAAACTGGTAAAACATCGCCGCACCCTTGATGCGGTCAAGGCAGGCTCAGCGTTAATGCAAGCGCAAGAACTACAAAAAACTGCCAATAAAGTCGGTTTTGATTGGGATGTGGTGTCGGGTGCGGTGGACAAATTGGATGAAGAAGTGGCAGAACTCAAAGAAATCTTACCAATCGATGGTCAAAAACCGACGCCTGAGCAAAAAGCGCTGCTAGAAAAAGAACTGGGGGATTGTTTTTTTGCCCTAGTCAACATTGCTCGCAAACTGGGCATTGATAGCGAAAAAGCGACTTTGACCACCGTACATAAATTTCGCTCTCGTTTTGGCTTTATTGAAGATGAGCTCGCCAAAATGGGTAAAACCCCTGAAACTGCTAGCTTAGAGGAAATGGATAACTTGTGGAACTTGGCAAAACAGCATGAAAAACTTGTATAAGGGGTTTTTAGCACGACCTAGGTTTTAGGGTCTAGTATTATTGACAGCTAATACCCTGTTTACATGCCGTGTACATTTTTTTGGTAAAACAGCTTTTTAGCTAAGTTTGTACTAAGTTTGGCTTTTTTATTGCCCAAGATTGATTGTTCCAAAAGTCTGGGCAAGTTATACTGAGTTAAAAGGGATTTGACCGTTAAAGCAATGATTTTTCGATTATTATTTGGCTCGATTTTTGCCATTTTAGTTCTAAGTATATGGGCAATGCCCGCACAGGCGCAAGTATGTACCCCAACCATGACGCCCGAGCAGGCTTTTTTGGCAGTGACAAATTTGACTGGGACTAACGGTGGCACCACAAAACCCTCTGCAAATGTCCTTGCCAATTCACCCAAAGTGATTAATATCAATACAGCCAGTGAAGCACAGCTTACACAGCTTGATGGTATCGGCGCCAAAAAAGCCCAACAAATTATTTTATACCGGCAAATGATAGCGCCGTTTGCCACAGCGGATGACCTAGCCAACGTCAAAGGTATCGGCAAAGCGACTGTCGATAAAAATCGCCACCGCATTATCACCCAATAGTGATAGCTCAATAAAGCATGGGCAATCATCACAAGCCTATTCTCATGCTTTATACACTGTGTACTAGAAAGCAAACCATCTCATCCTGTACAGCTAACGTCCTACAAATAATCACTCAGTAGACAATATTTTTTGTTCACTGGATTTTTTGTAACCGTGAATTAATATCCCTAGTTAGGCAGAAATTTGGTACACTAACCGCTAATAAATTTCTGCCGTTTTCATGGATTTTGGTTACTATACATGGCAAAAAAAACTCGCAAATCACCTAGTACGGCAACCGCTGCTGGCAATACCGCAACCGATTATGTTTTAGATAGACAGTCGGCTCGCCGGGATGCCAAAAAACTGGGCTTAAACAAAGCTGATTTACCCAACTCCATCAAAGAAGTGATTAGCACACTGACGCAGGCGGGTTTTGAATCCTACATCGTCGGTGGTGGAGTGCGTGATGCCTTGTTAGGCTTAAAGCCCAAAGACTTTGATGCTGTGACCAATGCCACCCCCAATCAAATCAAAGAAGTATTTGGCAAACGCTGCCGCATCATCGGAAGGCGTTTTCAGCTGTGTCATGTGTATTCTGGTCGCGATATGATTGAAGTTGCCACCTTTCGCGCGCCGCCTAAGGATAACAATCATCTCACCGAAGACGGCATGATTATGCGTGACAATGTGTGGGGTGATATCTACCAAGATGTGGTGCGCCGCGATTTTAGTATCAATGCCCTGTATTATCAGCCATTTGACGACATCGTTTATGATTTTTGTGGTGGGCTAAAAGATGTTGAAAACCGCACCATTCGTCTGCTCGGTGACACCCAAAAACGGGTGGAAGAAGACCCTGTACGTCTGCTACGAGCGCTGCGTTTTAAAGCAAAATTGCAGTTTGATTTTGACAATGCCTTAAACCAACAATTCAATGCGCAAAACTGGGCATTATTGGCACAAGTATCCCCTCACCGCTTGTACGATGAAACGCAAAAAATGTTCACAGGCGGCTACTTGGTGCCGATGTTACCACTGCTATTTGATTATGGTGCGTTTTCCCAGTTGTTGTTTTACCCACCGACAACCGTGACACCGCTACTCAACCAAGTCACCATAAATACCGATAGGCGCATAGGCAGTGGTAAAAGCATTAACCCTGCGTTTTTTTATGCGACTATTTTGTGGGAAAATTATCTATATTTATTGGATAAGTTTAAAAAGAACACACCGTTTAGCGACGCGCAAAACCAAGCCGCCAATAAAGTCTTGGACAAGCAGCGCCAGCACACGGCCATGCCCAAGTTTGCCGAGCAGTTTATTAAAGATATTTGGCTCATGCAGCCACGACTTGCCCAGCCGCGCAAAAAAAATCTGCAAAAGCTGTTTGAAAATCCGCGTTTTCGGGCTGCCTATGACTTTTTGATGATGCGTGAGCAAGTAGAAGCCAAAAACCAAGCGCTTGCCAAACAGCATGGCGCAGCGATTACGCTTGATGATGAAAGCACCAACGGCATGGGACATTGGTGGGCGTGGTTTCAAACCCTAGGTGCCAAACAGCAGCAACAAGCGATTGATGAGTTTGACCTTGAATCAGTACGTTTGCGCTTTGCCAATATTGTCAATCAGACCAGTTTTGAGGATGACAGTGTTGCTTACCAAACTAGCGATGCGGTGCATGATAATGAAGAAGGCATGGGTAGCGATTTTAGTCATGGAAAGCGCCGCCGCGAACGACGTCATTTGCCGTTGGCAGCAAATAGCCAAATCGAGCGTGAACCGCTGCAAGATACGTCACTATCTACCAAAGCGCACAAACTAACACAGCAGCAGCAACTTGAAAAAGCCCAACTGCAGCAGTTATCGCTTGCCACTCACACCAACTCAGCACCCGCTAAGTCACTTATCGTAGCGCCAATCGCAGCGCAAAAAGACGATGACCACCCTTATCAGCCGACAGTTTCTGCTTCAGTATCAGCTTATACTGAGACAAGCGCACGCCCAAATAATTCACACCCAAATAATTCGAACCTAGGTCGCTCACGCAAACGCGACAAAGCCTATTTATCGGCAGCGAGTGTACCTGCCAAACGTGCGCGACGTACCCCTAGCTCAAACTGGTCGATTTTGGAGCAACGTCAGCAAGCAGATATTGCAACATCCGCTAGTGATTTGCGTGGCGAACCGGTCAGCCTTAGCAGTGAAAATAACAGCGTTACCGACACTCATACAGTGACTAAGACCGTCAATGATTCGCCACAAAATGAATCAGCGGTTGAAAATATCACGGCAAATGTCATGGTACAGCTAAAGCCAAAGCGTGCGCCACGGACGCGTAAAAAAGCAGTTACTGATAGCAAAGTCTCAGCAGAAGCGGTGACTGAGAACGAGGCACCGGCAGCGCCAAAACGCACTCGCAAACGCGCGGTCAAAATCGACGGTCCTCAGCCATGATTACTTGCTATATCGGTTTGGGGGGCAATATCGCAAACGCGCTTGGTACGCCAAGGCAGCATATTGCCAATGCCATTGCGGCGTTTTACGCATCGCCGCACTTTGCCAATGTTACAGCATCATCACTGTATCAATCCAAAGCCTTTGGGGTCACCGACCAGCCTGATTTTTTTAATGCAGTGGTAAAAGTTGATACCGATTTGGCACCCTTAGCCTTACTCGATTTTTGCCAAAGTTTGGAGAGCGCTGCCAAGCGCACGCGTTTGCGTCACTGGGGTGAGCGTAGTTTGGATGTCGATGTATTATTGTATGGCGATGACACAATCAACAATGCGCGTTTAGTAGTGCCACATGAGGGTTTATTTGCGCGTAATTTTGTGCTAATTCCGATGTTGGAGCTTGACCCAACCCTCATGGTAAATGGACAAAAATTGGCAGACTTACCGACCAGTCAACAGTGGCAGGGCTTGGAAAAATTAACCGTGCTTTAACTCATATCAATTAACATGGTTTTTTGTAACAATTAACAAATTATTGATGCTATGGATTTGAAATCGTAAAAAATTAAACCATTGATAAAGTAACGTTTTTTGTTTTTCCTATTTCTTGTTTTTGCCTGTTTCTTTTGCCCTTGCTTCTTTTAGCTTTACTTCTTTTACCCTTGATTCTTTTAACCTTGCTTTTTAAAGGAAACCGCATGAGCTACGTTAGCAACCTAGAATCTAACCCTGATTCAACAACTGAGTCAACATCTGCCGCAGCGACGACCAAGCCTAAATTACCTGTGACTTTGTCCACCTTAAACAAACTCAAAGCCAATGGCGAGACGTTCTCGTGTTTGACATGTTATGACGCCAGTTTTGCAGCAGCCATGCAAGTTGCAGGGATTGATACCATTTTGATTGGCGATAGCCTTGGCATGGTGGTGCAAGGACAAACCTCAACCTTGCCGGTGACGATCGCAGACATGGTGTATCATACCCAAAACGTGGCTCGTGCCAACAGTCATGCACTGATTTTATGTGATTTACCTTTTATGAGCGTTGCCACGCTTGAGCGCGCACTCGATGCCAGCCAAGCGGTGATGCAAGCAGGCGCGCATGTGGTCAAAATCGAAGGCGGTGCCGAGCTTGCCGAAATCGTATCAGTGCTTGCCAACAACGGCGTGCCGACCTGCGTGCATCTAGGTTTGACGCCGCAATCAGTGAATGTGTTTGGTGGCTACAAAGTACAAGGCAAAACCGATGCCCAAGCGGAAAAACTCATGGCTGACTGTCAAGCAGTGGTAGAAGCAGGCGCCGCCATTTTACTACTCGAATGTGTCCCTGCTGAGCTTGCCAAAAAAGTGCGTGACACTTTCCCTGTGCCAGTGATTGGTATTGGTGCGGGCGTGGATTGTGATGGTCAAGTGCTGGTCATGCACGATATGCTTGGGGTATATACCCGTAAACCTGCCAAATTTGTCAAAGACTTTTTGACCGACGAGCATAACGAAACCAAAGATATCACCGGGGCGTTTAAAGCCTATCATAAAGCGGTCAAAGAGCGTACATTCCCAACGCCAGCCCATAGTTTTTAGTAATCATAAAGGCAAAACAATGCAAGTATTTCATACCATCAGCGCATTACGTGACACCTTAAACCCTTTACGCCATCAAGCGGCAGCGCCAAAGATAGTGCTGGTCCCCACGATGGGCAATTTGCACAGCGGTCACGTGACACTCGTCAAAAAAGCCAAAGAACTTGCCGATATCGTGGTGGTCAGTGTGTTTGTTAACCCAACCCAATTTGGCGTGGGTGAAGACTTTGATACCTACCCACGCACGCTAGAGGCCGATGTGGCAAAACTTACCGAGGCGGGGGCAAATTTTGTATTTGCCCCAAGCGTGGAAGAAATGTACCCGACCTACCCTAACAACGTGCAAGTGCTGTCAGGCGATATTAGCAAAATCTTGTGTGCCAACACTCGCCCCACCCACTTTGATGGCGTGGGCTTGGTGGTGAGCAAACTGTTTAATATCGTCCAACCTGACATCGCTGTTTTTGGCAAAAAAGACTATCAACAACTTGCCATTATCCGCCAGTTGGTCGCTGAGCTAAATTTCCCGATTGAGATTGTCGGGGTGGATATCGTGCGTGCTTATGACGGGTTGGCATTATCGTCTCGCAATCAATACCTAAGCGAAGCAGAACGTCAACTTGCCCCCACCTTGCAAAAAAGCTTGCAACAGCTTGCCAATGAGTTAACAACTGCCAATTTTGCCGATTTTGACAAGATTATTGCCGGCGCAATTGATAAGTTAAATCGCCTGACGGTGGCTGATTCAGGCTTTAAAGTGGATTATTTGGAAGTTAAAAATCGCTTATTACAGCCGCCGAAGCCCACTGATAAAGACTTGGTAATTTTGACCGCCGCTTTTTTGGGCAAGAAAACACGGCTTTTAGATAACCTAGAATTTAGTCGGGAAATGAATCAGGAACTAAATCAGCCATCAGCTAGCGATTTTAATCAACAACCTACCACCGCATCTGTAAAGGATTAACTATGTCAACGCTACAAGTTATCATTGTTTCAGGACGTTCAGGCTCGGGTAAGACATCGGTTCTCAATATCATGGAAGACTTTGGCTATTATCCAATTGATAATTTGCCACTCTCGCTAGTAGCTAGTGCCATTGATAAACTTGTACATGACAGCCAAATTTATAAAATCGCTATTGGTATCGATGTACGCTCGCCACAAGCGGACTTATCGCGGTTTGCCGAGGTTTATCATAAGCTCATAGAGACTTATAGCAAACCGGCGATTAAAATACTGTATGTGACTGCCCAAGAAAGCGTCCTGGTGGCACGGTTTGACGCCACGCGCCGTCTGCATCCGTTAATGGCGGTATCGGGTAATCTACCCAATGCCATCAAAAAAGAAATCGATATTTTAGAGCCGATTGCCATCCGCGCTGATATCAAAATTGACACAAGCCTTCTTAATATCCACCAACTCAAAGAAGTCATCCGCGATCATTTGGGCGTGGATAATGCGGTAACCGTCAATATTTTATCCTTTGGGTTTAAATATGGGGCACCGATTGATGCCGATTTTATTTTTGATGTGCGCACCCTACCAAACCCCCATTGGAAGATTGAACTGCGCAACCAGACAGGGCTAGATGATGATGTCAAAGCATTTTTTGATGACTACAGTGAAGTAGATGACATGGCGAATGATATTATCGCTTTTTTTAAAAAATGGTTACCGCCTTTTTTGCACAATAATCGCCATACCGTGACCATCGCTATCGGCTGTACTGGGGGCAAACACCGCTCTGTGTATATCGCAGAAAAGTTGGGCGAGTCACTGACCCAATCGCTACCCAAAGAGATGGTAGTACGTATCAAGCACCGTGAAAAAAACCGCTGGTAGTGCGTTCTGAATCAACTTTGTACTTATGATTGATAACTTTGAGATTGATAAATGATTAATTTTGCTGAAATGGATATGGCGGTTAGCCGTACCGAACTAAAAAAAGCCCATGAGCGCCTACAGCGACTGGCTGAGCCACTTGCCAATTTGTCAAAAAAACAAATGAAGGCACTGCCTGCCAGTGAGTTTTTTTTGGATGACTTGCTGCAGCTTGCCGATATTACTAGCCATGAAGCACGTAAACGTCACATTAAGCGTTTGGGTAAATTGCTGGCTGAAGAAGAACCGCATGCGATTGTCGAATTTTTATTTCGCCATACCTTTAGCCCTGAGCAACAAGCCAAAATTGAAAGTTGGCAAACGCGCCTAAATTTGCAAGATGACAATACCTTAAAACAATTTACCAAAACCTTTTTTGACAGTGAATTCAACACTATCAAGCAGCTGCTGATTTGGATTGCCTATGCCGAATACACCCAAGATGATGAATTGATGAATGAGAGTGTGGCTGATTTACACACTTATATTCGCCAAGTGGCGATTTTGTCCAAAGGTAAATAGTCGGACTGACTGCCAGTTTTCTAACCCCTTATCCCTATGTGGCTTGGCTAGTGAGTATTGCTTTTTTGGTGAGTTGGGGTTGGCGCGCTAGCCTATGAGTCGATTTTTTACTACCAAAGCTATTTTCATCATAAAATAACGTAAAATTGCTTTTATTTTATAGAGTGAGCCGCTAAGGTATGCCATCAGCCTTAGCCATCCTGTCCGCAATGAGTCATTTTCACCAGTTACGTCAACACACCCAGTCCAATCCCAACTATCCCAACCAAATTCGCCAGTGGCGCGTGATTGTCATGGCGATTTCGGCATTTATTTTTAATACCACCGAATTTGTGCCGATTGCGCTGCTGTCTGACATTGGTCATAGCTTTGCCATGCCGGTAGAAACGGTGGGGCATATGATAACCATTTATGCTTGGATTGTGGCTATTTTGTCGCTCCCTGCCATGCTTGTCACTGCCCGTATCGAACGCCGTAAGCTATTGATAGCATTATTTGTTATCTTTATCGGAGGGCATGCGGTGTCGGTGATGGCGCAAAGTTTTGCCATGCTGCTGGTTGGGCGGGCATTGATTGCGCTAGCGCATGCGGTGTTTTGGTCAATTACCGCAAGCCTTGTGGTGCGTGTGGCGCCCAAAGATCGTCAAACCAAAGCCTTGGGGCTATTGTCGATGGGTAGCGCGCTGGCGACGGTGCTTGGGCTGCCGTTGGGTCGGATGATTGGGCAGTGGCTTGGGTGGCGGATGACGTTTGGTACGATTGGCGCGGCTGCGCTCTTGGCAATGATTATGGTGTGGTGGATTTTACCAAAACTGCCGAGCAAAGATGTCGGCTCAGCCGCAAGTCTACCCAGTATTTTTAATAATATTCCCTTGCTCACTGTCTATACACTCACTGTGCTATGTGTGACGGCACACTTTACAGCATACAGTTATATTGAGCCTTATATGCTGACGATTAGTCAGTTTAGTCAGCAATTTGCCACAGTGATTTTGCTGAGTTTTGGGGTGGCAGGGTTGCTAGCGAGCTGGCTATTTGGGCACTTTTATGACCGTTTTCCACGGGCGTTTTTGATTAGCGCGATGGCAACGCTGCTGTTTTCGTTGTTGGCATCCGCTTGGCTGCCCCATGTGCCAATCTTATGGCTTGCCTTAGCGATGCTATGGGGCTTGGCAATTACGGCGATTAGCCTTGCTTTGCAGCTACGCGTATTGCAGCTTGCGCCGAATGCCACTGATGTAGCGATGTCAATTTTTTCAGGAATTTATAACGTTGGTATCGGCGGCGGCGCGTTCGTCGGTGGATTGGTGATTGCCAGCCTAGGACTGGCGATGGTGGGTTATGTAGGGGCAGGTATCGCGCTCATTGCCATGGTTTGCCTAATGGTGTATTTGGCGCGCAACCAAAAGTAATCAAACCCAGTAGCTTACTTGTAATTGGGCTTGCACTTAGGCTTACGATTGGGCTTGCTTGCCACCGAATTTTTCCACTGACAAGTTAACTGATATTCAGCGTTTCTACCAATGCCTGTTTGAGTTTTTCTAGTCGCTCATCCGATAGCGGTTTGTCTTCATGGTCAGTGATAAAGAACATATCTTCGGCGCGCTCACCCAATGTGGTAATGCGGGCAAAATGCACTTCAATATCATGCGCCAAAAACACCTGCCCCACACGCGCAAGCAAGGCTGGCTGGTCAAGGGTTTCCAAAATCATCATATGCTGATTGGATTGCGGGTTAAAACTAAAAGACACTTTGGTGGGCACATGAAAATGCTTGAGCTGTCTGGGCATGCGTCGCTGCGCCACCTCAGGCAGCGTTGGACTAGTAAAGGCTTGTTTTAGACGCTCAACGAGCTCAGTTTGGCGCTCGGTATCAGTGAGCAGTGTGCCATGTCGGTCAAGCAGTACGTAAGAATCTAGGGCAAAATCTCGCGAGGCGGTGATGACGCGCGCATCGAGTACGTCCAAATCCATTTGGTCAAACACGGTCATGGTCACCGCAAATAAATTGGATTGGTCATGGGTGTAGATAAATACTTGCACGGCATCGAGTGCCAACTCGCGATGTTCACGCAAAATAATCAGCGGCTCAGGTTGCTCGCTCTCTGTGCGTTGTTTTTGTACCTCATCATGCGCCATGATGGCTTTAGAATGCCAAACAATATCGCTTGGGACTTCACGCAAAAAATACTCTTCCCCTAGCCCATCCCACAAGCTTTCAATGTCAGCCAAGCCATTATCACCCGCTAGCAAATCACGGGCGCTTTGCTTGTTACTGGCAATCATATCTTGTCGGTTCATCGGCGCATCGATATCAGCCCGCAGGATACGGCGGGTTTGGGTATATAGTTGACGCATCAAGGTTGCCCGCCAACTGTTCCAAAGCTGCGGGTTGGTGGCATTCATATCGGCAACGGTAAGCACATACAAATAATTCAAATAAGTCACATTCCCGACTTTATCGGCAAATTCTGCCACAACTTCGGGGTCAGAGATGTCTTTTTTCTGCGCGGTCATCGACATCAATAAATGCTGAGACACCAACCAGCCGACAAGCTCAGCATCGGCTTGGCTTAAACCATGTGACAAGCAAAACTTGATGGCATCTTGCTCGCCAAGTTCACTATGGTCACCGCCCCGACCTTTGGCAATATCATGAAAAATCGCTGCCAACACCAGCATCTCTTTACGGTCAATACGGCGGTAGATACCACTGACAAGCGGATAGGTATCAACATAATTGTCATCGGTAAAGCGGTGCAACATACGTATCAACATCAAAATATGGGCATCCACCGTATAACGGTGGAACAAGTCATATTGCATCAAACCCGTAATTTGCCCAAAAGCAGGCAAATAGCTACCTAGCACACCATAACGCTTCATGACTCGCAGTCGCCAAAACAGCAGATTTTGCTCTTTGAGATTGTCCATAAACATGGCTTTGTTGGCGGGATCATTGCGAAAATGCTCATCAATGCCGCGCGCAGCGATTTTCAAAATCCGTAGCGTGCGGGTACGAATATGGCGAATATTTTGCTGACCCATCAATAAAAACATTTCTAAAATCGCGGTTGGATGTTGGGCAAACACTCGCGTATGCGTCACCGCAATGCGATTACCGACCAGTTTGAAACGCTCATTAATCACCTTATGTACCGGGCGCTGTTCATCGGGTAGACGCGCTTCAATCAACGTTTCATAGTAGTGCTGGGTGAGCATTTCAGACAATGTTGAGTTTGACATGGCATAACGGTAATAATCGCGCATAAACTGCTCGACTGCGGCATTGGGATGCGAATTATCACGGTAACCGATGCGCTCAGCAATCAGGCGCTGATAGTCAAATAAAACACGGTTTTCATTGCGTTTGGCAATTTTGTGCAGATGATGGCGAATCAACCACAAAAAATCTTCCGCTTGTTGCAGCTCATCAAATTCTTTTTCGGTAATAAATTCTTGCTGCACCAGTCCAAACAAGTTTGTCACGCGAAAATAGCGCTTACTAATCCAGCCGACAGTATGAATATCTCGCAAGCCCCCAGGCGCGTTTTTCAGGTCAGGCTCTAGGTTATACTCCGTCGAATTATGTTTAACATAGCGCTCTTTAGCTTCTGCCATTTTGGCCTCATAAAACTTGGTTTGTGACCAGTTTTTATTGAGTAGCTGCATCGGCAACCCAGCTTGGGCAACGTTGCCCGCCAAAATTCGTGCTTCTAACAGACTTGTTGCGACCGTGATATCATCGTGACAAGCCTTATCACATTCTTCAACGGAGCGCACCACCAAAGCAGGATCAATCCCAATATCCCAGAGCTTAGCGACGAACGGGGAAATTTTTTGGTTCAAGGCCTCATCAATCGGGTTTGGACTTAACAGCAATAAATCCACATCTGAAAACGGGTGTAACTCCCCACGCCCATACCCCCCTGTGGCAAACAGCGTCAAATCGGTTTGATCGAGTGCATACAACTCAAATAAGGCTTCCATCATGCTATCAATCGCACAGCAGCGCCCCATGACGACTTGGCGAATCGGTATGCCAGATGCCAGCGCCTTATCCAAGTCCGCTTCCACTGCGGCTAACCAAGCGGGTATGCCAAGATTGGCTTCGCCTTGCAGGCTAAGCGCAGGCAGTGGGGTAAAATACGGTAGTATCGGTGGGCAAGTAAACATAGCAAATCCTAATCGACGCCATTGTTATCAGAGTTAGCAGAGCAATTTTAAGTATTACAAATTTGATGCAAAAAAGCTAGCCGCCGCTTGTAGCGAAAACTTGCGCTTAAAAGCTCAGCGATAGGAAAATTATTGATTGTCAAAAGACGGTGACGCTGGCTCATCATCAAGCAGGGTGTTGTTATGGGTGAGATAGGGACATTTGTCTTTGCGAAAGGCATGGGTCAGATGTTGTGCCACAAAATTGACAGTTTCTACGGGCTGTTCGCTAGCCGTTTCTCGCAATAGTTTGGACGGTGCATGGGTTAACGTTTGGGTGAGTTTACGGGTCAGTTCGGTTAACACGGCTTCGGCTGCATGACCGTCGGCAAGCTGCTGTAAGGATTGGCTTAAAATCATATCCGCATGGTGTTTGGCTTGCTCACGGTACTGCTGAATATCCTGACCCACTTGGCGTACCAAGTATTTGCGCTCAATCGCCACCACGATTTGGCTCACCAATAATTCTGCTTCTACGGCAGCTTGGCGACGCTGTTCAAGGTTGCCTGCAATCACATGTTGTAAGTCATCGATTGAGTATAAATACACGTCATCTAGCTCACTGACGATAGGGTCAATATCGCGAGGCACGGCCAAATCAATCATTAACATGGGCTGATGACGGCGCTGTTTTAACGCCTGTTTTACCATGGTTTTATCAATCAAGGTATATAAGCTACCGCTACAGCTGGTTACAATATCCGCTTGCGGCAACACGCTGGGTAATTGATCAAGCGGGGTAATCTCAATGTGCGGCACAATCGTTTCAAGCTCAGAGGCAAGCAGCGCGGCACGCTCAGGACTACGATTACAGATGATGACTTTGCCGACACCTAAACCTGCGATATTGGTCGCAACCAACCGATTCATCTCACCTGCCGCGACAACAAGCAAAGTGTTGTTGCTAGGTTTTTGAAAAATTTGGGTAACCAATTTGGCAGCGGCAAAGCCTAACGATACCGCTTGTGAGCCTACCCGCGTTTCGTTACGCACTTGTTTGGCGGCAGCAAATACCTGCTGAATCACCCAGCTAAGCTTACTCGAGATACCTTCTTTGGCGCGGGATTGGCGCACCGCCTGTTTGATTTGTCCCAAAATCTGCGGCTCGCCTAAAATCATCGAGTCTAGCCCAGACGCTACCCGCACCCAATGTAGCAGTGCGTGGTTATTTTGATATTGATACAGGTGTGGCACGATTTTTTGCATGGGCGTGTTTTTAAAAGCCGCTAGCCATTCAATCACTTGTGACATCGTGCTAGTAAGGGTCTGTCCTTCGGGGGCTAGCGCATAGATTTCAGTGCGGTTGCAGGTCGATAAAATCACCGCGCCTTGGGTGATCGCTTTGAGCGAATCTAGGGCAATCGGCAAATCTTCAGCAGCAAACGCCAATTGCTCACGCATGGCAACTGGTGCTGTTTTATGATTTAACCCAATAACCAGAAGCTGCATATAACGTACTGACCTTAAAAATGACCGCGTTTATCAAAGCCGATTTTTGTGAACCTAAGTGTGCTAGCTAAGTGTGCTAGCTAAGCGACATCTAGCCTATATCAGTCTATCGACGTTTGTCATGCTTGATAACACAGGGGGAAAAGTGGCAATATAAAGAAACCTAAAGCAACTTAATAATAGCCACTTAATAAAAGTAAATTAGAAAAATGGATTATTATACCATTGCTAATAACAAATGAAAAACATCCTGCTTTTTTGATTAAGGAAAATTCTTTAGCCACGCTTTAAATCATTAACATGTCTAGCATTTTGGACCGCCATTCGAGCTATCATGGTATTTTTTTACTTAACTCTGCCACATTCGCTTATTTGGTTGCTATTTACCCATACGATTTAACCATAATTCTACATAGTTGAGCGTGTCGCAGCCGTATAATTCAATTATCTCATGAACATTTTGTTACATCTTACTTGTTACTTGTCACTGACTGTAATTTTTAGGTACGTTACTGTCCAAGCGGGCTAAATGCTAAAGTTGTTTCCAGCGGTTATTTCATCGGCTTGTTGCGCTGTGCGTGGTTGTCCCCTCAATCCACGCTTTTTTGCGTCAAAATATGTCAAGCCTTATTGTTTATCGATTTATTTACCGATGCATTTGTCAATACCGCAGCAACTTTTTGTCAATCTAAAGCCTAATCTGAAATCTAACCTAAAACCGCTTGATGTATTTAAACCTTTTACCGCTTTAGGCAAAAAGGTAGTCGCGACTACGCTCACGTTGGCAAGTTTATTGTTTAGCCCAGCAGTTTTTAGTGCCGGGGCAAATTTTGCATCTGCTAGTCAGTCTGCTCATCAGCCGAGCGCTGTGGTCAGCACCCAGCCAAGCCTGTATGCGATTTTGATGGCGGAGTTTGCCGCAGATCGCGGTCGTATCGATCAGGCATTAGCGACCTATAAGCAGCAGTCTTTTTTGGCGGATGCGGCCCCCGTCTTTGAACGCGCACTGGGTTTATCTTTACAAAATGAACCACCACAGTTGTCGCTCGCTTTTGCCAATGCGTGGCAACAGCAAAACCCTGACCATGTGCCGGCGATTTTTTATGTGACCCATTTGGCACTCAAAGCGCACGAGTATGAATTAGCCGGCGAAAAGCTCAATCAAATTTTGCAGTACGATCCTGACGCTGATTTAAGTCAGATTTTGATTGGGATTTATCCCACCGAAACCCGTGACCAAGCTGAATTGCTTGCTACGCTCAATCGATTAGACATCAAAAACAACCCTTCACTACTGGTCATGAAAGCGGGTCTGCTGCTACAGTTTCAACAGCCCAAAGCCGCGTTAGTGGCGATTAATCGGGCGCTTAAAACCAACTCCAAAAGCCCAGCTTTTTTGATTTTAAAAGCAGATATCTTACAAGCCTTATCGCCCAGTAATCAAGTGATTGCGTTTATTGCGCAGGCGCGTAAAACCGTGCCTGACAATAAAGCGCTATTTGTTTATCAAATTCGCTACATGCTCAAACAAGGCAAAAGCGCGCAGGTCTGGCAACAGCTCAATGCCACGGCTAATCGGCAGTTTTTAGCAGATGAAGAAATCAAACTGCTGGCCGCTTTGGTGGGTATTGATTTAAAAAAATACGCCGCAGCAGATCGCTTGCTCAAAGCGTTGATTGCCAGCCCCAACTTTAAGGACCAAGCCAATTATTATTTGGCTGTCAGTGCCGAACGCCAGAACCTACTCAATGATGCGATTAGCTACTATGGCAAAGTGATGCAACCCGACTTGGTGCTCAAAGCCAGACAGCAGCAGATTGATTTATTAATCTCACAAAGTCGTTTTGATGAAGCGATTGCCAGTAGCATCAAATTACGGGAACAATTTGACAGTTTTGCGCCGCAAAGCTACATCATGCAAGCCAATATTTTGCAAAAAAACAACCAAACCGCGCAAGCGTTAGCCTTGCTTAATAGCGCACAAACCAGTTTACCCAATAATACCGATATCTTATTTGCCAAGGTGTTGTTACTGCCCGATGATGATGACGCCAGTAAACTGCGACTGTTAAAAGAGTTGATTCGACTTGCACCGGCAAACGTGGATTATCAACTCGAATATGCGCAAACCTTGGTCAATTTAAAACAAAATAATGAAGAAGTGACCGCCATACTGACGGCATTAATCAATGACAAAGAAGTCGGTTTAAAGGCGCGGCAAATACTGTCGCAACAAGCGCTGCATCAGGCTAATAACGCCACCGTCATTAGTCTGTTATCAGATAATTTTGATATCGTACCCGATGTGATTAGCGGCTTGCTGCTGCAACAAGCCTACTTAAATTTGGGCAACCAAAAAGAAGCGGCTCGCATCAACCAAATCTTAGTTAATGAACTCGGTTATCAACCCGAAAATCTACAATAGCATTGCCTAACATCGTCTCTGAGCATGACGACTAGCGAGCAATGACGGTTTGTAAAGCAGATAAGTGGTAGGTAAATGGCAGGAAAACGAGAGATAAATAACAACCGCTTTTTCACCAATTTGAGCAGTTAAGCAAAACAGGCTTAACAATGGCTATTTATAGTTTACCCATCGGTTTTTTAAACAATCATACTTGAGCAAAACCAGTTAACATTTGATGAAAACTTGATTAACAAATTTGATTAACATTTGAGGATATTATGCATTTATTACCAGCGGTCACCAGCAAAGTCACGGGGTTAAGTATTGCCTGTTTGGGCATCAGTAGTATGCTGCTAACAGGCTGTCAGTCAGTACAGGCAACAACTAAGCCCATCACAACCAAACCTGTCGCCACAGGGATGACAACCCCTGTGGTCAATACCCAAACAGCCACGGCGCAATCGACCACATCTACTGAGCAAGCGGCTGCAAGTACGCTACCAAGCGCGCAATTTACCATCAATGGTAAAATTGGCATGACCACGCCGCAGCAGGCAGGCAGCGCGTTTTATATTTGGACACAGCAAGGTCAAAACTTTGCCATTGAGATTGCCGGTGCGATGAATGCGGGTCAAACCAAAATCAGCTACAATGGTCAATCTGCGACGTTAACCAACGAAAAAGGTACCATCAATGCCGCTACCCCTGAAGAATTGCTATTACGTGCAACCGGTTGGCAAGCGCCCATCTCACAGCTGCCTTACTGGATTCAAGGGCAGCCAGCACCCAGTGATGCTAATGATAAAAAAGACAGCACTAATCGCCTAGTGAGTGCCCAAAATGGCGATTGGACAGCCACCTTTAGCTATAGCAACAGTAACGATAAACTGCCTTCTCGCTTAACTGCCAGTCATCCGGGTGGCTATAAAGTGGTAATGACCATCAATCGGTTAAGCTAGTCATGACACCCAAAAAAAGCGTGGGGTATTCCTCAACGCTTTTTTATACCTTTATGCTTTTATACGATGAACTGTTAGCATTATGAATTTTTTGCGGATTCGGCTTTGGCGTAGAACCGACACCAAGCCCATGCCACTGCCGCGCAAATGCCCCATGCCAAGCTCATAGATACCAGCGTATGACTTAAAAAATGGTCACCTATCAACATTTTATATCCACCCATTAGCCAAGCTATCACCGTCACCATCGCTGCGATTTGCCAGCGCTTGTGCCAAAGACTTGGGATAAACGCCCAAGCATACAGGGCAAACCCAGCACTAGCATGCGCTGCAGGGAAGCATTTTGAGCGGGTGCCGGCTTGGATGTCTTCTAGTATCGTGAGATAGCGATATTCACCGCCAAAAATTTGCAAGTGATTGGGACACACCACATGCGTCACCCCTTTAAGCGATGCGATAATCAAAGGTACCAACACCATCACGACGAATAGATAGCCCATTTCAGTCAGTGATAGTGGGCTAAAAGGCTTAAACCATGCCTGTTGCTTGGCAAGCCAGTGACTTGATGCGCGGCGTTGTAATAAGTAGCGTTGTAGCCATGCGATTGCCATATAGATTTCAAACGCAATTAATAATCTTTTGGGAATGGTATAAAAAATTAAGTTAGGGAGTAGTGACTCTTTGGCAAGCAGCCAGCCATCTGTGGGGGAATAAAAATACTGACTGATGGCTACATCAATGGCGCTGTGCTCCAGCGTTAGCGTAAAGATAATCGCCAGCACCAGTCCGAGCACGGTCTGCCTACTGGCAAAATTTTTTAATTTAGCGATCTGTATAATCATCTATTTTGAACCATCTATCTTGCCGTCACTGTCACTGGAGTTGGACACACTTGTTATGTCTAACATTACTTAAATGGCTCTAATTACCCAAATGGCTTTACTGGATAACTTTACTTGATAAACAAGGGTTTGCCTTGTACGGTTTGCGCACGCACATCAAACAGTTTTAACAAAGTTGGGGTAATAGCATCATGGGTGAGCTCAGTATTAGATGGCACTGCTTGAATGCCTGAGTGCTTACCTGCCCAAAACATCGATGCGACGTGTTTTTGCGCTTTAGGCGCGATTTTATAAGGCATACCATGTAAATAGATGCCGTTTTCGCCCAGACTTTCACCGTGGTCACTGACATACAGCATCGCTACTTGGTGGGTGCTGTCGTATTTGTCTAACCAGTTCACCGTTTTTGCCAAAAAGTCATCGGTGGCAAGTAGCGCATTGTCAAAGGCATTAATCACGCTTTGTGGGTCGCATTTGGCAAGTTCATTGCTTTGGCAGACTGGGGTGAATTTTTCAAATTGCTTATCATATCGTTTAAAATACGCAGGTCCGTGATTACCCATTTGGTGCAGCACAATTAGGGTGTCCTGGTTAAGCGTATTCTGGTTAGCTAGTTGTTTGACGTAGTCATCTAAGCCTACTAGCATACCCACATCGCGGCACTCGCCATAGGGGTTGGTATTACACATCGTATTGTTGCGCGCGGTTTTATAATCGACAAAATCTGCCGCGGGCAAACGATTAGTGACGCCTTTTGAGCTTGAGTTGTTATCACGCCACAAGATATTGACCTTTAGGCGATGTAAGGTATCAAGTACGTTTTCTTGGTAGTTGGCGGTATCCACATCGTAGTCTTTCATACCGACATAACTAAACATACAGGGCACCGAATAAGCGGTTGAGGTACCGCAGGCGATGACTTGGTTAAAATTAGTTACCCCAGCCGTCGCTGCCATCTGCGGGAAGGTGGTTCGGTTATACCCATTTAGCTGCACATGGTCGCCGCGCGCGGTTTCTCCGACTACCAATACCACCAGCTTTGGCTTACGGGTGGTGGGGTTGCTCACCTGCACCGCATCGGTTGCATGCATGATTTGGGTTTTGGGTGCCTGTGCTTGTTTGAGCTGTATACTGGCAAGTTTACCCAGTGCATATACAGGGGTGGCAGGATTGGTATAGCTACGAAGCTGTTTATGTTCACGGAAAAAACTGGCGTAATTTTTACTCATCGCCAAAATCGGTAACACCACCAAGCCAATGCTGACCAAATACGTCAAGCCGCGCTGCAATATGCTGCGCTTAATGGGCGGAAATGTGACCTTTTTCCACGCCACCCACGCACTAGGCAATACCCCAAGCAATAAAATGCGTAAGATAAAATTGACGTTAAACAAATCAGCGCTTTCTGCTTTATCGGTTTGTAGCGCATTTTGTAGCATATTGACATCATAGACAGTGCCATAGGTATCGGTAAAATATGCCGTGACTGCCGCGGTCAATAGCAAAAAAATCAATACCGCTTTAAGGGTGTAACGATAGCTAAGCAGCACAATAACCAGTAGCATCACACCGCATAGCACCAACGGCAATGAGCCTATAAAGCCAATATGCTGGGCAAACGGATAGACTGCCGTGGCTTTATCAAAGAAAGTAATATTGGCGGTTAGGGTCAAAAATAGCGCGACAATACCCATCATCACATAAGCATTGACACCTTGAGTACTAACACCTTTAGTATTAATACCTTGTTGACGCCATGCTAACCATCGAGAGTTATTCACTGACATACGATTACTTACCTTATCTAAATGCACCAAAAAATAGCCATTATATAATAACCAAATTTAGGATGAGGCTATCATACAGATTTAGCTTAACTGAACCTTAAGACACCCATCTATCAAGCAATTATGCTAAAAAAACCACCGCAATCGCTACAAACATTAGGTAGTGACAGCGACACAGAGAGTTGATAGCGCTAGGCAGTGGCAGGCTGTAAACTGGCAAACGGAATAAAGGCGAGTAATGGCTCATAATCCTGTTTGAGCTCACGTTTTCGATAATAATCTTCCACCATACGCGCTTGCTGCTCTATGCCATAACGACCAAATGGCTTATTGGCTTGCAGCTCGTAGCTATAGCGCCGATTGAGCAGGGCGCGGCGAAACACCTTAACGCCTTGTTGGATTTGCCAGACATGAGTCAATTCATGCACCAGCCACGCGCGCAGATAGATATTTTGCTGGCTAAAATCATCACAAAAATCTGCTGGATGAAAATACACATGACCATTGGGACTGACCGCATAGCCTTTGAGCACCCACCATGCGGTTTTTAGGCGTATACTATCAAGCTGTAACGTATCACCAAATACGCTACCCGCGATGGCTTTTTCGCCCGCCGTTAGTGGACGGCATCGAGCAGGTTGTTTTGAAAAACACATTATCATTTCACAGAGTTTATCCAAGATTTGGTTAACCAAAAAACCATCACGGCTTGCCAAGGTCTGACCAACGCCTTGCAAGCTTTTATTTTTAGCAAAAAACACGGAATAACAATTATAAGTTTGTTGGTATCCTAGTGACTATTTTATACTAAATCAACATGCGCTAATTAAAACGTGAGCTAATTAACAAGGAGGGCTTTATGCCATTAGAATCCGTTGCCATCAATAACTTTGAAAACAACAGCATTGACGACCCTGAACTCAAATTGCGGGTGGAAAAATTGTACGACAGCTCGCCTGAGTTTGCGACAGGTCGTGATGCTGTGGCGTTTTTTGAAAAGGCCTTTGCCAAGGGTGATATCCTGTATTTGGGGATGTTTAATGAAAAACCGATTGCCGCGATGGGCTGCTTTAATGAAGGCATCGAGTCTAGCCGCTTGCTACAGTACATCGTACTACATCCTGCCAATCGCGGGCGCGGTCTTGCCCCCAAATTTGTCAAACAAGTCACTGACATTGAGCGCAAAAAAGGCAATACCAAGTTTGTACCGGGCTGCGGCGCAATTCATCGTATTTTAGCCATGTACGAGTTGATATAAATGAGTATTTTGCCAGTTACTAGCAACTTTTTGCAAAAAGTTTAAAATAGTGCTTGACACCTTTGGCGATTTTTAGTTTAATAGCCGCTCAAATACTGATGCTGACAAACATGGCGCGGTAGCTCAGTCGGTAGAGCAACGGATTGAAAATCCGTGTGTCGGCAGTTCGATCCTGCCCCACGCCACCATCATTTGTCTTAGGTATAAATCGATTAACCCCAAGCTTATTAGTTTGGGGTTTTTTGTTAGCGGTCATTTTTGTATCACTGCCCCCTATCAATTACCGCCAAACTTAACTGTCTAGCGGTTTTATCAGCTTAAATCTTGGCACAGCTTCGCCATTGACTTCCACCGTTTCGGCAAACATCGCAAGCGGTCGCACCCAAACCCCATACGCTTGGTAGAGCGCACGGTAGACGACCAACTCCTCTTCAGTTTCGCTATGTTTGGCGATGTGCAGCACTTGATACAGATTGCCTTTGTAGTGCTGATAAATACCCAATGTAATCTCAATCACGAGTTTTGACATCCAATAATTCAATTTCAAAGGTTAAGTCTGAATTTGGCGGGATTTTTCCGATTTGGCGCTCACCATACGCCAAGTGACTTGGCACAATGAGTTTGCGCTTGCCACCAACTTGCATGGCTATGAGATTGGCAGGGTTTTCAACTTGGGCTTGATAGCCGATTTTTTGCGCGTATTCGCCACCCAAAACGCCCACGTCCCAACCTTTAATCACCCGCCCTGTGCCAATCACAGCTTCAAAGGGTTGCCCGCGGTGATGCGATGAGTCAAATACCGTGCCATCTGGCAGATAGCCCGTGTAATGCGCGGTAATCAGTGCCCCACGCTCGGCAGTTTTACCTGTGCCGATAATTAGGTCCTGAAATTGCAGTTTACTTGTCATATTTATTTTCCGTTATTTTCGTTATTTTCCCTTATGCGATAGTTGGATAAACTCTTGCACTTGCTGACACAGTATGTCCCATAGGTTAAGCTGGGCATTGACGCTTCCCCACGCATTATGGGGGGTAAAAATCACTCTTGGGTGGTCTTTAAGTGTGAGTAATGGGTCGTTGTCTTTAATCGGTTCATATTCAAACACATCTGCCCCATAGCCCAATAATTTACCTTGTGTAACGGCATCAGCCACTGCCTGACTATCGACCACGCCACCGCGCGCGACATTGATAATCAATGGTTTTTTTGTCATTTTGGCAATGGTATCGGCATTCACTAAATGCTGCGTTTGCTCGGTCAATGGACAATGCAGGGTAATGACATCGGACTGAGCAAGGACATCATCAAACGCGCTATAGTCGCTATTTCTTGGCGGTTTGTTTTGGTGTTCGGCTATCAATACTGTCATACCAAAGACTTTGGCAATTTCCCCAACCCGTTTGCCAATCGTGCCATAGCCAATAATGCCCAGCGTTTTGCTTTCAAGGTCAATGAGTGGTGTATCGAGCAGACAAAAGCGACCATCTTTTTGCCAGTCACCCTTGACCACTTCATGATGATAGTGGCGAGCCGCTCGCATGGCTGAGAGTATCAGCATAAAGGTATGCTCGGGGACGCTTTTGACCGCATAGCCTGCGACGTTTTTAACAGTAATGCCGTGCTTGTCACAAGCGTCTTTATCGACGTTGTTCATCCCTGTGGCGGTCAGTTGGATGAGTTTGAGCTTTGGGAGCTGCGCGATAATTTCGGCGGTAAGCTCAACTTTATTGGTGATGACAATATCCGCGTCTTGGCAACGCTCAATAATGATTTTGGGGTCATTGGGCGTTTGCGCATAGACTTGATAGTCGCTCAGTCCGTGTGGGGGTGTTAATGCTAAATCAGCGGAAAAGGTAGCTCGGTCGAGGAAGATGGCTTTCATTTTTAAATCCCTTTTTATTCAAATAGTTCGCTATGTGTTCCTACACGAGTAAAATAAATTGTCTCAAATTTTGTGATGGTTTGAATTTTGTAGATTAATAAAAAATCACCACCCACATGTAACTCTCGAAATCCTGCCCAATTTCCTTTTAATTCATGGTCTTTCCACTCTGCCCCTAACGGCTCATTATTGGCAATTAATAACAGCATGACTTCTTTGAGCCTGACCATGTCATAACGCCCTGTTTTCACTAGTCTTTGCCAATCATTCAAAAAATCTTTGGTAAAATCTGAGGCTCTTGGTAAATTCGTGCGTTTTGAATTAATCGGCTTTTTCGAGGGCATCAAACAATTCCTTGTTACTGCTAAATCGGGCTTGCTTGTCTGCAATCATGGCGTCAACGTCTTGCATCGCACGTTGTGTGGTGGCGTTAGGAATTGCGACGTCAAACGGAATAGACTTTGTTGCCGTAACTTGACGTAAAAATAGACGAATCGCTTGCGCAGGCTTAATACCTAGTTCGTCAAACACTTCAAAGGCTTGGCGCTTTTCATTGGCATCAAGTCGAAATTGATACATAGTTGAGTGTGTCATAGCTACTAACCTCTATAAAAAGCAAAAAATGTAGTGATATTGTCACTACATTTTAAAATAAAATTATTGGTTAAGCAATACACTTTAGGAAATCGTCACTTTGGCATACGCTTTTTTGCCTGCTTGAATGACCACCGTTTGTCCTGCGGTGAGGGCAAATCCTGCATCCACCACCTGCCCATCCACTTTCACCGATTGGTTTTTCAAAAAGTCTTTGGCTTGCGCTGAGTTTTTCACCAAATTGGCTTGATTAAGCACTTGGGTGATAAAAAGTTGTGCTTGACCATCAAGGCTAATCGTCACTTCTGGCAAATCCACTGGTAACTCACCTTCTACCAAGCGATTGCCCGCTGATTTGTGCGCGTTTTCAGCGGCTTCTTTGTCATGGAAACGCTCAATCAGCTCTAGTGCCAAAATACGTTTGACTTCTTGCGGATTGCGCCCGTTTTCGATGTCTTTTAGCAAGGCTTCGACTTCATCCATGGGTTTGAAGCTAAGTAACTCAAAATAACGCGCAATTAAAGTATCTGGCATGGACAAGATTTTTTGGTACATTGAGCCTGCGCTGTCGTAAATACCGATGTAGTTGCCAAGCGATTTACTCATTTTTTGTACGCCGTCTAAGCCTTCCAAAATCGGCACGGTGATACAGACTTGTGGCACTTGACCATAGCGAGATTGCAAGGTACGACCCATGAGTAGGTTAAAGGTTTGGTCAGTACCACCTAGCTCAACATCGGCTTGCATGGCGACTGAGTCATAACCTTGCACCAGTGGGTACAAAAATTCATGAATCGAAATCGGCGTTTGACTGTGATAGCGTTTTGAGAAGTCATCGCGCTCGAGCATACGAGACACGGTTTGCTGGCTTGCCAAACCAATCATGTCGCCTGCCGACATTTTGCTAAACCAGTCGGAGTTAAACATCACTTGGGTTTTGGCGGGGTCAAGGATTTTAAATACTTGCTCTTTATAAGTTTGGGCATTCTCCAGAATTTTTTCTTCAGACAACGGCGGACGAGTGGTATTTTTACCCGTTGGGTCGCCAATGCGAGCGGTGTAATCCCCAATCAAAAACAACACTTGGTGTCCCAAATCCTGAAAATGCTTGAGTTTATTGATTAAAACCGTATGACCCAAGTGTAAATCGGGTGCAGTCGGGTCAAACCCTGCTTTGACTCGCAGTGGGCGGTTTTCTTTAAGTTTTTTAATTAAATCGTCTTGCGAAATAATTTCGTGCGTACCACGTTGGATGAGTTTGAGTTGTTCTTCTGCTGCTAAAAATCTATGAGTAGAATCGGTCATGCTTACCTCGAAAAAAGCGCGGGTTAAAACGGCTGAAAAAAAAGTGAAGTTTAGCCATTATAGCAAATTTGCAGATAAAATAAGGCAGGCTTTTAGTATGCTATAATCAAGGCACTCTCTACTTTGACAGCACTAACGAGAATAATTATGAGCCAAACGTTGCCGACTGGACTACCTGCCAACCTACCTTTTGATGAAGGATTTTTTAGCCATTTTACCGACATCATGGATGATATGATGACCAGCAAAGAAAACCCGCTTGCCGACTCGCCGTATGTGATTGGCATGATGGGTGGCACCAGCCTTGACGGACTCGATGCGGTGCTGTGCCAGTTTTATGAGATTGATGAAGACAATGATGAGCCTGTCGAGATTTTGGCGACGGTGAGCGAGCCGTTTCCCGCTGATTTACGCGCCGTGTTGTTAGCGCTCACTCAACCAAACGGGGTGGCACAACTCATCGCTGATGATAATTTGGCGTTCGAGAGCGAACTGGATGTATTTGGTTGGGCGAGTGTATTTTATGCTGAATTTGCCGCAAATTTGGTCAATCAATTGCTCGACAAAGCGCAGGTGACCCCTGATGAAGTAACCGCGATTGGTTGTCATGGGCAAACCGTGCGTCATCGCCCACAGTGGTCATTTAGCTTGCAACTGCTTGACCCGAATGTACTCGCTGAGCGCACTACTATTGCGGTGGTGAGCGATTTTCGGCGCCGTGATATGGCAGTGGGTGGGCAAGGCGCGCCACTCGTGCCTGCGTTTCACCAAGCCATGTTTGCTACACCGCCTTATCATGCCGATAAAGTCATGCCAAAAGTGATTTTAAATTTAGGCGGTATTGCCAATATCACCGTACTTGATGGCAGCGATGATGTGATTGGATTTGATACAGGGGTGGCAAATTTGCTCATTGATGCTTGGTGTCAGCGTCATACCCAACAAGCTTATGATCACAATGGCGATTGGGGAAAATCCGGACAAGTGCTTGAGCCGCTATTAAATTTGCTTTTGACCCACCCATTTTTTGCCAAGCCGTTCCCAAAAAGCACTGGGCGAGAGGAGTTTAATTTGGCTTGGCTTGAGGCTATGCTAGAACAATTGGGTCAGCAATTCCCCAATTTGGCGTATTCACCTGCCGATGTGCAAGCGACGTTGGTGGCGCTTACCGCTAAATCCGTCAGCGATGCCATTGTGTCCGTCACTGATGGTGCGCAAGGCGAGTTGTTTGTCTGTGGTGGTGGGGCATTAAATACCTATTTAATGAGCCGTTTACAAGATAATTTAGCCACTTGGAGCATACAAACTACTGATAAAATTGGGCTGTCGCCGTTGTGGGTTGAAGCCGTAGCGTTTGCGTGGCTAGCTCAGCAGACGATTTTGAACGTACCGAGTAACTTACCCAGTGTCACCGGGGCAAATAAAAAAGTGGTGTTGGGGCAGGTGTGTTTTTAACACGGCGTGTGTGTTTTACGTCGACAATGATGACAATGGTATTGATAGCACTTACTTATAGCGCTGATGTATAGCGCTTGCCTTCCACTTTGGTTGTCTTTGAGCAATTCCTAATATTGTTCAACGAGCTATAGATATATACAATCAACCTAAAGACGTTAAAGTTATTGTGTTTACACTCGTACACTATTTTTGCTAAACTTTCATAAAATGTTATTCAAAAAATATTATTCAAAAATTCGAGCATGAAATGACCACAAAATTTAGCCAAAAAAAGCCCCGCTACGACGAACGCCCTGACCATGAGCGTATTGTCATCACCGGCATGGGAGCCATTACCTCGCTAGGACTCGATGTAGAGAGTACTTGGCAACGGCTCATTAATGGCGAAAGCGGTATCAAAGCGATTAGCCATTTTGACGCCACTGACTACCGCGCACAAATCGCCGGCACAGTGGATGGGTTTGATATCGGCTTGTATATGAACGCCAAAGACGCGCGTCGGTATGACACCTTTGTGCAATATGGCGTTGCCGCAGCCGCGCAAGCCTTGAAGCAAGCAGGCTTTATCAGTGAGTTGCAAGCCGTGCCTGTACAGCAGGTTGACCCCGACCGTATCGGCGTGATTATCGGCTCAGGGATTGGCGGTATCACCACCATTGAAGACACAGCGGTAAAGCTTCATAGCGAGGGTCCGCGTAAAATCTCGCCGTTTTTTGTGCCCTCAGCCATTGTGAATATGGCAGCTGGGCAAGTGGCGATTCGTCATGGGATTAAAGGGTTAAATCTTGCCACTTCTACCGCTTGTACCACAGCGACTCATGCGATTGGCTTGGCGGCACGGTTGATTGCGTATGGCGATGCCGATGTGATTGTGGCGGGCGGCTGTGAAAAAGCCTCAAGCCAACTCGGTATCGGTGGCTTCTCAGCAATGCAAGCGTTATCAACGCGCAACGATGCACCCACCAAAGCCAGTCGTCCATTTGACAAAGACCGTGATGGTTTTGTGCTGGGTGATGGTGCAGGCGTGCTAGTGATGGAAAGCCTTGCCCACGCCAAAGCGCGCGGTGCGACGATTCTGGCAGAGTTTGTCGGCTTTGGCATGAGTGATGATGCCAGTCATATCACTGCGCCACCGGAAAATGGCGAAGGTGCCGCTATGGCGATGCGTCACGCCTTGAGTGATGCTGGCATTGCACCCAGTGACGTTGGCTACATCAATACCCATGGCACCAGTACCCCAGCGGGTGATGTGGCAGAGAGTCGTGCGATTGCGAGTATCTTTGGTGAGAACATGGTAGTAAGTTCCACCAAATCGATGACCGGTCATCTACTGGGCGCTGCAGGCGGTATCGAAGCGATTTTCACCGTTAAGGCGCTGCAACAACAAATATTGCCACCGACCATCAATTTGGATCATCAAGACCCTGAGTGCAAGCTTGACTATGTAGCGCATACAGCCCGTAAAGTCGACCACTTAACCCATGCGATTTCTAACAGCTTTGGGTTTGGTGGTACCAACGGCTCGCTGTTGTTTGCCAAATGGCAGTCACGATAAATAGCAATCACTGCGATGATAGCATTAATCCTTTAACGGTGTGAATTTTGAAAACGGCTATTGAAATTGTAGCCGTTTTTTCGTTAAATGAAGCTATCCTATTTCATCCTTAACGCTGGACACCATTCATGTCAGGATTTGCCTTCTCCCACCAATTTTCAAAGCGCTGGCTCGCCACCCCTACCCCTGTCAAACACGCCATTATTCAAGAACTCGATGATATCGTTACCTTACTTTATCCCGATACCGACCTTGATGAATATGAGTTTAGCGTGCCTAATCTGCATGATAAAGTCGAAGAATTACTGGCTATCGAGCGTGACCACCAAGAAAAATTACAAGCGCAACTACGTGAGCGAGAGCTTGAAGAGCAACGCCTAGAACAAGAAAGATTGGAACAACACAGACTGGAACAAGAACGCTTAGAAAACAAACGCCTAGAAACCGAGCGCTTGGAAAAAGAGCGCCTTGAGCAACAACGACTGGAAGCTGAGCGCTTAAAACAAGAAAGGCATGAAGCAGAACATCTTGAACAACAGCGCCTTGAACAAGCACAGTTAACACAAGAAAACGAGCAAGAACGCCAAGCGCAAGATGACGCAGCCATTGCGCTACTGGAGCAAGAACGCGCCATTGCCAAACAAGCGCATCTAGCAAAACAGGCAAACCCTGCAAAACTAGCGACGCAACTATCAACTGGCTCAATTGAGGGTGCAAATCACCAGCTAGATGAACAAGCGCAGTCCAAGGATACCGCAACTAGCGATGTCACGATTGAGCGCCATCGCAGTGAGATGGTCTATGCCATTGATCACACTGATACCGCTGATAACACTGATAAAATTGCTGAGCCGTTAGCTGATGACCCAACAGCGGCCTTGATGACCCATGAAACGCGCGTTACTGACCCACTTGTTGATATTGACAACCCATCTATCGCCACCACGCCCGCTATTGAACAAATCAAACAAGATATCGTCAAACAGCTGCAAGGCTATATCGACAACTATTTGCTCGAATCAATGACGCTGATGAATGAGGATTTGAATCAATGGCTCAAAACCGAAGTGGAAAAACAGCTGACTGTTCGTTTATCACAAAGCCATTAAACAGGCACTTGACTAAAGATATCGTTAGATAACTCATAATGATGACGGGCTTTGATACATTGCTCGTCACCGACTTGTACCGATTGGCAGGTGCTTGAACGTTTATCATAGATTTGGCAAGCCACCGAGTTACCAACTTCGCCCGCTAATGCAATACATCTGACCGGCTTTGTTTCGGTACCTTTCATACAGCTATAAAAATCATTGACTTTGACCGTCATATCCTCGGGGATACCGAGTGTCTCGCCTTCTGCCCAATAAAAAGACACCCGATAGTTAGCGCAACATGCGCCACAGTGCATGCAGATATCGCTATCCGCCGCTGCGCTTGATTTAAAAAAAATTTCTGCCATTGTTACAATGCCATGTCATTATCATTGTTAACTACCCATTTCAGCCAAAACGGCTAAAAATTTAATATCAGCCATGCAACACTTTATAAATGGTATTGGCCATTACCTTACCAATGCCATTTACTTGCCCAATTTCATCTTGTGATGCGCCAAGCAGCTGCTGCAAGCCGCCAAAATGATTGAGCAACTCTCGGCGGCGTTTTTCGCCAAGCCCAGGGATGGCTTCTAGCACCGAGCTTGAGCGGCGTTTATCGCGTTTTTTGCGGTGTGCGGTAATGGCAAAGCGGTGCGCTTCATCACGGATATGCATAATCAAATGCAGTGCTTTGCTATCAGCCGGCAAATCGAGTGGCTCACGGTCAATAAAATGCAGTACCTCAAGCCCAGCCTTGCGACCTTCGCCTTTTGCCACCCCGACGAGCAAGGTTTGGGTTAAAATCCCCAGCTCGCTCAGTACATCTTTTGCCATATTAAGCTGCCCCTTACCGCCATCAATCAGCAATAAATCTGGCAGCGGCTGTTTGCTATAGCGGCGGTTTAATACTTGCTTCATGGCGGCATAGTCGTCACCGCCCGTGATGCCATGAATGGCATATTGGCGATAGTCGCGTTTGCGTAGCCCGCCTTGGTCAGCGACCACACAGCTTGCGATGGTGGCTTCACCCATGGTATGGGAGATATCAAAACATTCGATACGATCGAGCGATTTGCCTTGCAGCGCCTCTTTTAATACCGCATTGAGCGCGTTAAAGCGAGATTTAACTTCCAAATAATCGCCCAATTTGGTTTGCAGGGCGTTGTTGGCATTCATTTGGGCAAGGGTGAGCCATTCGCTCCGCTGCTCACGAACTTTGGTTTTTATCGTCACCTTTTTGCCAAAGGTTTCAGTTAAGGCTTCTGTCATCGCGGTTTGGTCGGGCAACTCATGGCTTATAATCAGCTCTTCGGGCAAATCATCACTGACTTGAAAATAAAACGAGCTGACAAACTCAGACAAGTTATCCGCTATGTCGTTTTCACTATCCACATCAGGAAAATAATTGTTGCCACCCAAAACCTGCCCATTACGCACATTCATGACATGCACACAGGTAATGCCCGCTTGACTGGCGATGGCGATGATATCGGCTTCACCTTTGACCGTATATACCGCTTGTTTGGCTTGTACTTCGCGTAGCATCGAGAGTTGGTCGCGATACAAGGCGGCTTGCTCAAAGTTCATGTCTTCAGCCGCCTGCTCCATTTTACCCACCAATTTGACTTGCAAATCCGTGCCTTCCCCTTTTAAAAATCGAATGGTGTTGTTGACGTCATCGGCATACTCTTCGGGCGATACCAGCCCGACACACGGCGCTTTACAGCGTTTGATTTGGTACTCTAGGCAAGGTCGCTGACGCTGGGCAAAAAATGCATTGGTGCATTGGCGTACCATGAACATTTTTTGCATCATTAATAAGGTCTGTTTGGCGGCATGTGCCGAAGGAAAAGGTCCAAAAAATCTGCCTTTTTGGTGTTGCCCTTTGCCGCGCCCATAGGCAAGTCTTGGATAAGGTTTATCCGCTGAGATAAACACGTACAGATAGGATTTATCATCACGCAGTAGCACATTGTAGGGCGGTCGATGCAGCTTGATGAGGTTTTGCTCAAGCAGCAGCGCTTCGGTCTCAGAGCGGGTTATGATGGTTTCGATGTTGTCGATACGTTGCACCAGCGCCCGCGTTTTGGGGTGGTCGATGGTTTTGGCAAAGTAGCTGTTGACGCGGCTTTTGAGCGATTTGGCTTTGCCCACATAGATGATGTCGCCATTTTTGCCCAGCATTTTGTACACGCCTGGCAAGTTGGGCAGGCGCTTAATCAAGTGATCCAATCGCGCTTTGCGGTCGGCAGTCGCTGCAGCAATTTCAATGGTTGCAGGGTCGATGGCTGGATTCACGCTGCTTTTTCTTTCTTTGGGCATTTGATTTAGTTTACTTTTATATGGTTTTGCTACTATATTTAGTTGTTTTCATTGATTTTCAATCTATATTATAAAATAGTAGCTGAATGTAGAATTCACTGTACTTATAAGAATAACATTTTAAGTAACCCTTTCTACTATAGTTCAACTCACTATTAGTCAATTGCAAAACCCATTAAACAAAAGTCTGTTATAAAACACTCTCTATCTTCGCCTTCTAATTGATTCATTAGATGTCTTAAGTTAAATGGGATACTCTGTGTGATATCAGATTTCAATAATTTCGATACATAAGCATCCTGAAATAAATTTTCGGCTAGAACGAAAATACAAAAATTAATAAGTAATCTTTGTGCTTTCGAATAATTAGATTCAAAATCATATATTAGATAATCAAGAGAGCTTCTTGAAATTTGGTCATTATTCGCATTTTGAATCAAATGTATGTATAAACTATCCAAAATCTCTAGTCTAGTTTCTTCATAACTTAAAGGCATTTGATTTATACTCATATATCACTGTTTTGACTTTTAAGTAATTTCAATCTTAAACTACTAATCCGAACCCCCACTTTTGACACGAATAGTTTGTCCAGCCGGGCGTTTTTTGACCCAATTGATAAATTTTTGCATCTCGGTATGTTCTTTTAGCCGCTCAACCGTATGGTAGTAGCTGGATAATTCTTGGTTGCTAAACACTTCATGCACTTGTGCATGACAAGCAGGACACAGCATGGCGATGTCGTTTTTCATTTCATCACGGCTAAATTCGCGTTTGGTACGGGCTTTGTCGTGGCGGGATTTGGGAATCAGATGATGTTGGGTTAATTCAACTTCATCACGTCCACACAATTCACACGGTGGCGATGGCGCTTTTTCCGCCAAAATCGCCTCCCAGAATGCTGCATCTTCGTTATTTTTTGCTTTACCTTTTGCCATTATTTTGTCACGCTTTGCTATCAGTTGTATCCATCATACAATAGCATTGTTGCTTTGCCAATGACGTGTTGTACCATATCTTTTTTCATGTTAAAACGAGTCTGCCATGTTATCTAAGCTATCCAATTTATCTAAGCTATCTAGGTTATCCAAGCTATCTAAGCTAAGCCAAACCTTTCAATCTCAAGCCAAAGACTACCTTAATCCGTTTCATAACCCGAAGCTGTTAAAGCAGTTTTTTAACTTTTATCCGCCATATTTTGGGGCGGGTATTCGTGTTGACAGCCTTGATTTCGCCAACCACCATATTCGCGTACGTTTACTCTTAAACAAACTCAATCAAAACATCGTTGGCACCCAGTTTGGGGGCAGTTTGTATTCGATGACTGACCCATTTTTGATGATTTTGTTGATGCAAGCGTTGGGCAATGCGTACGTGGTATGGGATAAGTCGGCGAGCATTGATTTTGTTAAAGCGGGCAAAAGCGATGTGTTTGCAGATTTTCACCTGGATGACACCGAAATCGATACCATAAAAGCCTTGGCAAAGGATGGTAAAGCGGTGTTCCGCAACTATGAGGTACAGGTGGTTGACGACCAAAATGCGGTGGTCGCCACTGTCACCAAAACCCTGTACATTCGGTTACGAGCCTATAGTAAATCAAAAAACCAAACGGTCAGAATTTAGCGGAAGGGCGTTAGTCTTTGACTGCTAAGGTAATGGTATAAGTTTTACCTTGCTTGATTTTATCCGAATTACCAAACACTTCGGTAAATGAGCGTTTCATAAAGTCCCGCAAGCCGTTGATGGTTACCACATAGAACCGTGCGCCACTTTCCATCGCATTGTAGGCATCGAGCAAATACAGATAATGCTGTTCTTTACTGGCTTTGGCAGGTAAGTTACTCATCACTAGGCTAAATTTTTTGTCTTTTTCAACATCCCGAAAGCCATTGGATAGCTGAACTTGGGCATTATTTAAATGGTTTTTTTGGCAGTTAAGTTTGGCATATTCTACCGCCACAAAGTCTTTGTCGATGAGCAAGTGCTGTCCGTTTGGGCATTCACGGGCGGCAGTCATCCCCAGTACGCCATAGCCACAGCCTAGGTCGATTGAGTGGTCTTCGTCTTTGAACTCGATATAGTCAAGCAGCATAAGGCTACCCTCGTCGAGTTTTTCGGGCGAGAAAATTCCCCAAGTGCTGGTAAAGTGGAACGGCTTGCCGAGTACATCTTGGGTAAATTGGATGTCATCTCGCCAATGTTTTGATTTTTCTAACAGGTCGGTGGGGATTTTGTGCATTTTTAGTCCTTATAATTACGGGCAAACGGCAAATAGATTGGTGTTTGGACAGTCTGGAATGCTGACGTTAGGTGAGTTTTTAAATTCAGCTTCATTGAGTAATCCACCGCCACCCAAATGAATCTCATCACCTTCTTTATAATCTTTACCAAGATAAGTTAGGGTTTTAGTCGCTTCATTCCAACTTGCACTATCCTCAGAGAAAATAGGTTGAATGTCGGTATTTCCACCTGTCCCAACTACCAAGCATTTCCCCTTTACCCTTAGTTTCCCATGAAGGGCGGCAACGGGGCAAGTTGCTACCGTAATAGTGTTACTATCCTTATTGTTAGGTAATACTTCCTTCGCTGGTTCTTTTTTTGCTGAATGACTAATGGCTAGTCTTGAAATAGAAATTTTGTCTTGAGGTGTAGCTTGTGATTTCACAACTAAAGCGTTATCAGCTCTTTGTGTCGATGTATTTTGCTGACAACCAAACAAGCCAAAAACCATCGTTAAACCAACCATTTTTAACTTTGAAAACATTTTAAAATCCTTTTAAATCACCTTACTAAAGCGATTGCCTTCTTTACTCGCCAAATAAGTATCAAAAACCATTGCCACATTACGTCCCAAAAGTCGCCCTTTTGGTAGCACCCGAATCCCTTTGGCATCCATATCAACGAGTTTATCCGCTTGCATCTCCCCCAGTTGGCGGATTTCATCAATAAAATAGGTCATCGGGTCAATACTAAAGCGCGCATTCACATCTTTAAAATCAATATAATCATGGCATAGCAGATTCATAATCACATAACGGCGCAGCAAGTCAGGCAAGCGCGCAGAAATCACCTTCACCGCAGGCAATTTTCCCGCATTGATGAGATTTTGATAATCGCTTAAATCCGTTGGATTTTGCAAAATATGCAGACCGATTTGGCTAATCGACGACACCCCAAAACCCAATAAATCACAATTGCCATGCGTGGTATACCCTTGAAAATTGCGGTGCAATTTGCCCTCACGTTGCGCAATCGCCAGCTCATCATCAGGCTTGGCAAAGTGGTCAATGCCGATATATTGATAGCCTGCGTCAGTCAGTGCGTGGATGGTATTACCGAGCATGGTCAATTTGTCGGCAGGGCTTGGCAAATCGGCTTCATTGATTTGACGCTGACCTTTAAATCGCTCTGGCAAATGCGCATAGTTAAAAACAGACAGACGGTCTGGCGAGATAGCGATGATGCGCTCAACCGTATTGCGCATGCTATCCACCGTTTGGTGCGGCAACCCATAAATCAAGTCAATATTGATAGAATGAAACCCAAGGCGGCGAGCTTCCGTCATCACGCCTCGAATCATTTCTTCTGACTGCACGCGATTGACGGCAATTTGCACTTTTTCTTGCAAATCCTGCACACCAAAACTCACCCGATTAAACCCAAGTCCACGCAATATCTCAAGCGTGGTCGGGCGCAATTCTCGCGGGTCAATTTCAATCGAATAATCAGCGGTAGGTTTATCGCTAAAAGTAAATTGGGTTTGCAAAAAGTTCCACAATTTGACCAGCTCATCATCGGTCAAAAAGGTCGGTGTGCCGCCGCCAAAATGTACTTGTTCGACGATAGGGTCCCCTTGCATCAAGCTGCGTTTATGCCGAATTTCGGCAAAAAGATACGCTAAATAGTCGCCTGAATCACTGTTTTTCTTGGTGATGATTTTATTGCAGCCGCAGTAATAGCAGAGGTGGCGGCAAAACGGGATATGAAAATACAAAGACACTGGCACCCGTGGGTCTTTTTCTGCCAAAACGCGGGCTTCCATGCCGTCAGTAATCGGGGTAAATTCTAGCGCGGTTGGGTACGAGGTATAACGGGGACCTGAGCGGTTGTATTTATTGATGATAGCTTCATTAAACAAATGGGTTTGGGTCGTGTAGCTACGATTGGCATTGGCATACGGATTTTCGATGATTTCGACAGGACGATCAAAGGTGGGCAGTTCGCTGTCAGATAAAGGGCGAGTTTGGTCTGTCATAATAGTCTCGTATAGCGTGTAGCGTAAAATTCTCGGAATATTGGTTGTGATTATAACATAGTCATCCTAGATAGCCGATGATGAGAAAGCAGATGAATTATGCTATGATTTAGCCGTTTTTTATCAAAAATTGTCTAGTTGCTGCCATAAAAAAACTGCCTGCTGTATGTCAAGGTAGCCGCCAATTGGTTGGAAAAGGATATTAAAAATGTCGTTTGCTCAAGTATATACACGCTCGGTGGTGGGTTTAAACGCGCCAAGCGTGATGGTTGAAGTACATTTATCGCAAGGATTGCCCGCAGTCACCATGGTCGGCTTACCCGAGGCAGCGGTACGGGAGAGTAAAGATAGGGTGCGCTCTGCCATTATCAACTCGGGTTTTCAATTTCCCAATCGCAGATTAACTATCAACCTTGCGCCCGCCGATTTACCCAAAGATGGCGCACGGCTTGATTTACCCATTGCTATAGGCATCTTGGCAGCGAGTGGTCAAATTGATGAAACCGTGCTTGCGCAGTACGAGTTTATTGGCGAATTGGCGCTCAATGGCGATTTACGAGCCATTGCTGGGGCGTTGGCAGTATCACGCGCGCTCAAAGCAGACCAGCGCACCTTGATTGTTCCCAAAGACAATGCCGATGAAGCGGTCAAAGTCGATGGCGTGAAGGTGTTGCAAGCCGATACCCTCAAAGCTGTGTGCCAACACTTGATGAATGAGCAACAACTCAGCCAAGCCGAGCATAAGGCATCTTACCAATCAGCCAATTATCAGCTAGATTTAGCCGATGTCAAAGGACAACACCAAGCCAGACGTGCGCTAGAGATTGCGGCAGCAGGCGGGCATTCGCTACTATTTTGTGGCTCACCTGGGACAGGCAAAACCTTGATGGCATCTCGCCTACCCACCATTTTGCCACCGCTCAACGACCATGAAGCGCTCGAAGTTGCTAGTATTTACTCGATTGCCAACAGTGATTATGACTATGGCACACGCCCTTTTCGCCAAGTCCATCATACTACCTCAGCGGTGGCGCTCGTGGGGGGTGGCTCGTCGCCCAAACCCGGTGAAATCACGCTCGCCAATCGGGGGGTGTTATTTTTGGATGAGATTCCAGAGTTTGATCGCAAGGTGCTTGAGGTACTCAGACAGCCTATCGAGAACAAAGAAATTGTCATCAGCCGTGCCAACTCTCAAGTACGCTTTCCCGCCAATTTTCAGCTGGTAGCAGCGATGAATCCCTGCCCCTGTGGCTACTATGGGGATAAATCAGGTCGCTGCCAGTGCCGACCCGAGCAAATCAAACGCTATCAAGAAAAGCTATCAGGACCTTTGCTGGACCGTATTGATTTGCATATTATCGTGCCTGCCCTGCCTGCCAGTGATTTGCAGTCAGCACAGAGGGGTGAGTCTTCTGCGGCAGTGCGTGAGCGGGTGATACAAGCCTATCAGCGCCAGCAAGCCAGACAGGGCAAAGCCAATAATGAACTCTCCCCCAGTGAACTTGACCAATTTGCGCCGCTTGGCGATGCAGAAAGTCGTATTTTGGCAATGGCACAAAGTCGGCTGAATCTGTCCGCTCGCGGCTATCATCGCGTCCTTCGCGTCGCCCGCACGATTGCGGATTTGGCAGGCAGTGACAATATTCAGACACCGCATCTGACAGAGGCATTAAGTTATCGTAGTCAATTAACGAATGCCTAAGTTTCGTGCTAACTCACCATACAACCAGCCTATAAAAACGGATGCTCGCGAAAAAATGTGGGCGGTAGGTTATCGTATTGGGTATCGTTGACGTATTTGGCTTCAAACTGTTTTTTCAGCGCTTTATAATCCGCATTGGCGCGGCATTCATCCCATTTTTGCTTAAAAATTTGCGCAGATTGGGTTTTGATTTGTGCGGATTCAAGCTGCTGTGATTGCTGTGGCAACTGCTCACGCCCATGCGCGCCACTTTGTCCTTTTTTAGCGTCAGGGACAGCGCCGTCATATTTTTTGCCCCCTTTGTGATTGGCATAACGACGCGAGCGCGTATAACCCATTTGGATAAATTTACGCGCCATATCAGCACCGACAAAATCCCCTTGAGCAAGGTAGTCCAAAAACATCGCATAGATGGTATCACTGCTCGCGCGCGCAAGTTCCGGCGTAGCAAATCGCCAATGCGGCAAAATCTCGGATTTATACGGCTCTACCAATAATACCCCTTGCTCACCGCGCCCCACCCGATACAACGCTGGATGCTCGCGAAAATTCAGCGTGTCAAAGTTGAGATGATAGTTAAATTCGTGCATGACTCAAAAACTCGGTCAGCGTGGCAAAGTCATCAAAGGTATGGGTCGGATGATAGTCACGAATATCTTGCCCATAGTTATAGCCGTATGATAATCCTAAGGTATCCATGCCCGCGTTTTGCCCTGCCAAAATATCGTTTTTGGAATCACCAATCATATAGCTTTGAGCGATGCTAAAGCCCAGTTTGTCACAGACGTGAAATAGTGGCATCGGGTCAGGTTTTTTGGCAGGCAAGCTATCGCCACCCAAAATATAAGCAAAAAGAGCTTGCCAACCCAATTTTTCGACAATCGCCGGAACAAAATCAATGGGTTTATTGGTGGCAATTGCGAGGGTATAGCCTTGCTCTTTAAGCTCACGCAACCCTTCGCTCACCCCTGCGTAGGGCTGGGTTCTGACACAGGTGTTTTGATGGTAGTAGTCAAAAAAGAGGGCAAGCGCCTGATTGGTATCGTTTTCAGTGAGATTGGGGTCAATGGTTTGTGAGCCTGATAAGGCACGTTGCACCAGTACTTTGCCACCATTGCCGACCCAGTTGCGGATGACATCTTCGCTAAAGTTGGCTTTGCCAAGCGTGGTTAGCATCGCATTGACGGCGTCTGCCAAATCTGGCACGCTATCAATCAACGTACCGTCCAAGTCAAAAATAAGTAATGATTTTTGGGTGATATTTTCCAAAGCAGATGTGGGGGTTGGGGTGTTAAGTGATTCGCTAGACATGGTGTTTCCTATCATTTGTCACCAAAGTTGATAGGCTACAGTGTAGCAGAATCACCTAAAAATACCATGCAACCGTCCATTAAAATAACCTAACCCTGACAACCAATTCCGGCTAAGAGCAGGTTTGACTAAAAACGTTAGTTTTCGCCATTACTCGGTTGATAATCTAGTGAGGCATCAGCGATTTCATTGCTAGCTTCGGGATTCAGCGCGCTGTCCTTTTTGGCGCCCAGTTTTTGATAACGCACATCTTCACCGGTAATACAAAAAATCAATTGCTCAGAGATATTACGCGCATGCGCACCAATACGCTCTATCGAACGTAGCACCCATAAAATATCAATGACTTTTGCTACATAGCGACCATCTTCCATGATGTATGTCATCATCGCGCGTGACGCAGATTTGTACATTGCATCAATTTCACTATCCTGCTCTATCACTTGGTAAGCACCTGTTGCATCAAACTTGGCAAAGGCTTCTAGCGCATTTTTTAGCATCATCTGCACAAAATTACCCATTTGATGCGCTTCATGATACCCAATCGGTGATTGACCTTCACGGGTGGCACGGCGCGCCATCTTGGCGATTTTTTTGGCTTCATCACCAATACGCTCAATGTCAGCACTGCATTTGCTCACTGCCATGATTAGGCGTAAGTCGGTAGCAGCAGGTTGACGACGTGCCAATACTTTGACCACCGAATCATCAAGCTGCTGCTCAGTAAAGTTGATTTCTTTGTCACCATCAATGACATCTTCGGCAAGCGCCACATCACTTTTTACCAAAGATTCAATTGCTTTGGTGAGATTGGCTTCTGCCATGCCACCCATTTTTAAAAATAAATTGACCAAGTTTTGTAAATCTTGGTCATAACTTTTTGATAAATGCTCACCAATTAAATTCATATTTCCCTTCCTAACTCATGGATTGTGACTCATGGACTGTGCAAAATTGTGATTAAAAAAGACGTTAAAGAAAAGCTAACTATAACTAAAAATTACGACAAAATGATGAAAAATAGCGCGCCTATTCGCTGATATTGCATCATATAAACCGAGCAAAAAACCTAACAAACATTTCAATGTCATCAAACTTTAACATAACCGTAATAGATTTGACATTTTGTTACATTAACATGGCAACAATTTTTCAGCTTTGGGTGATTTAAAACGCGACATATTGGTTGGCGACTCCCAAGCTAAGTTACCATCTTCCCTGACAATCATCTCATTTGTCCATCAAGGAATCATTATGAAACTATCACATTTAATCGTCAGTGTGGCATTCGCTGCTGTAGGCGTACAAGCCAATGCTGTCAACATCACAGGCGCTGGTGCAACCTTCCCACAACCTGTTTACTCAAAATGGGCAAGCGACTACCAAAAAGCAACGGGTAATCAAGTAAACTACCAAGGTATCGGCTCTTCAGGCGGTATCAAACAAATCCAAGCAAAAACGGTTGATTTTGGTGCCACTGATGCGCCCATGAGCCCAGCAGAGCTAAATGCCAGCGGCTTAATCCAATTCCCCGCAGTCATTGGCGGTATCGTACCTGTGGTAAACATCGCTGGCGTCAAACCCGGTCAATTAAAACTATCGGGCACCGTCCTTGCTGACATCTATATGGGCAAAATCACTACTTGGAACGATGCACGTATCCAAGCATTAAACCCAGGCGTTGCCCTACCTGCCGCTAAGATTACAACTGTTAATCGCTCAGACGGTTCAGGTACCACTTTCGTATTTACCAACTACCTAAGCCAAGTATCAAGCGATTGGAAAGCAAAAGTAGGCGCAGACAAAACCGTTAAATGGCCCAATGCTGCAGCAAGCGTGGGTGGTAAAGGTAACGAAGGCGTATCAAGTAATGTACAACGTGTTGCCAACTCCATCGGTTATGTTGAATATGCTTACGCAAAACAAAACCGTTTAGCGTATACCCAACTTCAAAACCGCGCCGGTAAATTTGTACTACCAGACGATTCAACGTTTGCCGCAGCGTCAAACATTAACTGGGCACAATACCCTGGTTTTGCAGTGACCATCACTAACATGCCAGCAGCCAACGCATGGCCAATCTCTGCAGCGACGTTCATCCTCGTACCTCGTACGGGCGGTGCAAAAGCCAAAGAAGTGCTTAAATTCTTTGACTGGGCATTTACTAATGGCGATGCACAAGCAACCGCACTCGACTACGTTCCCCTACCTGCCGCTACTAAAGCTGCGGTTCGTAAAGAATGGACGAAAGTTAAATAGTCATTTGCGTCAGCTTGCTACGCAAATTAACCCTGCCGATTGGCGGGGTTTTTCAGCTCAAAATTTTGCCAAAAAAGAGCATTATATCAGCTGATTATCTAGCACTTTGACCGTCTCATCGGTCAGATTGCCCGCAGCTTTTTGTAGGTCAATGTAGGCATTTAAATAATCAAAATACGCATTAATCAAATCGCGTTTGGCAGCGTGATATTGACGCTCTGCCAGTAGTGTATCTACCATCGAGCGCACCCCCAAATCATAGCCTGTTTTTGACGCTTGGGCGACGCGGCGATTGGCTTCCACGGCAGTTTGCTGGGCTTTAATTGTGGCACGCTGTGCGACCAAATTTAGATAGGCTTGGCTAGTCTGAGTCATCGCGGCTTGGTACACATAGGCGAGGCGACTTTTTGCCGCTTGCGCTTGTAGATTGCCTTGCTCAACGCCTGCACGTGTCCGCCCACCGGTATAAAACGGAAAATCCACTTCTACTCCAAAGCTATAATTGGTGCCATCAATAGCGCTTTGGTTATTATGGGTATAATCTTGCCAACCCACATTGCCTACCAAATCGACACGGGGGTAGATATTGGCTTTGAGATAATCGACTTGTTTGTTAGCAATCGCCACTTGGGTTTGTGCTAACTGAATATCGAGATTATTATTTTGTGACTGCTGCATCCAGTTTTCGATACTTTGACTTGCCACAAGATTCAAATCAGGTGGTAATTTGATAGCGTCTAGCTGATTGATTGGTTGACCGGTGAGCAGTGATAACTGCTGTTTGGCATTTACGATTGCCACGTCATTGTTGGCGATAGAGGCGCTGACGCTTTCAAGCCTTGCACGGCTCTCTTCGGTATCTACCCGCGCCGCTACCCCTTGCGCGAGTCTCGCTTGCATCATGTCATTTTGTGCTTTGAGTGCGGCGAACTCGGCATTGAGGCTATCTGTCATCGCTTCAGCGCGCAATACATTGAGATAGGCTTTGCTGATTTGCTCGATGAGTTGTTGGTGCTGCTGTAATAGCTGGATGTCATTGGCTTGACTGGCGAGCACGGCTTTTTCATAGTTTGCCCATTTATCAGCACGAAACAAGGCTTGGCGCAGTCCGATACCAATTTGGCTTACGCTATTGCCCGTGTCTGGGATGTTATCATCTTTGGGATAAAACTGGTTATGTTTGACACTGCCTTGTAGTCCCACTTGCGGCAGCATATCGCCAAACGCTAGCTGCACATTTTTTTGCGTTGCCAAATAGTCATATTGTTGCCCTGCCCAATTGCCATTGGTGCGCTGGGCTGCACTATACAATTCCCACAAATCCTTTGCCATCGCGGCTGGACTGAGGGACATCGACCCTATCAATGACACTGCTATCGCCCCTAACCGCCATCGGGCGCCAGTCGCTTTACGATTCCACAAACCGATACATTCCATATCAATAATTACAACATTTTCAACAACCAAGGAGCCTCTATCATACCGATAGTTGTCAAAAAAATCAGTAATTTAGTTGAGTAAATCATCGTCACAAAATGGCTAAAAATCTATTAGGTAAACCTGTGAGTTTTTGTTAATATGGAGGTATTGACTCGGGGTGCAGTTGGATGACATACCAACGGCTGAGACATACCCGCCGAACCTGACACGGTTAATACCGTTGTAGGGAAGTCGTCTATTAGGTTAGTTAGATGAGTGTTTTACTAGAACCAGTTTTTTCTAGAATCAGTTTTTTTAGAAACAGTCACACTCACCTATCTTCGCCCGAGTCCAGCAAACCATAATTTCATAACATAACATGGACTCGCTATGAACCAACTTACCAACGTTACCCACAAAACCCCTGCCCACCGTGACCCTACCGACGACCGCTTTGAAGAAGAAGCGCGTGATTTGACGCGCGCCTTACCGGCATCTCGCAAAGTCTATATCCAAGGCTCACGCCCCGACATCCAAGTACCGATGCGGGAAATCACCCTGACCGATACCCCGGTGGGCGGTTTTGGCAAGGCAGAAGGCGAAAAAAACCCACCGTTTTATGTGTATGACACCTCAGGGGTGTATACCGACCCCAATGTCGAAATTGACTTGACTAAAGGCTTACCAAAACTGCGTCAAGCTTGGATAGAAGCGCGCGGCGACACTGAGCAGCTTGCCAAACTCTCAAGCCAATACGGCAATGAACGTGCCAATGACATCGCCACGGCTAACCTGCGCTTTGGGCATATCGACAAGCCAAGACGGGCGATCAATGGCAAAAACGTCACCCAAATGCACTACGCCAAACAAGGCATCATCACCCCAGAGATGGAATACATCGCCATCCGTGAAACCCAAAAACAGCATGACCTGACAGATTTGCGTCAGCACGCTGGTAACAACTTTGGTGCCAATACCCCCAAAATTATCACCCCAGAATTTGTGCGTGCCGAAGTCGCCGCAGGACGGGCGATTATTCCCAATAACATCAACCACCCCGAATCAGAACCGATGATTATTGGGCGCAATTTTTTGGTCAAAATCAATGCCAATATAGGTAATTCAGCCCTGGGCTCCAGCATTGATGAAGAAGTTGCCAAAATGACCTGGGCTACCCGTTGGGGCGCGGACACCATCATGGACTTATCTACCGGTAAGCATATCCATGAAACCCGTGAATGGATTATCCGTAACTCCCCCGTGCCCATCGGTACCGTACCGATTTATCAAGCCCTAGAAAAAGTGGATGGCGTTGCCGAAGATTTGACATGGGACATCTTTAAAGACACCTTGATTGAACAAGCCGAGCAAGGTGTTGATTACTTCACCATTCACGCGGGCGTACTGCTGCGCTACGTACCTGTGACCGCCAATCGTTTGACAGGCATTGTCAGCCGCGGCGGCTCAATTATGGCGCAGTGGTGTCTTGCCCATCACAAAGAGAATTTTCTTTATACCCACTTTGAAGAAATTTGCGAGATTATGAAAGCCTACGATGTGGCTTTTAGTCTGGGTGATGGTTTACGCCCCGGTTGCCTACAAGACGCCAACGATGATGCGCAGTTTGGTGAGCTCAAAACCTTGGGCGAGCTGACCCAAGTGGCATGGCAGCATGACGTACAGGTCATGATTGAAGGTCCAGGGCACGTTGCCATGAACCGTATCAAAGAAAACATGGACTTACAGCTTGAAGTCTGTAAGGAAGCGCCTTTTTACACCCTTGGACCTTTGACGACGGATATCGCGCCAGGCTATGACCATATCACATCTGCCATTGGTGCGGCGATGATTGGTTGGTATGGTACGGCCATGCTGTGTTATGTGACGCCAAAAGAGCATTTAGGTCTGCCGAACAAAAAGGATGTCAAAGACGGTATCATCACTTACAAAATCGCAGCGCACGCGGCAGATTTGGCAAAAGGACATCCAGGTGCCCAAGCGCGGGATAACGCCTTGTCAAAAGCGCGTTTTGAGTTTCGCTGGGATGACCAGTTTAATCTCAGCCTAGACCCAGACACGGCACGTGAATTTCATGATGAAACCTTGCCAAAAGAGGCACATAAATCAGCGCATTTTTGCTCGATGTGTGGTCCAAAATTCTGCTCAATGAAAATCACCCAAAACGTGCGGGATTATGCAGCAGGGCTTGAGTTTAATAAACCACAGCTTGGGCAAGACATTACCCCTGATACAGGCGAGTTATCGGATGCCAGCCACGCTATCAAGCAGGTGGATACTGAATTGGTCGGGCAAGTCGGTGAAGCGTCTGCCGATGAAGTCCGCCTAGGTATGGAGCAGATGAAGCAAAAATTTATTGAAGAAGGCAAGCAGTTGTATAAAGAAGTTTAAGTCTTAATACTTTTATGCGATAATGTCAAGCTGATATTATCGCATAAAATTTACAAAAAAATTATTAAGGTTTAATATGGACTTCGAGGTTAAGGTACAGAACTTAGGCAAGATTAGTGATTCTACAATCTTTGTAAAGCCTCTCACCATTATCACTGGTAGTAATGCAAGTGGTAAAAGCTTTTTTACTAAAACACTGTATTCTATTATTAATATTCTCAATCAAAATCTTTTTAAACCAACTGTACTAAAAGATTTAAGAATGTTAGATAGCCTTCTAGATTTTTTAGAAAGTGAAATTCCTTACAAAGGTAAAAGGGACACTAATGAAATTAATGATTTGAGAATTATATCAAATTCCCTTCAAGATAATATTTTTGAATTATCTGACTTTGAATTGGAGGGTTTTTTTAGCTCATCAAAAGAACTTAGTAAAAAAATCAAAGATTTTCAGAATAAAATTAGTATTATCGAAAAAAGATTAAATGAGTCAGCACGAAAATCTTCAGAAACAGTTTCAAAGATTTTAGATACTTTGAAATTCAGAGCTGAACGTATTAATGAAATGATTTTGGGAAGTGAGAATGCCTACACTGATTTTATCAAAGAGAGTATTGATAAAGACTTGAACTTAAACTTCCAAATTTCAAATTCCTCGGAATTAATTTCCTTTGATAAATCTTTTGCAAAAGTTCAAATCAGCAATTTTTTAACTTATACACTTTTTGATGATAAAACTGAATTAGAACTGAATTTCAAAAGTAAATTAATGAAAGATGTATTTTCATTAAGTCAAGTTGTTTTCTTTGAGTCTCCAGCTTATTGGCGTGTGAGAGAGGCATTAATTGATAGAAAAAGAGGGCAAAGAATTACTTATCCTTTTAGTAATAGAGTCCTAAGTGGTGTTCCTGAGTATTTTTATGAACTCGATACTCTTCTGAATAATGAATATACTGAACCAACTGAAAAGCATTTTCCAGATTTAATTAAAAAGCTTGAAGATACTTTGAAAGGTAAATTCAAATTTAATGATGGGAAAGTTAGCTTTATTGATAATAATTCATCAAGAACAATCACAAAAAATTTAATTTCTTTTGGTATGACTAATTTAGGCATGATTCATGCCTTGCTTGAAAAAGGTATCATCACTAAGGGTTCATTTGTATTTATAGATGAACCTGAGTCTAATTTGCATCCTGAATGGCAAGTAATCTTAGCAGATGTTTTAATTAGCCTTGCAGAAAATGGTGTATATGTTATTACTACAACTCACAGTGCTGATATGTTAAAAGCATTTGATATCATTACCAAGGAAAGAAAATTAGAAAATAATTTTTTATCAATATCATATTTCCAAGATAATGGGTCTTTATTGAACATGGAAGAGTCTGATTTGAGCAGCATTGAACAAGCTCGTATGAAATTATTAGAACCATATGAAGACTTATTATTTAGAGGTTATGCGTTGTGATTGACCTTGAAATCGTTAAAGAGCCAATTTGCCATGCTTTAGGTAAGAATGAAGTACAACCTGAATCATCAATATATCAAGCATATAAAATTGATAGTGGGAAAAAGATTGGGTCTAATATTACAGTAAATGAAGGTCTATGCTCTTTAGTTGGATTCTCTCCTAGCGATTTTAAGCAAGCTGATTATTTTTTATTAGATGAAATAAATAATAATGCGCAAATTATAGAATTAAGTGATTTATCATCCGACTATAAAGATTGTATGAAAGCTACTAAAGACTTCGATAATGAAGATTTAACCTATGTTCAAATGATATTAAAAAATAAGGACAAAGCAAAAGATTTTGTTCATACAAAAATATGGAGTGAAGTAATATCCGAATTTAAGAATAAGTGGTTTGGTTCCATAGCGATTATCGAAAGATATTGTAGAAAAATTAATTTTAGCAATGATTTAAGTTACTCTTTTTTGATAGTATTGAAAAACAGCCAAGATCCTTACGAATTAGAAATAATTAGCAGAAAACTAAAAGGTATGGTGAGACACCAAATAAAAGTTGTTAATACTAAAAATTTAGACAAATCTCTTCTAATTAAAATTAACTAAGGATAATAAGTTTCATTTATTATCCTTAAATTTAATTCATAACTTGAAAATATCAATTATCCTTAAGGATAATAAATTACTCCTTTAACCCAAGCACATCTTGCATATCAAACTGTCCTGTTTGCTGCTCATTGACCCACACCGCAGCACGCACCGCCCCTGCGGCAAAGGTCATGCGCTCACGGGCTTTATGGGTGATTTCAACTATCTCGCCATCGGCGATAAACATCACGGTATGGTCGCCGACAATCTCGCCACCGCGAATGGCATGGATACCAATCTCGCCTGCTTTGCGTGCGCCCGTTTGACCTTCGCGACCATAAATCGCCACGTCTTTTAGGTTTTGACCGCGTCCTTTGGCAACCGCTTCAGCCATCATATAAGCGGTGCCCGATGGCGCATCAATTTTGTGTTTATGGTGGGCTTCGATGACTTCGACGTCGGCGCTGTCACCAAATGCTTTGGCAGCCATTTCAAGCAGTTTAAGGGTTAAATTCACCCCAGTTGAGTAGTTGCCCGCATACACGATGGCGATTTTTTCACTTGCCTGTTTTAAGATAGCGTTTTGTTCATCATTTAGGCCTGTTGTCCCAATGACCATATTGACGCCTTTGTCAGCACAAAGTTGTAAGTTTTTGGCAGTCGACTCAGGCAAGCTAAAATCTATGAGCACATCAATATCATGAATGACCCCTGCCAAGTCATCGACCAAAGCGACATTAGTTTTGTCAAGATTAACTAGCTCGCCCGCATCCACGCCCAACAAGCTTGAGCCTTGACGCTCTATCGCGCCTGCAAGGGTAGTTTGTGGGTTTTGTGCCACCGCTTGAATCAGCATACGTCCCATGCGCCCACCTGCGCCTATGACCCCAATTTTTACCATTTGCTTATCCTTTATCTAGCCCAATTACCTAGTGTAACTTTCTAATTTGATTTTCTAGCCTGATTTTCTTGCATAAATTTCTAAATTCAAATCATAACAGCTTGTCTCGCTGAATCCTAGCGTAACTCAACACTGCTTTATGCCAAAAAAACCCTTGCAATCATTACAAGGGCTTAATGTTTCACGTGAAACTTCTATCAGGCCAATAAAATTTAGTCAAACAAGTCTTTGACATCTTCTTTGAGTTTATCAAAGAAGGATTTTTTCTGGGGTGATTGCTGATGATCACCCATGGATGATTGTAGCTGACGAAGTAGCTTTTTTTGTTCGTTGTTAAGGTTGGTCGGTGTCTCCACCACCACACGGCACAACAAGTCACCTTTCATCGTCGTGCGCACGGGGGTAACGCCTTTGCCTTTGATACGGAATACTTTGTGGCTTTGGGTGCCTTCGGGAATGCGTAAATTGATACGTCCTTCAAGCGTTGGTACTTCCACCTCACGGCCTAAGGCTGCATCCGCAAAGCTGATTGGCACATCCATATATAAGTCAGCGCCTTCACGAGTAAAAATAGGGTGCTGTGCCACACGGATTTCAACATACAAGTCACCGCTTTCACCGCCGGTAATCGCTTCACCTTCCCCCGTTAAACGTACCCGATCGCCATTGTCGATACCGGCAGGAATGGTAACTTCAAGGGTGCGTGATTTTTCTTTAACACCCGAGCCATGACAGTCATTGCAAGGATTTTTGATTTGTTTACCTGAGCCGCCACAGTTGGGGCAGGTTTGTTGCACAGCAAAAAAGCCTTGCTGCATACGTACCACACCCGCACCACCACAAGTTGCACAGGTCACGATATCGCTGCTGTCTTTGGCGCCCTTACCATCACAAGTTTCACAAGGGGCAGGTGCGGTAAAGGTAATTTCTTTTTTTGTCCCTTGCACCGCTTCTTCAAGTGTCAAATCGAGCATATAGCGTAAATCTGAGCCGCGTCTGCTACGTCCACCCCCTGTGCGACCCCCAAAAATGTCGCCAAAAATGTCTTGGAAGCCGCCCGTGCTGCCACCACGACGACCGCCGCCCATGCCGCCAAAAATATCGCCAAAAATATCTTGGAAGTTTCCACCGCCAAAGCCGCCACCGCCCATGCCATTCTCAAACGCGGCATGCCCCATACGGTCATACGCTGAGCGTTTGTCGTCATCACTTAGCACTTCGTACGCCATCGAGGCTTCTTTGAATTTTTCTTCGGCGGCAGGGTCATCAGGATTACGGTCTGGATGATATTTCATCGCAAGTTTGCGGTAGGCTATTTTGATTTCTTGTTCATTAGCGGTTTTATCTACCCCTAATACTTCATAAAAATCGCGTTTTGACATAGTAACTCCTTTGGCAGCATAGTGTTGACAGTACGGAAGAGTGGGTTCGACCAGTAGCAACGTTTAACAGCTGCCAAACCTTTGAAAGACTAAAATTTAAAAATATGCAATATAGTGGCGATTTTTGTTAAATAATCAAGCAAATAATCGGCTATCAGCGCAAAAATATTTTCCTTTTTTTGCAAGAAAAATACGCAATAGCCTAGCCCGTTGTTTTAAACTAATTAGCAAACTCTAACTCTAATAGTCATTTATGAAAAAAGTATTATCTTTGCTAATCATCCTGGCACTGATTGTCGTCGCATGGGTATTTGCCTCCCCTTATTGGGCAGTGTACCAACTAAAAAAAGCCTATGATGCACAACAAGCAGACACCATCAGTGCAGCAATTGAATTTACGCAACTGCAGCAAAGTGTCAAATCACAGCTAAGCCCTGTATTAATAGAAAAAGCCAATCATGTGGCAAAATCCCCTATTTTGCAGATGCTCAATATCGAATTAAACCCTAATGACCTAGTGAATAAAATGGTTAATCAAGCCGTGGATAATACCGTCACGCCAGAGGGCGTACAGTATGCGCTGACAGGACAAGCGACCAGCGAGCCGCTCAAAACAAATGTCAAACTGCTAGGAGGCTTGGTGGCAGTAGCGATGGATAAGATTGATATCAAAGACTTGATTTTGGCGCGCAATTCAGCTGAGCTTAACCAAAAAATCAAACAACAACTGCAATCGCCTAATCCCAATGCTCCCACAGCAACGTCACAAACCCGACCGACCACACACTATTGTGGTGTTAACTGTTTTGAAGTCAGCGGACAGCTGCGTGGCTACCCCTTAACGCTCCGCTTGCAGCGCCAAGGGCTTATTCATTGGAAAATTGTGGGTGTGACGCTGCCGTTAAATGCTTAAAACTGATCAATTTCTTCAGCGGTCAAAAACCGGCTTTCACCTTTTTCTAATCCTGCTAAGGTAATGTTACCGATGCGGGCACGGTGTAGCTCAATGACTTTATTGCCAAAATAGCCCATCATGCGTTTGACTTGGTGGTATTTGCCTTCCGTGAGTACCAGCTTGGCATGGGTAGCATCAGAAAAACTTAACTCAGCGGGTTTGGTTTTATCATACTCGTCTTCAAGCATGATGCCTTTTGCCAATTCTTTAATCGCAAATGCCTGTTGTGCTTCAGTCATTGGGTCGGCAAGTGTCAACTCATACACCTTTGCCACATGATGTTTGGGGCTGGTGACGCGGTGCAAAAAGCCACCATCATCACTGAGTAGTAGCGCACCTGTGGTGTCGACATCGAGTCGCCCTGCAATCCGCAAACTACCTAGCTGTGGTACATCAATCAAGTCTGTAACAATCGGCCATTCTTTTGGCTTTAGGGTGCATTCAAAGCCTTCTGGCTTATATAACAGTAAGTAGCGATTGCCCATCGCGACCGATAATGGCTCACCCGCCCATTCGATATCGTCACCCACTTCATCGATGTGTAGGCTTGAATCTTTGACCACCTCGCCATTGACAGTGACTTCGCCTGCGTGCAAGATTTTTTTGCAGTCTTTACGCGATAGCTCGGTGGCTTTGCTTAAAAATTTGTCTAAACGCATTTTTTTGTTATCCTAGTGCTTGTTTTGTTTATTGTAACATAGATTAACCATGTCCTATTACACGCTTAGCGACCCATGTACTGCCACACTTGAGATTAAAAAAAGCCAATTTTTGGGCTTTGGGTTTGCCATTGATAGCCGCGAGCAATTAATGTTTCACGTGGAACATTTATGCAACCAGTATCCCGATGCACGCCATGTCTGCTATGGCTATATCATTGGCGACCCACACAACACCACCTCGGCAGGCTTTGATGACGATGATGAGCCCAGTGGTACGGCAGGCAAGCCGATTTTAAACGTGTTACAACACAAGGGCATTGGTAACTGTGTGGTCATTGTGGTGCGTTACTTTGGCGGTATCAAACTTGGTGCAGGTGGGCTGACACGTGCCTATAGCAGCACCGCGCAAGCAGTGGTTGATAACATGAATTTGCACGCGTTTGTGCCGTTAAGCGTGATACTGATTGAAACCGATTTTGCCAATGAGTCCTTTGTCCGTCATGTGTTGAATGAGCTTAATGCCACGATTTTGGCAGTGGATTATGGCACAGATGTAGTATTAACAGTGGAAATAGCTAAGCAATCTATCACAGATTTAAATGAAAAAATCGGGTTTTATGGAGCCATTAAAAATGAATAAGGATAATGTAAAAATTAGAAAGGCTAAGATTTCAGATACTCAAATATTATCACAACTCGTTCTATCATTATCTCACTACTATTTAGCAGATAAAACTAACCAATTACCCAACTGGCTTGTAGATAGCTTTACAGAAAAACAATTTTTGGCAAGAATAAATAGTCCAGAATACGTCCATTTCGTTGCTGAAGTTAATAATAGAATCATTGGGTTTATTGTAATAAAGCAACCAAATCATCTTTATCATCTGTTCGTTCACGAATGCTATCATGGGCAAGGGATTGGCAGACAGTTATGGCAATATGCTTATCATAAATTACAACTTGATAGTCAAAAAAATATTATTGTTAGGGCCTCTCTCTACGCAGTGCCAATTTACGAAAGATTTGGTTTTATACGAGCTGATAATATTCTTGAGAAAGATGGTCTAAAATTTTTGCCCATGCAAAAAAATCAAAATAGCTAACATTTTCCACTTTATTGCTAGGGCAAAAGCAGTAAAATAAAGCAAATAAAAATTTCTAGGTAACTTATGACGACCATACACCAACTTGCTTTGCTCCCCTTTCGCACCCCGTTTTTCTTAGCCAACCCCCACGTTCAAACCATTTTACCCAAGTTTATCAAACTGCCAAAACCCAATTATCAGCGTCACCTTCACCCTGACCGTACCGGCACCACCCAAGTGGCTTATGACTTTGTCTTTGCCAATACCGATAATCAGCCAAACCTTAATAAGCCATTGGCGGTGATGTTTCATGGGCTTGAAGGCAGCAGTGATAGCCATTATGCCATTGCCTTTGCCCACCAAGCGCACCGATTGGGGTATGATGCGGTTATCGTCCATTTTCGCGGCTGCGGTGGGGTGGATAATACCTCAGAATTGGACTATAACGCGGGTGATACTGCCGAAGCGGTGCATATGTTTAAGCTGCTAAAAACTCAGTACGGTTATAGCCGAATTGTAGCCAGCGGGGTGTCGCTCGGCGCCAATATGCTGGCGCGTTATATGGGTGAGCAAGGCGATGCAGCTGCCTGTGAAGCAGCGGTGGTGATTTCTGCGCCCGTCGATTTGACGACCTCGGCAAAAGCCATGCATCGTTTTGTCGCCAAACGGGTGTATACGCCTTATTTGCTCAATCCTTTATTGCAAAAAGCCTTCAAAAAGGTGGACGAGCCAGCATTAGTTAACGCATTAAAAAATATCAAGATGATTGATGAGTTTGATGAGTTATATACCGCGCCGCGCCATGGTTTTGGTACGGGGGCGAATTATTACATCCAAGCCTCTGCCCTACCTGTACTCAAAAACATCACTAAACCCACGCTGATTATCACTGCCAAAGACGACCCATTTTTGGGCATTCTTGCCACCCAAGACGATGTGTCACCTTGTGTGCGCTTACTGTATAGCCAGCATGGGGGACATGTGGGCTTTGTGCAATTACAAAACAAAAAACTCAATGTGAATTGGCTGCCTAGCACCAGCTTTAAATTTTTTCAGGCTTGTACTGACTGATTGCTATGGCTTCAATAAAAAACGCCATCACAATGACGGCGCTTTTTATTGATTAAAGTTAATGAGGGGTTTTTTAAGATTACTTCTAACATTATAAAATGCCGTAATTCACCATGGCTTTAGCAATCTTGTTAAAACCTGCTAGATTGGCGCCTTTTTTATAATCAATCCTCCCATCCGCTTGTTTGCCATGGTTAAAACAATCATCATGGATATTTTTCATGATGGTTTTTAATTGCTCATCAAGCACTGCAGAGGTTGCGTATTGACGTACCGAGTTTTGTGACATCTCAAGACCTGATAACGCAACGCCACCGGCATTCGAGGCTTTTCCCGGCGCATAGATGACGCCATTACTTTGGAAGATGGCGATGGCATCGGCATCACTGGGCATGTTGGCACCCTCTGCCACGTATTTCACGCCATGATTGACCAGATTTTGCGCATCTTGCCCATTGATTTCGTTTTGGGTGGCGCAAGGTAGGGCAATATCGGCTTTGATATGCCATGGGCGGCTACCGTCGATCCATTCTGCGTCATCACTGGTGCTGACGAAGTCTTTTAAACGTTTGTCTTGCGCTTTATAAGTTTTGAGCGCTTCAATTTGCTCTAAGCTAAAGCCATGCTTGAGATGTAAGGTGCCTTTTGAGTCTGATAATGTCAGTACCTGCGCGCCAAGCTCAATACATTTTTGTGCCGCATGTAACGATACATTGCCCGCACCTGAGATTAGAGCAGTCTTAGCCATCAAGCCGTCATGATGGGCTTCTAGCATGTTTTGTAAAAAATACACAAGACCAAACCCCGTTGCCTCGGTACGAATCAAGCTACCACCTTGTCCCACCGTCTTACCGGTTAATACCCCGGTAAACTCACGATTAAGCGTCTTATACATGGCGAACATATAATTAATTTCGCGGCCACCGACACCGATATCACCCGCAGGTACATCTATATCTGCACCAATATAGGGCGCTAATTCGCGCATAAAGGCATAGCAAAATCGACGGATTTCGGCGTCTGATTTATCTTTTGGGTCAAAATCTGAACCGCCTTTACCCCCACCCATGGGTAGACCGGTCAATGCGTTTTTAAAGACTTGTTCAAACCCTAAAAATTTTAGTACCGAAAGATTCACACTGGAATGAAAACGGATACCGCCTTTGTAAGGACCTAATGCATTGTTAAATTGCACACGCCAACCGCGGTTGACTTGAACATTGCCTTGGTCATCTTCCCAGTTGATACGAAATTGAATAACACGGTCAGGGTTGGTTAAGCGGTCAAATAGATTAAGGTGTTGATAAACAGTAGATTGGTCATAAACCGCTGCGATATCTTCCCAGAATTCTTCGACCGCTTGGATAAACTCTGGCTCATTGCTATGACACTGCTTTAAAATGCTTAATAACTCACTGCTTTTCATACCACTCCTCAATGCTTTAACTTCATAAAAATAGTGCAAAAACACTATTTTGGTGAATTTATAGTAACTTAGCACTGTCATAGTAATTTGTAAAACTATTTCTCTGTACCTCTTTGGCACGGTTTTGGCACGGTGGGTTGCCGAAAACTAGACATGGGTGTTTGTGAGCAAGTTAACCTGCAACTGGATTTAATAGCTGACAAAGCCTGATTTGTCCTTTAAAATTGTTAATTTTTAGCAAGGTTTAGCGGCTTTGGTTAGCCGCTAATGCGTATTTGACCTAAGGCAAACTTATGCACATTCATATTCTTGGTATTTGTGGTACCTTCATGGGTTCGTTGGCGCTGCTTGCGCGTGACCTTGGACATACCGTGACAGGCTCGGACGCCAATGTCTATCCACCAATGTCCACCCAGCTTGAAAATGCGGGTGTTGAGATTATACAAGGGTATGCCGCTAGTCATTTACAACCTGCACCTGATTTGGTGATTGTCGGCAATGCCATGAAGCGCGGTATCGAAGCGGTTGAATATATGCTCAATGAGCGTATTCCTTATACCTCAGGACCGCAGTTTTTGGCAGAGCAGGTATTGCAATACCGTCATGTATTAGCCGTCGCAGGCACGCATGGCAAAACCACCACTACCACCATGCTGGCGTGGATTTTACACTATGCAGGCATTGATGCCGGCTTTTTGATTGGTGGCGTGCCACTGGTTGATACCCCAGATGAACGCCTAAAAAAAGCGTTTGCCCACAGTAGTTATTTGGGTAGTGATACAACTGCGGATCATGAAGGTTACTTTGTCATCGAAGCGGATGAGTATGACAGTGCTTTTTTTGATAAACGCTCTAAGTTTGTTCACTATCGCCCAACCACCGCAATTTTAAACAACCTTGAATACGACCACGCCGATATCTTCCCTAACCTTGCCGCCATCCAAACCCAGTTCCATCACATGGTACGCATGATACCGTCAAATGGCAAAATCATCATGCCAGCAGATACCGAAAGCTTGGAAGAAACCCTTAAAAAAGGCTGTTGGACACCGATTTGGCGGACAGCGCTTGCTAGCACTAATCCCCACGCCGATTGGCAAGCCAAGCTAGTGAAACAAGACGGAAGCCAATATGAAGTCATGTTTGATGGTCACAAAGGACAAGTCCATTGGCAGATGAGCGGGCTACATAGCGTCAATAATGGCTTAGTGGCAATTGCGGCAGCCTACAATATTGGCGTATCGGTTGCACAAGCCTGTGAAGCCTTATCCAATTTTGCTGGCATCAAACGCCGTATGGAGCTGGTCGGCACAATCGATAACCACGGCAAACATATAGAAGTTTATGACGACTTTGCCCACCACCCAACCGCCATTGAAACCACGCTCGATGGTGCCAAAAAACGTTTTGCGGATAACCCAAAGCGTAAAATTTGGGCAGTGATTGAACCGCGTTCAAATACCATGAAACTCGGTACCCACCAAGGTTTGCTTGCGCCATCAGCGAGTATCGCCGACCAAGTCATTTGGTATCAACCTGCCAATCTAGATTGGTCAGTTGCCGATGCGATTGGCAATGCTGCCAACCAACAAGTGATGACATCGACCGATGCGATTATTAAGCATATTGCAGCGCACATTGGCGATGACGATGCGGTGATTGTAATGTCAAATGGCGGCTTTGAAGGCATTCATGGTCGACTGGTGAAGGCACTGCAGCAAGGCTAACTGTTTTAACCTTGTAAATTTGCTAGCAAAAATCGTGATTTTTTAGCATACTCATGATTACTTGTACAAATATTAGGTTACACAATGCTTACCCGAGTCATTTTTAATCAAAAAGGCGGTGTTGGTAAATCCAGCATTGCTGTCAACCTTGCCGCGATGAGTGCCCATCAAGGTTTGCGTACCTTACTCATCGACCTTGATCCCCAGTGCAACGCAACCCAATATATCATCGGCGATGATGCCACAGACATTCATCCCGCGCATATCACAGAACCCAATATTGAAAATTTCTTTTCGCAAACCCTGCAAGCGACGTCTAGCCCCATGCCGATGATGTTTGCATTTCCGTTTGGCGGTATGGCGGGTAGTCGCAATCAAGGGTTGGAGCATTGCATTCACACCACCCGATTTGATAATTTATCACTGATTCCAGCCAGCCCCATGCTTGCCGATATTTTGCAGCCCCTTGAAAGCAAACATAAAATTTATAAATTAAAAGACGGCTTAAACCTTTTAAGTCAGCAGTTTGATCGGGTGTACATTGATACACCACCGGCGTTTAACTTTTTTACTTTGTCGGCATTGATCGCAGCTGATCGTGTCATTGTCCCGTTTGATTGTGATATTTTCTCCAAACGCGCGCTGCAAACCTTGGTGCAAAATATCTTAGAGACGCGCCAAGACCATAATAGTGACTTGTTAATTGAAGGTATTATCGTCAATCAGTTTGACCCACGCGCCAATCTACCCAAAGAAGTGGTACAAACGTTGGTCAATGAAGGCTATCCTATGTATGAGACCAAACTTAGCCCTTCAATTATCATGAAACAATCCCACCATCAAAGTTTGCCGCTGATTTATTTGGACGCTAAACATAAACTCACCCAGCAGTATGCTGCGCTTTATCAAGAAATCGAATCCAGATAACGGAACTTACAATTAATCGTCTCTACTGACATAGCATTACATTAAATAAAAAATCCTCTTAATACTTCAAAGAGAACTTACATAATTAACAAACCAACATTTTAACTGCTGGTAGCTTGTCTATAAAATACCAGTCATCAGAGAGGCAGTTATTAGTTAAAACCATAAATATAACAATTTAGCGCTGTAACGCCTGCCAATCGATTAGGTAAAAAAATAAGTTAAAAATTACACAGGTTAAAAAATTAGGAGTGTTAAAATGAGCTTTATTTATATGATTATCATGGGTCTTATCGTTGGTGTTATCGCCCGTGCTATCAAGCCAGGTGCGGACGCAATGGGCTGGATTCTTACTATTGTATTGGGTATCATTGGTGCGTTAGTAGGCGGTTTCTTAGCAGGTATGCTAGGTATGAATGCCAATGGTGGCTTTACTGGTCTAATTTTCTCAGTCATTGGTGCTATTATTGTGCTATTCGTCTATGAGTTAGCCACTGGTAAACGCCGTATTGGTTAATACTGTATTAGTTAACTATGCAATCAATTTAGAATATCTATTTAAAAAAGGCATTTAATTTAAATGCCTTTTTTATTGGCTAAAATTTTCTGAACGCATGGTATCTAACACTTGGCATTTTGGCTTTAATTTTTTTCAGTTTAATTTTTTTGCCCTCATTGTCTTACTAAGTTTGGAATCTCCGCTTAGAATAATGCTATATTGTTGACTTGGTTTTTAGCACCAGATACCTACTAGACCCCTATTAGACACTAATGAGATACTAAGGTAAACGCTTTCATGGAACAACTTGTCAATTTTCAAACGCAAAATGGCGTTTTAGAAATCCAATTTAATCGTGCTGATAAAAAAAATGCCCTAACCAATGCCATGTACCAAGCCGTACAAACCGCGATGGAACAGGCAAAAAGTGACGATAATATTCGAGTGATTTTATTTACGTCAACGGGGGATTTTTTTACCGCAGGTAATGATCTTGTCGATTTTTTAAACAAAGCTGAAAACGACGATGCTGAGCTTAATGCGTTAGATTTTGTGCAGTTTTTGGGCGATTATCCCAAACCCATCGTGGCAGCGGTGACAGGCTCAGGCGTTGGCATTGGCTTGACGCTGCTACTTCATTGTGATTTGGTGTATATCGTAGAAAACGCTAAATTATTGGCCCCATTTGTGGATTTATCGTTGGTGCCAGAAGCAGGTTCGACCCTTTTACTGACGCAAAAAATTGGTTATCAGCGTGCCTTTGAGGTGTTTGTAATGGGTGAAAAAATTACAGGTAAACAGGCGGTTGAATTGGGCTTAGCCAACCAAGCTTTTGCTAATAGTGATGAGGTACTAAGCACGGCGCGCCAAAAAGCAGAAATACTTGCCAAAAAATCGGTGTCATCGGTACGACAAACCAAAGACTTGATGCGTAATGCCACAGAAATCCTAGCGCGTATCCAACAAGAAAATGTTCACTTTAGTAACCGTCTGCAGACGGATGAAGTCAAAGCGATACTGCGCAAATTTGTCCATAAACAATAAGGCAAAAGAGAACACTAATGCAAAAAAGCCTTTTAACTAGCAAATTAAAAGGCTTTTGTTTAACCCAACTTATTAGCCAATTTATTAGATAGCCATTATTTGGCTACCACAAACTGTTCAATTTGCGCACGCACCAAATTTGCATCATTATCAAGCACAGTCACATACTGCGCCAAGCTTTCGATATTATCGGTATGCTTGGGGCGGGGAATGTCAAGTTGACCGACAGCTTCGGTGATGGTCTCGGCAAATTTGGCTGGCAAGGCGGTTTCGGCGCAGACAATGACCTCACCCTTTTTGCGTACTTCACGAGCCACTTTTATCCCATCAGCGGTGTGCGGGTCAATGAGCTGATTGTCTTCGGCATACACTTGTTTGATTGTGGCGATACGGTCGGCATGGGTTGATTTACCCGATGCAAAGCCATATTTGCCATTGATGTTTGCCATCAAATCCGACATATCAAAGCCTTTACCTGCGTTGACATCCTGCCAAAGCGTATGGATTTTTTCGCCATTTTTCTCAGCGAGCAGGTACACAAAACGCTCAAAATTTGACGCTTTTGAAATATCCATCGATGGACTTGATGTCACATAAGTCTTGTCAGCGGTACGGGGGCTATATTTACCAGTAGTAAAAAAGTCGTGCAGAACGTCGTTTTCGTTGGTGGCGACGATTAAACGGTCGATGGGTAATCCCATTTCACGGGCAATATGTCCCGCGCAGATATTACCAAAGTTACCCGATGGCACGCAGAAACTCACCTTTTCGCTATTGTCGGTAGTGCTGGCAAAATAACCTTTAAAATAGTAGACGATTTGCGCGAGGATACGACCCCAGTTAATGGAGTTGACAGTCCCAAGGCTGTATTTGGCTTTAAACTCAGCATCTTGCTGCAGGGCTTTTACGATGTCTTGGCAGTCATCGAACATACCTTTGATGGCGATGTTATGGATATTTTTGTCATCGAGGCTATACATTTGTGCGCGCTGGAACTCACTCATTTTGCCATGGGGTGACATCATGAACACTTCGATATTGTCTTTGCCGCGCAGCGCATATTCAGCAGCTGAGCCTGTATCACCTGATGTGGCGCCGATGATGGTCAGACGCTCATTTTTTTTCTTTAACACATATTCAAAAGCATTGCCCAAAAACTGCATGGCGATGTCTTTAAATGCCAGTGTGGGACCATTTGATAACTCGATGATTTTGATGCCATCTTTGAGTGTACGAACAGGGGTGATATCAGGATTGCCAAATGCCTGCACGGTGTAAGTTTTATCAATCAGTGTTTTTAAATCGTCTTTTGGGATATCGGTGGCAAATAATTGCATGATTTCAAAGGCAAGCTCAGTGTAGCTTAAAGTGCGCCATTGGGTGAGGGTTGCTTCATCAATCTGTGGGTATTCTTCAGGTAGCATTAAGCCGCCGTCTGGGGCAAGTCCCATCAGTAACACATCACTAAATTGCATAGGGGCTGTTTTGCCACGGGTGCTGATATAGTTCATCTTTCCATCCATTTAATCAATTTCATGCAGTTTAGCATAAACCTAGCATTGCGATGAATGCCAATTTTTTAGCCACGTTTTTGCAGTAAGGCATAATAAAAACCATCGCCATCGTTTTGATGAAGCGGCAAGCATTGATAACCGATGTCCCGTTTGATTTGGTTGGATAAATTAAGGCTAAAATCCACGATTTGCGCCGCTTTGTGTGTGGCTAAAAACGCTTGTAATTGGTCTTCATTCTCTGCTTTTAACATCGAGCAAGTGATATAGAGTAGATAGCCGTTAGTAGCTAAATTATGCCAACAGTTGGCTAAAATATTCGCTTGTAACGCGGCAGTCTGCCCCACATCTTCTTCAGTACGTAGCAATGCAATATCAGGATGGCGGCGAATCACCCCCGTTGCAGTGCAAGGTGCATCAAGCACTATCACATCAAATTGGGTATGTGCTTGAAACGTTGCAGCATCCTCACACACCAATTGTACATTTTCTTGGTTTAACTGCAAACGCTCAAAATTTTGGCTCACCCGTTGTAAACGTTTTTCATCATTGTCCAAAGCGATTACATGCGCGATATTTTGATGTTTCACGTGAAACGTTTTTGACTGATCAAGCTCCAATAAATGCGCCAGTTTACCTCCCGGCGCAGTGCAAGCATCTAGTAACCTCAAAGATTTATCCAAGGCGAGGCTTGCCAAAATATGTGCTGATAACTGGGCGTGTTTGTCTTGCACACTGACCCATCCTTCGGCAAATTTAGGCAAATCAGTGATTCTTATAGCGTCAGTGAGTTGAATGGTTTGCACTTTCTCAATGCCAATGAACACTAGGGCAAAACCGATGCCTTGTTGGGTTAATATATCGGCATAATCCTCTACACTACAAAATTTGCGATTGACGCGTAAGAATATGGGCGCAGGTTGGCGAAGCGCTTGCCCAAGCTCGGCATAGTATTCACCCCAATCCTGTTTGAGCTGTTTGGCAAGCCAATTTGGTAGACTGTGGTTTTTCTCAATTTTTTTGGCAAATTTGGCAGGGTTTTTTTGCACCTTTCGCAGTATGGCATTGATAAGTCCAGCACCGTAACCTTTATCGAGTTGTTTGACTGCTTCGACCGTTTCACCAATTGCCGCGTAATCTGGCGTGTCCATATACAGCAGTTGGTACAGTCCGATATTGAGGGCTGCCCATACGCCTTTGTCAGTGACTTCATGCTCAATCAAGCTTTCACCAATACGAGCGAGTGCCCACCATTGACGCAGCGTGCCAAGCAATAATTCATGGGCAAAGCCTTTGTCTTTTTCGCTCACTTGGTTGAGTAGTGGGTCAAGCAAGCTAGCCAATGACTCACCTTGTTGGATACGCTCAAGGGTGGCGACAACTTTGGCGCGAGTGTTAAGCTGAGAATGTAATTGGGTCATGATGTGCCTAATTGGTTATGAGTGAAAAATATCACCATCGTTGAGTTTATCTCCATTGGCAATTTGCTCAGCGGTTAACGGCTTACCCCCTGGCCACTGCATTTGGGTGATATTAATCAGATGTTGCACACTCTGATGTTGGTGGTTGGTCGCGTTTTTGCCACAGGCGACCAAAATTGCATTACGACCCACACTGACGATTTTACCTGCAGGTTCATGGGTTTGTTGGTCAAGTTTAATGGGTGCTGCTTCTATTATTTTGATACGCTGATTGGGGTCTTTATGTTCATCAAGATAGGTAAAGGCATTTAACGCACGGATTTGACGCTGAATACTGATGGCATCATTTTGCCAGTTAATTTCACCCTCTGCCGTGGTGATTTTCTCGGCATAATTAGCTAAAGCGTCGTCTTGTTTTTCGGCTTTTTGTTGATAGTTTTCTAAATCAGACAGCACCGTCACAATGGCTTCACCGCCTAATTTGGCTAATTTATCATGCAATAGTTGGGTGGTATCTGTGTCAGTGATGGGGCATTCTATTTTATACAGCATATCGCCCGTATCTAGTCCCTGCGCCATTTGCATAATGGTAATACCTGTAGTGTCGTCACCTGCTAAAATCGCACGCTGAATGGGCGCTGCACCGCGCCAGCGTGGCAATAATGAGCCATGAATATTGATACAGCCAAATTTTGGGGTATGTAGCACGCCAAGCGGTAAAATCAACCCATAGGCCGCCACCACCATGATATCGGGTCGATAGTTTTTGAGTGTTTCACGTGAAACACTCCCATTGGCTGATTTTAAGCTAAAGCTTTCAGGTTGTTCTACCGCAATGTTATTTGCCAAGGCAAGTGCTTTGACGGGCGATGCACTAATTTTTTGCCCACGACCAGATTTGCGGTCAGGTTGTGTATAGACTGCCACAACGTCAATATTAAGGGCTTTTTGGTGACTGATGAGCGCTTGTAAGGCGACTTTAGCAAATTCGGGCGTACCAGCAAATACGACCCTAAGCGGGGTTTGAGACATGATAAATTTCGTCTTAAATACAATAAATTTCTGCTATTATAATATGAATTGGCACAATACTTAAATCTAGCATTGTGATGATGGGTTTTTTTCTTTTACCTTCATTGACCGTTTTCTTTATTGGGTATATCACGCTGTGTCAAACCAGTTTTCTCTCTACAATCGCCCGGCAGCTCGGCGACTCATCGTAACCTTAGTGGCTATCGAACTGATACTGATAGTGGCAGGTTATGGGTTGCTAGGTTTTTATGCGTTGCAGCAGCAACAGCAGCTCGGTGAAAGTTGCCTCGTTGAGCTGGTTGATAAACTCAATCATAAAATTAGCCATCATGAGTACGATTGGAGCCAAGTCACTTTAGATCACCATGCGGTGATTAAAAATTATCAGTTGATTATCGTTGAGCCGACGGGTGCTACTACCGTTGTCAAAAACAACCATGACGATTTTTCTGTCCCCTTACCCAATTGGACGCTATCTAACAAACAAAGCAATAAAATATTTTATGATGATCGTGGCTTTGAAGTTTGGCAGAATCTGGCAGCGGGTTACCGCTTATATGTTAAAGTACAATACTTCCCGCTTTGGCGTAATTTTGCTAACCCTATCTATTTGCTGCCGCTGCTACTAGGGCTTTGCCTATTTTTATATATGATGATTCAGCTGCGAAAAGTTTATGATGTTTGGGATAAATTTCTCGATAATGCCCAAAATTTGCAATTGCAAATTAGTCAAGGTTATCAGCCTGCCAAGCTTCATGAGTTTCGTGACCACCCTGAATTACGCTATTTATCTCAGCTGTTTAATCGTCATGCTTATAAGATGGGGCAATATTATGATAAGGTTCGCGAGTTAACCTATCGACAAAATATTTTGATTGATACTTCACCAATTTTGCTATTTATCATGAGCAGAAATGGTCGGATTGTGTACTTTAATCATAAATTTTCACAAGTGTTTTATACCCCGTTTCAACCGGGGTCGATGTATATTCTCAGTGACTTTATCACCGGTGCCAATAAAACCACGCAGCAGTTACTAAATTCGCTCGAGAATATTCAGACTTATGCGACCTTACCCGTGACCAATCTACAGCGAAATCTGTATTTTGATTTACGCATTACCCCGTATTATAACCGTTTCGGTCAACTACAAGGTTATAGCTGTGGCTTACAAGATACCACCGATTATCACGATAAGCTGCAAAAAGCGTGGGTCGAGGATAAATTTACTACTGATAAACTAACCAATTTTAATAAAATGTGGGCGGTAGTGGGGCATGAATTGCGTACTCCACTTAGTGGTCTAGTCGGCATGATAGATCTACTTGCTGAAGATAAAGCACAGTTTAATAGCGAGCAACAAGAAACCATCGCCACGCTACAACAATCTAGCTATACTATGATTCAACTGCTCAATGATATGCTTGATGTGGCCAAATTAGACGCAGGCAGGCTACAAACCAATGTCACGTCTATTGATCTCTTGCAGTTACTACGCCAAACCACTGGACTGATGGTTGGTAACGCCCGACGTCAAAAAATTAGTCTGTATATTTTTGTGGACCCATTTACCCCACGTTTTATTGATTGTGATGAAGGCAAATTACGGCAAATTATTTTAAACTTATTGACCAATGCGGTAAAATTTACCAAAGAGGGCTACGTGGCTATCACGGTTGATAAAACCGATAGCCGTCACCCATTAATCGCGGCTAAAACCAGCCAAAATATGACTGTCAGCAAAGATTGGTTAAAAATAACGGTAAAAGATACCGGTTTAGGTATTAGCGAAAAAGACCAACAAAAATTATTTTCCTACTTTGAACAAGCCAATGATTCCATTAGTCGGCAGTTTGGCGGTACAGGACTTGGTTTAGCTATTTCCAATAGTTTTTCACATTTATTGGGTGGCTTTATTCATTTAGAAAGTCAATTTGGTCAAGGCAGCGAATTCCAACTATTTTTACCGATTCCAAAGTTTAGTCTGCAACCTGTTTACCAACATAAAACCAGGAATTTAAGGGTAACACTCATTCTTATCTCGCCATTTTCTATCTTTGAGCGAGCGAATAAAGTTTTAAGTTATGTGGAATTATCGCACCATATCTTCACAACTATTGATGAAACCGTTATCAATACGATTAATAACCTTAATTTGCAAGGCTTGGTTCCTGTCTTTGTGATTGATGATGCAGCACTCAAAGCCAATAACCACTTATTAGATAATATTCATTTTTATAATGATGCGATTAAAATTATTTTAAGTATTGAATCACCTAAAACTCTGCCACCCGAGCTGCAATTACAATTTGATGGGTATTTGCAAAAACCTGCGTCTTTAAGCCTGTTGATTGCTGAGGTGAATCATCTATATGCGTTAAAAATCAAAAAAGAAAAAACCAATACCCATCTGCCCGTACAACTGGCCTTTAAGCAATTTTTGCAGCAGTACCCCAATCCCTCTAATTCTAGCGTTAACGTAGCATCCGTAACGCCCCCCGTTAATAACCCTAATCTGTTATTGGATGGACCAATTCAAGTGGTTGATGAGGGCCACACCAATCTTGAGAGCCCAAACGATGCGCATTCTTCTAGCCAAAAATTGATATTGATAGCAGAAGACAACCCGGTTAATCAAAAAATTGCCAAAAAGCATTTGGAAGCCTTGGGTTATCGCTATCTTGTAGCATCCGATGGCGAGCAAGCAGTTAAGTTACTCAGTGAAAATCGTCAGCAAATCGGCCTTGTGTTGATGGACTGTCGCATGCCAATTCTAGATGGTATTGAAGCGACGCGTATTATTCGCCTCAATAAAGATAGTGTGCCGATTGTTGCCTTAACCGCCAATGATTCTGATGATGATAAGAATATCTGTTTAGAAGCGGGGATGGACAGTTTTTTGACCAAACCCATCAACAAGCAAAAACTCATCGAAGCCATCAATCATTACATGGTCTGAGACAATAAAAAAGACCAGGTTAACTTGGTCTTTTTTTGTTTGAAGTAAAACGTTATGAGGGTCGAGTTTTAAAAGTAAATTGGTTGGTGGTTTTTTGCCCATCATTATAAACCAGTTGGTAACTGACTTGGTAGCCAGTATTGGGTTTAAGCGGTAAATCTGGGATGAAGATGACTTCATTTTTACTTAATAGTTTATTGGGGTCAGAGAGGCTTGTGAGCGTATGTATCATGCCTATCGACGTACCATTTTGCGTTATTGCGGCTGTCGCCTCAGCGATAGTTTTATCAAAAGGTGCTAACACATATACAGGTTGTCCAGTCGGATGGTCTTTTAAATCTCGGGTTGTACCAAATGGGTTCGGGGTTTCATCTCTGAGTTCATAGTCAGTAGTAACCCCATCACAAGGGAAATTCAAAAGCTTGGTATTTTCTATATATTTTTGGCTGAAAGGTAACGCAGATACGATTTCTAATAGACTTGTATGATTAATTTCATTATTGGCGGTCCATTTGACTAATTGATAGCTTAATCCTACCTCAGTAAATTGCGGATAAACTAAACTGCGCAGGTGATAAGGTGCAGCAAATAAATGATATAACATGGCTTCGACTTTGGCAGTGTCATCTATCGTATAACTACTATCCTTAGTGGAGAAGTTTGATAACGAAATATTCTCACCTTGCGCTTGATAATCGTAATGAGTGCTAACTGCTTTTTTACCCAAGGTAGAGGGATTTAGTCTAGTGGCTAAATCAATACCTGAATAATAGGGGTTGGTAATCCCTGTATCTAATAAACCCGTTTCAACTCGCTCTTCATGACTTGCAAATGGCTGTTTATTTGTTTCAGTTACCGATGCCATATAGCTAGCATGATTCATTGCTGTAAGGTTAAGATTCTGATTGGCTGTTAGACTACCAAAGCCACACTGACTGCGATTTTCATTCAACAACTTTATCGCAGCCAATTCTACTGTGCTATTAGTTGTAGAGTTAGGAATAGGGGTTGGGGAAGTGGTTGATGATGGGGTTAATGAGCTATCGCTGTTACCGCTTCCCCCGCCGCCACAAGCGGTTAATAAAGTCGCTAACAATGTTAACATAATAGCACGGTTGAAGAAATTATTTGATAGCAGCATGTCCATTTAAACTCCCTATAACCTTAACCTCACGTTTCAATATGTATCATGACAGATTGATTTGATTGAGTTATTGTTACACTTTTTTCGAGAAAAAAGAAGTTCAATTTTTCACCATACTCAAAATTTTTCGTCAATTGCTGACAAATTTATGCTTTGCGATTAGCAACTGGCTATTTGTTATTTTTAACTACCAATATCATTTAGCCACCAATATCCCTTAACGGGCGACCTTTGTAGCCGTTACAGTAATCACACCCTGTTTAGTCCCTAAACCCCCAAATTTGACAATTTTTGTTCAGCTAAAAGTTTGGCAGGGGATATATCGGTGTTATTTGCTAAATCCATTTTGTTGTAGGAAATTTAAGGTAATGCCTTCATGATTAGAATTTGACATGGTGTCTGGTGTTGACACAAGAAGTTTTTCTAAATATCTGGCTACCACATCCACCTCGATGTTAACTTTTGTTGCCACTTTCCAATGTCTGGCTATGTTGGTGACGTGCGCTGTATGCGGGATGATATTTAAACTAATCACATTACCTTCCACCAAATTACTGGTCAGGCTAATACCATCGATCGTTACAGAACCCTTGGTAGCGACATATTTGGTAAACTCGCTTGGAATCTCAATCTCTATATAAATCGAGCGCGAATCATTTTTTATAAGTTTAACCGTACCCGTGGTATCAACATGACCGGTGACAATGTGTCCGCCAAATCGTGTAGTAGGCAACATGGCTTTTTCAAGGTTTAATACATCGCCAACTTGCCATTGTTGCATCGCTGTTTTATTGAGTGTTTCACGTGAAACATCAACGGCGTACCAGTCTTTACCTTGTTCTATAACAGTGAGACAAATCCCGTTACTTGCAATCGAGTCACCCAATTTGACATCAGCAAAATCCAAATAGTCAGATTGAACTTTTAAGCGTACATCACCCTGTGTTGGCGTAATGGCAACGATTTTTCCAGTCGCTTCAATAATACCTGTGAACATTGTTTATCCTATTTATTTATGATATCAATGCATTTTAATGTACTTTTACAACTATCACAAACATAAAATATTATTTAGAATAATTAAATTATAATTGCTGCTCAACTCCAATTCAAATCGAGCATCAAGCGTTCAAAAAATTAACATGATAGAGGTAGCTTTTGGTGGATAACTTACCATCATAGACTACTTATGACCTTGTTTATTACTTATCCACTGGTCTTAATTGTGATAGATTACGGGTGTTTTGTGCTATGTTTCATGTGAAACACCGCTTATAGTCTAGTATTGCAGTAAAACATAGCTTTAATGACTGTTTCATGTGAAACACTTATCCACAAAGAAAATCTACTTTTAACGCTTTCATTAAATTTAGCTAACAATGTGGATAAGTTTTAAAAAGCGAAAAATATAATAATTTAACTATTTATTTTCAGCGAGATTTATCCAACCCATTATGTGGATTTACTTATCAAAACGATAGGTTAATTTGATATCAGTTCCCATTGTTTCATGTGAAACTAACGAAGCGATAATTTGCTGGTGGATATGCTGTGCATTAAAGTTAATCATGGGCTTAGCACTGTTACCCAAAAAGCATGGCGCTTGATACACGACTAATTCATCTACCAGACCTTGTTTTAAGAAACTAGCAGCGACCGTTGCACCTGCTTCAACTAGCACATCGTTAATTTGGTAATTGTCTTTTAAAGTGTTGAGTAGTGTGGTTAAACTCATAGTTGAATCTTGGATAAGCAAAACGGGGCGCTTGTTGATTTGACTTTGATACCATGCATCCGTCATTTGGATGCGTTGACGACGGTCAAGCACTACCAATAGCGGCTGTGGTATATCGTCTAAATTTACCCCTAATTGCTGACTACGGATATTTAGCGCAGGATGGTCTTGCAGGATGGTTTCGCTACCCGTGATAATCGCCCCTGCTTGCGCTCGTAAACGCTGTACATCCTCGCGTGATTGGTCGCTGGTTATCCATTTTGACTGACCATTTGCCATCGCGGTGCGTCCATCCAGACTTGTCGCTATCTTTAAGCGCACAAAAGGCAAGCCGCCACGCATGACCTTAAAAAAGCCTTCATTTAATTGATAAGCCGCTTGCTCACAAATACCGGTAATGACTTCGATACCTGCCTGCTGCAGTTTGGCAATACCACCACCATCGACTTTAGGATTAGGATCGACAACAGCAATCACCACACGGCTAATACCCGCTTGGATTAGCGCATCAGCACAGGGCGGGGTACGTCCATGATGGCTACAAGGTTCAAGCGTGACATACGCTATTGCCCCTTGCAAATGCTTAGCATAACGCTCATACGCTTGGCGAAGGGCAAACACTTCGGCGTGGGGTTGTCCTGCTTGATAGTGAAAACCTTCGCCAATGATTTGATTATCTTTGACAATGACACAGCCGACATTAGGATTGGGACGGGTGGTGAAACGTCCTTTTTTAGCCAACTCAATGGCGCGTGACATGTAGTATTGGTGCTGATAGCGCTCAGCAGGTGATAAAGTTGCCGTCATAATAAAACTTAGGATTGTAGATGTTTGAGCTTGTGTGGGTGAGTCAAATCTTCGATACGTTGATTGATTTCTTGTTTATTGGCGTCAGTGGTGAGGTTTGACACCATGTGTTTGAAGGCTTCAATATCTTGAAAATCACGATACACGCTAGCAAATCGAACGTAGGCAACATCGTCAATTTGGCTCAGCTCTTTCATGACGATTTCACCTAAAATTTTACTTGGCACCTCACGCTCACCGAGCTGTCTGAGCTGTTTTTCAATGCGGCTAATCATGGCTTCAATGTTGTCGGTCGATATCGGACGTTTTTGTAACGGTAGCTGCACTGAGCGACGCAGTTTTTGTCCATCATACGGCTCGATACGACCATTGGATTTGATGATACGGGGCATTACTGCCTCAATGATTTCAAAGGTAGTAAATCGCTCTTGGCACGCGGTACACTGACGACGACGACGTACCTGCGCACCTTCTGCCGCGAGTCTTGAATCAATGACTTTGGTATCTTCAGCATTACAAAATGGACAGTGCATGCGATTTCCTAGCTAAGTTTAAAGCTTTTAATTTATTTGCCAATACAAAAACTGCCAAAAATCTTACCCAATAAATCATCGGCGGTAAATTCACCAGTGATTTCGTTGAGGCTAATCTGCGCTTGGCGTAGGCTTTCCGCCACCAATTCACCGGCATGAAACAAATGCAATTGCTCATCGGCTTCTCGTAGCGCCATTTGGGTACGGCGCAGCGCATCAAGATGGCGGGTTCGTGCAATTAAGCTATTTTCAGGGGGATGAAAACCGACTTTATCACAGATTTGATTGACCAATTCTTCAAGCCCTGTACCATATTTACAAGACACATAGACGGGGTGATAAATCTGCGCTTGTGATGAAAGTTGCTTGGGCAAATTTTGATGATTGTCGGATAAATCAATTTTGTTGGCAATCATTAATATCGAATTGGCATTGGGTAAGCTACCAAATAATTCCGTCGCCAATCGTAACGGCTCATGCTCACGGTGCGCATCATACACCATAAGCAGTAAATCAGCTTGGGTGATGGCTTGTCGTGCTCGCTCAATGCCCGCCTGTTCCACAATATCATCGGTGTGACGTAGCCCAGCGGTATCGGTCAAATTCAGCGTTAGACCATTTAACACAATGGTTTCTTGTAGGATATCACGGGTTGTCCCGGCAATATCGGTCACAATGGCACGCTCTTGCCCTGCTAAGCGATTGAGCAAGCTAGATTTTCCCGCATTGGGTCGCCCTGCAATCACAACTGAGACACCATCTCGCAGCAGCTGCCCTTGTTTGGCAGTGGCTAACACATTGTTTAATTGCTCACAAACTTGGCGTAATTGCTTGGCGATATGCTCATCTGCCAAAAAATCAACCCCTTCTTCATCGGGGAAATCAATAGCGGCTTCAACATACAGCCGTAGCTGAATTAACTGCTCAAGCAGCGCATTAATTTTTTGTGAAAACTCACCAGTCAACGAGCGCATGGCACTTTTTGCGGCAGCCACACTGGTGGCATCAATGGCATCAGCAATCGCTTCTGCTTGTACCAAATCAAGCTTATCATTATCAAAAGCCCGCGCCGAAAACTCGCCGGCTACCGCTTGATTTGCACCCAATTCAAATACACGGGTCAAAAGTTGCTGCTGCAAAATCATACCACCGTGACCTTGCAACTCAATCACATCTTCACCTGTAAAAGAATGGGGGGCAGGGAAATATAACACCAATCCCTCATCAATCACCGTATTATCACTATCATAAAATCGGCAAAAATGGGCAAATCGCGGTTTGAAAGCTTGACGACCTGTCAATGCCAAGGCAATTTGGTAACTGTTTGAACCTGATAAGCGTATCACACCAACTCCACCACGACCCATTGGAGTTGCAATGGCGGCAATGGTTGAAGTAAGCGCTGTCTGAGAGTTATTTAACATAATTTTTTACAATCTAACATTTCGGGTAGTCAGCATTGACTTAATACTGATATTTTAACATCCACTCACTGATTACAACATGATTATTTTTTGCCAATAAAAAACCCTTTAAACAACGGTTTAAAGGGTGGATAACTTACTGATTGATGGATTTACACCACGTTACGTGCTGCCTCTTTTGCTGCTTGCTCACGCTCAACTTTTTTATTGATAAAGTATTGCTGCGCCATACTAAACAAGTTGTTGACCGTCCAATACAGCACTAGACCCGCTGGGAAGAATAGCATAAACACGGTGAAAATAATCGGCATAAATTTCATCACACGGGCTTGCATAGGATCTTGCGGCTGTGGGTTTAGCATCTGCTGAAAAAACATCGCAGCGCCCATAATCAGTGGCAAGATAAACAATGGATCCATGGATGATAAGTCACGAATCCAACCAATCCAAGGGGCATGGCGTAATTGTACTGATTCAACCAGTACCCAATACAACGCCAAGAAAATCGGCATTTGCAGCAATACTGGTAAACAACCTGCCATTGGGTTGACTTTTTCTTCTTTGTAGATGCGCATCATCTCTTGTGACATACGCATACGGTCATCACCATATTCTTCTTTTAAGGCTTGCAACCTTGGGGCAACTGCGCGCATTTTTGCCATCGAGTGATAGCTTTTATTGGCGATTGGCATTAACGCGATTTTGACCAATAAAGTAAGTACAATAATTGACCAACCCCAGTTACCCAACACTTTATGTACATTATCCAAAATCCAAAATAGCACTTTTGAAATCGGCCATAAAATACCGTAATCAACAGTTTTATCTAACCCCTCTGCCAAAGGTTTTAAGTTGGTTTGAATTTTTGGACCGGCATACAAGGCAGACGTTAACGTCACTTGCTTGTTGGGAGCAACTGACACAGGGTTACTGGTAAACCCGATGATGTGATCTTTGCCAACTTCACGGCTATAAAAATTTGCTGTGTAATCCTTTGGCATCCAAGCGGTGACAAAATAGTGCTGTACCATGCCAATCCAGCCTTTATCACTGCTGGCTTTTAAACCCTCATTGAAATTACCAAACTTGAGTTTGTTATAAGGCTGATCTGGTGTACCCCATGCGCCCCCTAGGTAAGTCGATAGGCTAATTGCGCCTTTGTCACCTTTACCTGGGTCTTCGCTATTATCACGTTTTAACTGCGCATACATTTGTCCTTGCCAAGGCTGCGTGCCGTTATTGGTGATGTTATAGCTAACGTTGATAGGATATTGACCTTTGGTAAACTTATAGGATTTGATGATAGTTACACCATCTTTTTGATAAGTTAAAGGCACGACCAATTCGGCTTGATTAGGTTGCATGACAAATTGGTTACTAGGCGCGGTAAAAGTCGCACGGCCATTGCTATTATCAATACCATTGGCACCAATTAACCCTGACTGAGCCACATATACGCGATTACTATCTTCTTCAAGGAGTACAAACGGTTGGTTGCTATTTAATGTCTGGGTCTGCTCTCGAAGCGCCGCGTATACCACATCGCCACCCACTGGATTAATACGAAGATCATATTTGTCCGTCATCACGCTAATGAGCTGTGCGCCCGTTTTCTGGGTAGTGGGAGCAGCAGTTGGCGTGGTTGCCGTTGCCGCGGGAATATCACCCGTTGGCGTACCTGAAGCCCCCGCCACTGGCACATCATTGCTACTCACGGCTGTGGTTGTTGGGGTTATCGCCACGGGTTTATTTACATTGGTATAATCATCCCGCCATGCCAGAATCAGCAAATAACCCGTAATCAACATTGCGATAATAATCAATGTCCGTAAAATTTTTTGCATATATAGCTATCCTATCTAATGATATTGCTTAAAATCACTAGTTGCTAATAAAGTAAAAACAATTAAAAAATAGAAGACATTCTACTAAAAAAAAGTTAAAAAAGATATTCTATAAATAGTTGACTCGATTACGCTATTTGAGACTGGCGACAAATTTTTATAATTTAATTATCTACATCAATTAATGATAGTGGTAAGCATATACAAAAAAGTAAGACGGGCGTGTGTTAATATAATGATAGCGGTAGCGATATAATGGCTTAGGGACAAAATCAATCCCATGCCCACCCCAAGGATGGCAGCGCGCGATACGCTTGACTGTCAATATCCCACCCCGGTACCCCCCATGCAATCTTACCGCCTCTAAACCATAGCTAGAGCACGTTGGATAAAACCGGCAACGAGGTGCAAACCATGGGCTAATCAAACGCTGATAAAATATAATCATACCCAGCAAAAATTTTGCTAATAATTTATCCATGGATTAAGACCAGATTTTTTATCACCTTCATTTGAGTAAAGATATTACGAACTGCCCAAAAAATTAACTCCGTTTCAACTTTCTAATCTTATCGTTGATTAAGTTAAAGCCCATCGCTAATTGCTGCGCAATTGCTTCATTTGGCATGTCATCGGAAAACTGCTTGATAGTTAACAAAATATCAACTTGACCATTTAGCTGGTGCTGATGCAACCGAAAATGCTCTCGCGTTAATCGCTTAATACGATTACGCTCATGGGCACGTTTGACTTTCTTTTTAGTGATCGCAAGACCCAACCGATTTACTGCAGCTTGTCTTTGGGTATCGGCTAAAACCACTTTGACAAAGAACAATAAGTTAGGCTGATGAATTTTAAACATCACAACAGGCTGTGACTGATTTTCACCAGTTTTGGTATGGCGACCCGACATCGCTTTAAAATCTTTAGGCGTTAGCAGCCGCTGTGATTTATCAAATTTAAAAGGTTTGTCTGCCGTCATGAGGATAAGTCCAAATCAATACCAAAGCACCATTAAAATAAAAGCCAAAGCTATAAATATTTTATAGATAGGGTAAAAACAGGCTGAAATAATAGAGTAGGGGAGTATGCTAATCCTTAGTTACGAACGGACTTCTAGCATAACGATTAGTACAACAATAAAAAAAGCGATATAAGAAGTATATCGCTTTTTACTATAACCTGTTTTAATATCAACATTAAATCAAGTTAACAAAATAGACATTACACCGTTAAACGATGACGGCCTTTAGCACGACGACGAGCTAAAACTTGACGGCCATTTTTAGTAGCCATACGAGCACGGAAACCGTGAGTACGTTTACGTTTGATTACGCTTGGTTGGAAAGTGCGTTTCATGCGATTCACCTTGGCTAAATTTACGTGACATTTAACCGATAGCGGTTAAAATACAAAATTTCAAAACAGTTAATCTCGTATTATCCTTAATTTTAACCAATAGGTCAAGGATAACTAAGCTTACCGATTAATTTCTTTCTTAAAATTACTGGTACAACCAATTATTTTGCTTATCTAAAATAAAATTTTTGTATAACAAATACAACTTAGTAAAAAGTTATCCACAAAAAATTTTTTTATTATTATATATTAAATAAGTATTATTTATTATTATTAAGCACATCTATTTCAGTGGATATATAGTAAAATGATAATAAAAAACAATTATTTATAATGTTGATAAACCTGTATATAAATAGTTGATAGTTTGTTATTAACTTCCATTTTTAACTTATCAACAATTATATCCACATTATTATCCACAATAATTTTATTTGTAAAATAGCGGTTTTATGATACATTACACCAATTTTGAAGATGCTTGAATTAGGAAAGTGAAGTTATGGCGGATGCATTATGGCTTAAGTGCGTTGACGAATTAAAATATCAAGTACCTGATAATATTTTTACCATGTGGATTCGCCCATTATCCGCCTCAATGCATGACAACACGATGGTCGTCAATGTACCTAATCAATACTTTGCCAGCTATGTTGAAAAAAATCATTTAAGTCAAATTCAAACGATTTTACACCAGCTTGAGCCAACCCTACCAATTCATGTGCAGATTCAAATTGATAAGGGTAACGCAATCACTGATGCTGTCGGTACACAAGACCTTGGTGAGCAAAAAGTGACGCTGGTAAAAAATGAGCAGCAACGCTCTTTTCAGTATATCGATCCGCATTTTACGTTTGACCAATTTGTAACCGCAAAATCCAATCAAATCGCTTATAGTATTTGCCGAGAGACTGCCAACAATTTGGGTCAATCAAAAAATAATCCGCTGTTTATTTATGGCGCGACAGGTTTGGGAAAAACCCATTTGATGCAAGCAATTGCCCACGAGATTTTAAAGCAAGGCAAAAGTTTTTATTACTTCACGTCCGATAAATTTGTTAACCAGCTGGTGAATTCATTAAGAAAACAAAAAATCGATGAGTTTAAAGATAAAATAAAAAAAGCCGATTTATTGATTATTGATGATATTCATGTGATTGCGGGCAAGCAAAAAAGTAGCGAGCAGTTTTTGCTATTGCTCAATGATTTTATGAGCAAAAATAAACAAGTGATTTTGGCATCTGATAAACACCCGAGCGCACTGACTGATTTTGACGAACGTTTAAAGTCACGTTTGGCTTGGGGGGTAGCAGTAGCGCTAGAGCCGCCAGAGCTAGAAACCCGTATTCAAATTTTGCAAAAAAAATCCAAAGCGCAAGAGGTGAATTTGCCAAAAGAGTGCGCTATTTTTATTGCTCAGCATATCATCGCCAATGTGCGAGAGTTAGAAGGTGCGCTGAACAAAGTTTTAGCCATTTCCCGTCTGCTCAATCAGCCTATCCATTTAGAACTGGTACAAATGGCGTTAAAAGATTTGATTGCTATTCGTGTACAAGCGGTCAGTATGGATAATATTCGTAAAGTCGTTGCTGAGTTTTATGATATATCGGTCAAAGACCTGATGGGTAAAAAGCGTTTACGTCATATCGCTCGTCCGCGTCAGGTGGCTATGAGTTTAGCTCGTGAACTAACCAATAACAGCTTTACAGAAATTGGGCAGTCATTTGGTGGTCGCGACCATACTACGGTCATGCACGCCTGTGAGAAAGTACAAGAACTTTGTGTCAGCGATTTGATGTTTGACAAGGATTATCGCTCATTAAAATTAATGTTACAGACTTAGTATTTTGTTAACTCGATTAAAAAGATTTTTAGTCAATTACCCCGTATAATAAGTCTTAATTTTTCCATTTGTTACAACCATTCATTTTGATTTGAGGCGGTGCCATGCAATTAGTAATCTCTCGCGATTTGTTACTACAAGCGATTAATTTAATTTCAAAAGCCGCTGACAAACGCCATAACATGGTAATTCTGGGGAATATGAAATTGGCGTTAACCGACTCTCAATTGGTCATGGTAGCGTCAGATTTGGAGCTTGAATTACAAGCCACCCTCAATTTGCCAGCATCGGCGTGCAAACAACCAGGTGAGATCACCGTTCCTGCCAACAAATTCAAAGATATCGTAAAATTATTACCCGACGGTTTACCCGTATCTATCAGTGTAGGTAACGACAATCAGTGTTTAATTGTGTGCGGTAGTAGTCGTTTTAAACTCAGCACTTTACCTGCCCAAGACTTTCCCCTATTGGGTGAGCCAGAGCAAGTCACGCCTATCCAATTGGGCCGTGAAGACCTAGTCGATTTGCTCGATAAAACGCATTTTGCGATGGCCGTGCAAGACGTGCGGTATTATCTCACCGGTATGCTGTTTGAAGTCAAAGAGCGTCAATTGGCGACGGTATCAACCGATGGTCATCGCTTGGCATTGGCTCGTACAGTGATAGCGTGTGATGATAGCGTGGCACTGGCTGCAATTTTACCAAGAAAAGCCGTACTTGAATTACAACGTTTGTTAGCAGAGCTTAAACGCATGCTACCGAATCAAGATAATAAAATCACCCTCAATGTCGGTCGTGAATTTTTACAAGTGTTACTCCCTTTTGGGGAAGTCGATAGCACAGGTCAGCTAAAAAATGCCATCATGGTGGCTTTTACCGCGCGTTTGATTGATGGTAAGTTCCCCGATTATCGCCGCGTTATGCCATCATTAACCAACAAAATTGCCCGTATCAGCCAAGAGCAGCTGGCGAACGTGCTTCGCCGCGTGGCTATTTTGAGTAACGAGAAATCGCGTGGCGTGATTTTTGATTTTTCAGGCGATAACAATTTGATGGTACGTGCTAGCAACGCTGAGCAAGATGAAGCCAGTGAGCAGCTTGAGGTTAAGTATCAAGGTGAGCCCTTAGAGATATCATTCAATGTGGCTTATTTGCTAGATGTGCTGAATGTACTGCAAGGCGAAATTGACTTTAATATGAGCCAAGCCAATGCTTCGGTATTGGTACAACAAGTCAATGACAGCAAACACGAATTTGTGGTTATGCCAATGCGTATTTAGTTAGCGGGCATATTTTTTTCAATCCAGTGATGAGTAGTTAATTAGATAAATCATGCAAATTATTCAATTAGCTATTCATCATTTTCGCAATCTTCACACGATTGAATTACAACCTAGCAGTTGTAATGTGTTCTTGGGTCAAAATGGCAGCGGAAAAACGTCGCTATTAGAAAGCATCTATTTATTATCGCGCGGCAAAAGTTTTCGCCATCATCAACCGAGGCATTATATTGAGCATGGTTTTAGCGATACGACAGTTTTTGCTAGGCTCAATCATGGGCAAACGGTTGCTATTGCCAAATCCCAAGATGCTACCACGCAATTGCGACTTAATGGTCAATCGCTTGTGACCCAAAGCCCACTTGCACAGCTGCTACCGACCCTATTGCTCGAGCCTGTGAGCCTTGCACAGCTAGAGGATGGTAGTCAAGCAAGGCGTGAAATGTTAGATTGGCTAGGGTTTCACGTGGAACAATCGTTTCATCCCAATTGGCTCGCTTATCAGCGTCTACTAAAACAACGCAATAGCTTATTAAAGCAAAATGTTGGCAACGTCTCATTAACCAGCCTGCAACAGCACGAACTGTCAGCTTGGGATTACCAGCTCAGTCAACATGCGGAAAAAATTCACCAAGCAAGAGCCCACATCATTGAACAATGGCAGCCCCATTTTTTGGCGCAAGTGCAAAAATTTTTACCCCATTATGCTGAAAAATTACGATTGCGTTATACACCGGGGTTTGATACTCAAGCTGGCTTAGCCATTACCTTAGCCAATCGTTTAGCGTCTGACATTGAGCTTGGCTATACACGTATGGGATGTCATCGGGCTGATATCAATGTCGTGCTAGATTTAGTGCATACTGATGCAGCAGGGCATAAACACAAGCAAACATTGCTTGCCACCGATATGCTGTCACGGGGTGAAAAAAAATTATTGGTCATGGCGCTTCGCTTATCGCAGTTGCCGTTACTCAATCAGGTCGATAAAGTACCTTTGGTATTGGTAGACGATATCACAGCAGAATTGGACAATGACGCGCTTATGCTGTTATTAACTGGCTTAAAACAAGTGAATTCGCAGCTGTTTATCACCAGTCTCACCCAAGATATCGTCGAGAATATTCAGAAGATTTGGCACGATAATATAAAACTGTTTCACGTGGAACAGGGAAGCGTTAGACAATTACCGCTTGAAAAACCAGCTATTCAAAATGAACGATAAAAACCAATAATATTTTTAGGTGACTAACGTTAGATGATTAAGTATTTTTTCAAACTGATGTAACTTAAACTCTCTCTTTTCTAGCTCAGCTAAATCACTATTTTACCTCTCATAAGCAGGGATATTCAGTGACTTTTCCCCTAAAATTTGCTACAATAAACCCTTTATTTTTCACCAAAAAACTAAGAAAAAAATCAACGATTTTGACCATAAAATCGAGTATGTTCTGACGTTTTTGCCATGCAAAACTTATGGAGTCATCATGACTGATACATCTGCGAATGTAGCCGATCAGACACAACAATCTATTAACCAATCAAGTCATCAAGAAAATAAAGCTTATGGTTCTGACAGTATCCGCGTACTTCGTGGTTTAGAAGCCGTCCGTGTACGCCCTGGTATGTACATTGGCGATACCGACGATGGCACAGGTTTGCATCATATGGTGTTTGAAGTGGTAGATAACGCCATTGATGAAGCTTTGGCGGGTCACTGTGATCAAATTGATATTATCATCCATGAAGATGAATCGGTCAGCGTCAAAGACAATGGACGCGGTATTCCTGTCGATATTCACCCAGAAGAAGGGGTGTCAGCCGCACAGGTTATCATGACAGTACTGCATGCGGGCGGTAAATTTGACGACAACAGTTATAAAGTCTCAGGTGGTTTGCACGGTGTTGGTGTGTCAGTGGTTAATGCGTTATCAAAAAAACTGGTGCTCGATATCTGGCGTGATGGCTACCACTATAGCCAAACGTATGCTGATGGTGAGCCTGTAGCGCCTATCGAGCAGCTTGAAACCACCCAGCAAACAGGCACACAAGTGCGTTTTTATCCAAGCGATGATATTTTTACAGGCACGATTTTTGATTTTGAAATTCTCGCCAAGCGTTTACGCGAATTGTCGTTTTTAAACTCGGGTGTACGCATCGTATTGACGGATGAGCGCGATGACAAACGCCATGAGTTTGAACACGTTGGCGGTCTATCTGAGTTCGTCCATTACATCAATGCGGGCAAAACTGGATTAAATGAGGTGTTTCATTTTACCAGCGAAGAAAATGACGGTATCAGCGTCGAAGTAGCATTGCAATGGACAGATAGCTACAACGAAAAAGTATTATGCTTTACCAACAATATCCCGCAAAAAGATGGTGGTACCCACCTTTCTGGTTTTCGTTCGGCATTAACACGCTGCCTAAATAGCTATATGGATAGCGAAAACTTGATGAAAAAAGAAAAAGTTGCGGTAACAGGTGACGATGCGCGGGAAGGTCTAACGGCGATTATTTCTGTCAAAGTACCTGACCCAAAATTCTCAAGCCAAACCAAAGACAAACTGGTATCGAGTGAAGTCAAACCCGCGGTTGAATCAGCCATGCACGATAAGTTTAGCGCTTACTTGCTTGAAAATCCCAATGCGGCCAAAGGGATTGCTGGTAAAATCATCGATGCCGCCCGTGCGCGAGAAGCTGCGCGTAAAGCTCGTGAAATGACCCGCCGTAAAACCACCCTTGATATCGCAGGTCTGCCAGGCAAACTTGCTGATTGCCAAGAAAAAGACCCCGCGATGTCAGAGCTGTACATTGTGGAAGGGGACTCGGCAGGCGGTTCTGCCAAACAAGGGCGTAACCGTAAGATGCAGGCGATTTTACCGCTGAAAGGTAAAATTCTAAACGTAGAACGTGCGCGTTTTGATAAGATGCTATCGTCGCAGGAAGTGGGTACCTTGATTACCGCATTGGGTACAGGCATCGGACCTGATGAGTACAATCCTGATAAATTACGCTATCACAAAATTATCATCATGACCGATGCGGACGTGGATGGTTCACATATTCGCACCTTACTCCTGACGTTCTTTTTCCGTCAAACCCCAGAGCTATTAGAACGTGGTCATATTTATATTGCGCAGCCACCACTGTATAAAGTGAAAAAAGGCCGCCAAGAATTGTATGTTAAAGATGATGAAGCGTTAAAGGCCTATTTGTTGTCGTCAACCATTGACGATACCCAGTTGCATTTGAGTGAAGGTACGCCTGCGGTCACAGGGCAAGCGCTAGAAACCTTGCTCAATGATTATAACCAAACTCAGACCATCAAAAACCGTTTGCAAATCAAATATCCAAGCGCCGTATTGGATGCGTTGGCAATCACCAGCAAGCTTAGCATACCGATGATTGAAGATGAAGCGCAAATGCGAAATTGGGTAGAAGCGTTAGCGCAGAATTTAGCAGTGACGGCAGACGGATTAGACCCACAAATTGAATTAGAGTCCTTTAGCAAACAAGAAGGCGATCATCAAAAAACCTATTATCTACCGCGCGTGACGATTTTTATCCATCAGTTGCCACACGCATACTTGTTAGATACCGCATTTATTGGTTCAGGTGAGTATAGCCGTTTGCATCGCTTGACCAGCCAGTGGAAAGACATGTTGTCAGATACCGCTTATATCGCTAAAAGTGATAAAAAACTGCCGATCAAAGACATGGGTTATCTATGGCAATTTATCATGAGTGATGCGCGCCGTGGTTTAGCGATTCAGCGTTACAAAGGGTTGGGCGAGATGAATGCTGATCAATTGTGGGAAACCACGATGGATCCAGAAAATCGCCATATGCTAAAAGTCACCATTGAAGATGCGATTGCTGCTGACCATTTATTCTCGTGTCTGATGGGGGATGATGTAGAGCCGCGTCGTGCCTTTATTGAGGAGAACGCGTTAACGGTGACTAACTTAGATATTTAACCCAATTTTAGAGTCGTGTTTTAATACTTTAATACAATGGAAACCACCTTATGTTGTAATAAGGTGGTTTTATTTGAGCTTGAATTTTTAAAAGAGATATCACATGATTGCTTTATTACTGCTAGCGATAGCCTTATCGATGGATGCCTTTGCTGTAGCGATTGGATTGGGTGCCAAACACCGCCAAGATACGACAAAAATTGCGGTAATGGCAGGCGTATATTTTGGCGTCTTTCAAGGCTTAATGCCTTTGATTGGTTATCTCGGTGGACGTTCAATCTTAGGATTTATCGCAAATTGGGCGCCTTGGATTGCGTGCATTATTTTGGTGGGGCTTGGTGGAAAAATGCTGTATGAAGCTTTATCTGGCGATGATGAAGATGCCACATTACAAGATTCTACCCCGCACAATATTGCTTTAGATATCGCCAATGATGCCAATGTTGTTATTACGCATAAAACCATGACTACTTTAGCGATTGCAACCAGTATTGATGCAATGGCAGCTGGATTTACCTTAAATTTAATCCCAGTCAACCCTTATGTATCCTGTGTAGTAATTGCCGTAGCAACAGGGATTTTTAGCTTTATTGGCGTATTTATGGGCAAACAATCGGGTACTTGGCTAGAGAGTAAAGCTGAGATTTTTGGTGGGTTAGTGTTAATCGGTATTGGCATCAAAATGGTACTTTAATAAACTGGCTTTTTTGTTTTTAAATTTAATTTGTTAAATAAAAAAAGACTTTCAAATCAATGAAAGTCTTTTTTTATTGTTAAGCTTAATCCATGGATTAACGCTCAATACGATACCATGCATCACGGGCTGCTAGGCGAGCTTGGTCCCAAGTCAAACGAGAACTACCTTTGAATTGTTCCCAATCATTGCGTAAATCATTTTCAACACTTTCAAACTCATTAGCGGTATTGAAATGATGACGTGCACGATAACCATAATCATACGCTGAGCGATAGTCGGTATCGTAATCATAGCCTTGAGTATAGTAAGTCGTGGTATTGTAGTTATTGCGCCAGTAGGTATCTTCTTCCGTATTACCTTCAAGCGTATTTGCTACGGCATTACCTGTGGCTGCACCTGCTACAGCACCAATTGCACCACCCACCACTGAACCTACGGGACCACCTACCGCACCAATCGCTGCGCCTGTAGCGGCACCGGCTGCCATACCTGTACCACTGGCAACAGGGTTAGCTTCTTTACGCTGTTCGCCTGCTTCAGTTGGATTGACTGCTTCACCGACTTCATGACCTGCTGCCCCGCCAGCTACAGCGCCAATCGCGCCACCCACTAAGGTACCGACAGGACCCGCTACTGAACCAACGGCTGCACCGGCTGCGGCGCCACCTAGTGCCCCAGAACCACTGGCAACTGGGTGAGGTTTTTCGTAAGCATCTTCAGCGGTGGTAGGATTGACTGCTTCACCGACTTCATGACCTGCCGCGCTACCTGCTACCGCGCCGATAGCGCCACCCACTAAGGTACCAACAGGACCGGCTACTGAACCAACGGCTGCACCTGCTGCGGCACCACCTAATGCACCTGTACCAGTAGCAACAGGATGACCTTTTTCTTCACCTTCTGCATAGCCATCCACCGTACGAAGACGTGGTGAATATTCCTGACCAGCAATACGCGCGTCTGTTCTATCCCAACCATCACGAATGGCTTCTTTGGCATCTTCCCATGCAAGACGTGAATTACCTTTTACTTCATGCCAGCTACGTTCAAGGTCTGATTCAACACTGTCAAACGTTGTACCGGCTGGGTATTTTGCACGATTGGCATAACCGACGGCATAAGCTGGTTGATAGTCAGTGGTATAATCATAACCATCTTTATAGTAGGTTGTTTGTGAATAGGTATCGTTCCAATAAGTATCTTCGATAGTTGGATCAATCGCTTCACCTGCGGCATGACCTGCAGCACCACCAGCGATTGCACCAATTGCGCCGCCGATTAACATACCTAATGGACCACCAATAGCACCGATAGCTGCACCTGCAGCAGCACCACCCATACCGCCTACTGCGGTACCGATTGGATGTGAGCCTGGTTCACCAGTGATAGGGTCGCGGTTTAAGTCTGAATTATTAATATTATCTACCATGATTGTATCCTCATTTGAAGTTTTTTTATCCAAGCCATACTAGTATTTAGAAAAAATTTTTAATACGGCTGTTATTTTTATTGTCGAAAAACGATTAAACGTGACGTTAAATTAAAATCAATTAAAATCAATTTTTCGTAAAACCGTTTCCGGTTATTACTGTTTCATAATAATAAATTTTTGCGTCTAATCTGTAGCAGTATGAGCAATTTTTTCGTAGAGTTTGGTAAACCTAAAGCCTATTAGATGATGTTTGTGTAACAAAGATAATCAATTGGTGAAAGTGATACAAATAAAACGCAATTAATGACCGTTTATCATAGAAATTTTTTAGGGAAAATTTTTACTTAAAACATTCATATAGCTATTTTCACCCTATAAAAATCAGCAGATAAAGCCATTAATTGATACAATAACCAACCATGAATTTTTGAAACCTGTTAGCATCGGTTCAGTTAAGCTATTTACCTAAATTTAAAGAGGCTTGTATGTCAACATCCAACAACTCAATCAAACAAGACCGTATCTTGGTATTGGATTATGGTTCACAGTACAGTCAACTAATTGCGCGCCGCGTGCGTGAAGCAGGGGTATTTTGTGAAATGTACCCATACGATATCGAAGCACAGCGCATTCACGACTTTGGTGCAAAAGGGGTTATTTTATCGGGCGGTCCAGAGAGCGTGTATGCAGAAAATAGCCCAAAAATTAATGACGCCGTATTTGATATCAATGTGCCGGTACTAGGCATTTGCTATGGTATGCAGGCGATGGCAGATCGGTTTGGTGGTAAAATTGAAGCCAGCAGTCACCAAGAGTTTGGCGCTGCTATCATTGAAAAAACCGCTCAAGATAGCTTCTTTAAAGGCATTGAAGATGAGCCCAACAAATTACACGTTTGGATGAGTCATGGCGATAAAGTCGTTGAGTTACCTGCAGGCTTTGAAGTGACTGCCAGAACCCCAAGCTGCCCAATTGCTGCGATGGCAAATGAAAGCAAGCATTATTATGGGGTGCAGTTTCATCCAGAAGTGACCCATACGCTACAAGGTGAAGCATTGATTAGCCGATTTGTCCACCAAATCTGTGGCTGTGCCAATGCGTGGACGCCGGATAACATCATTGAAATGCGTGTGGCGCAATTAAAAGAACAAATTGGCGATGAGCAAGTGTTGTTGGGACTTTCGGGCGGCGTTGATAGCTCGGTGGTAGCCGCACTGCTTCACAAAGCGATTGGCGAGCAGCTAACTTGCGTGTTTGTTGATAATGGTTTGTTACGGCTCCATGAAGGCGACCAAGTGATGCAAATCTTTGCTGAAAACATGGGCGTTAAAGTCATTCGCGTGGATGCTGAAGAACGTTTTTTGACCGCATTAGCCGGTGTTAGCGATCCAGAAGCCAAACGTAAAATCATTGGCAAAACCTTTATCGATGTGTTTGCAGATACCGCACGTGAACTGTCGGCTGAGGGCAAAGGCATTCAATTCTTGGCACAAGGGACCATTTATCCCGATGTCATTGAATCGGCAAAAAGTCACCAAGGCAAAGCGCATGTGATCAAGTCGCACCACAATGTTGGTGGCTTGCCAGACGATTTGCAGTTCAAACTCATTGAACCCTTACGTGATTTGTTTAAAGATGAAGTGCGTAAGCTCGGTGTGACATTAGGTCTACCTGAAAAAATGATTTATCGTCATCCTTTCCCAGGTCCAGGTCTAGGCGTGCGTATCTTGGGTGAAGTGAAAAAAGAATATGCCGATATTTTGCGTCAAGCCGATGCCATCTTTATGCAAGAATTGGAAAAATCTGGTTGGTATGATAAAACCGCACAAGCGTTTGCCGTGTTCCAACCGGTAAAATCAGTGGGCGTGGTCGGTGATGGTCGCCGCTATGCGTGGGTGATTGCGTTACGAGCGGTTGAAACCATCGACTTTATGACAGCACGTTTTGCCCATTTACCGTATGATTTGATTGAAACCGTGTCTAATCGCATCATGAATGAAATCAAAGAAGTATCACGTGTGACCTACGATATCTCAAGTAAGCCACCAGCGACTATTGAGTGGGAATAAAGCGACTAAAAAAGCTAATAAAAAAAGGCGATTGATTATCGCCTTTTTTATGGGGTTAAACCACGATCGATAGCGTTATCGAGTATTGCTTTGACGTATCGCCAAAATAATCATTATCAATAAAATGCTAAAAAACCCCAGTGATAATTCTGGGATACTAAAGCCTAAAAACGTCCAGTCAATCACCGCACACTCGCCAGAACCTTTAAATACTTCTTTCAACACTTGAGCAATCGGCAGCGTATCCATCCAATAGTCCAACCCAGGACCACATGAGGGGACTTGGTCAGGTGGCAGGTGTTGAATCCATACATGGCGAATCGCCACAGCAATTGACCACAAAATGCCGAGCAGCGCGCCAAACATCAACAAAATCTTTGCCCAAGCTTGTTTTGGATTGAGTAAAAAGGCGATAAATGCAAAAATCCCCATCACAATTAAACCCACTCGCTGAAAGATACACAGCGGACACGGGTCTAATTTTACCACCCCTTGCAAATAAAAATAGGCGAAACTCATGCCAATAATACTGGCTAACGTCAATAGTCCTGCCAGTCCCCGATAACTTAACAAGCTGTGGGTCAATGAAGCATCACGCATAAAAAAACCATCAAACAATTTAGTGAAAAAGAATAAGCCAAACCATAGCGCTTAGAATTTTAGAAATTTAACCCTAAAAAATAATCAGTCCAACAATATCTGATTACTAGCACCTGCTAACTAGCGAAATTGACCCACATAGGCATAAAAATCTTGTGTGTCATTCTGCTCGATATCGGCTTGCTCACGCACAGAGTTTTTGGCAAGCTGCTCAAAGTAAGTCATTTGCTCAGGGACCAATCCTTGATGTCTTAAGCGATTGGCATGCATTTGCGCCAGTGACTTACCAAACTGCCAGCTACTATCAAAGCGTTCGGTATCGACTAATACTTGCGCTGACAGGGTATTGTCTGGATTTTGCGCTTTTGCCATCATCGATTGCCACGCATTGCGGTAATCATTGCTACCATAGGTGACATCCATGAGTTCTGATAGCTTACGCATACCTAGCAGATGCTGTAGTAGCCAGTCTTTAAATGCGACTTGCCCAGCTACTGTATCAATCATTAAGTTTGGCTCGCGCCCTTGATTGACGATTTTTTCTTGGTTTTGAGCAAGTAGGGCATCTTCATCGGGCAATAAGTCAGGACTATCTAGCAATAGACAGTACAATGCCAAAATTTCCATAAAACAGGCGGTATTTAAGCTGATACCGATTTCGCTGTACGGATCTAAGTCAATCGCTCGGAGTTCCACATAAGCGATACCGCGCTTGGCTAAGGCATCACTGGGGTTTTCGCCAGGTTGGGTAATTTGTTTGGGTCGAATCGGGCTGTAGTACTCGTTTTCAATCTGCAAAATATGGTCATTGATTTGAATGGGATAGCCGTTGTCGTCATCGAGTCCCAACGCGCTAAAATTAGGATGCGGCGTGTGGATGGCATTACGCAAACCTGCGACATATTCATCGAGACTGTTGTAGCGGATATCTAAATCATCTTGTACACTATTTTGATAACCCAGTTTGCCCATGCGCAGAGAGGTAGCATTGGGTAAATAGTAGGTTGATGCGTTCATTGGCTGTAGCGGATGCTCGCGACCCTTTAAAAAACACGCGCACACGGCAGGACTTGCACCAACCAAGTACAGCACCATACCACTTAGACGTTTGAAGTTACGAATCAGACCCAAGTATTTTTCATTTTTAAATTCAGTTAATGGCTGGGTATCACCTAACTGCTGTTGCCAAGCGGTGAATAAATTATCACCAAATGATAAATTATAATGCAATCCAGCAATGGTCTGCATACGGCGACCATAGCGGATGCCTAGACCGTGACGATATAGGGTTTTTAATCTACCTGAGTTTGAGGTGCCATAGTCGGCCAGCAAAATATCTTCATCGCCCGAAATCATACAAGGCATCGACATCGACCAAAACAGCTCGTCATCGGTCAAAGCATTTTGTACCACAATATGCAAATCACGCAGCATATCAAGTGCTTCTTTCACCGTGGGTTTTGGCTCAGTAATTAGCTCTAACAAGCTTTCGGCATAGTCAGTAGTGATAAAAGGGTGAGTGAGTTTTGAGCCAAGCTTTGCCGGGTGTGGGGTAGTGGCGATATATCCCTCAGGGCTCATACGTAAGCCTTCTTTTTCGATACCCCGTAGCATGCCATGAATGTTTTCAGCGGTCAGCCAAGTAGGTAGCTGCAAAGAAGTACAAGTTTGAGGCGCTTGGGTCATAATTATCCTAGAATTATTTTTAATTGTGTGAAATTATGCCACCAAATTTATACAAACACTATCAAAATATCGTGATGACGAAATTACCAATTGCAATAATCGCCAAACGTAAAAAACCCACAGTAAATACCGTGGGTATGATAAAAACTATCCCATTATTTGATTAAGTGATAATTTTTACCTGAAACTTTTAATCAAAAAAGCATTAAGAGAAATCTAATTCAGTCTCAAACCCTTTTAATTCATGACGCGCCATAGCTAGGTTTGATTTTTGGCGATCAAGTACTAGGTACAAAAATAGGTTTTCATTACGGACTAGCGGACGGATTAAGTGATATTGTTTACTTAATGTGATTAGGATATCTTCGATCTTGTCGTTAAGACCTAATGCTTTAGCAGTTTTACGTTTTGCACGTACCACTTCAGTGTTACCCGCTGCTGCAACTTCAAGGTCGATACCATTACCGGTTGAGGCAAGTGCTAGACCTGATTCGCTGTCAACCAATGCAGCTGCAATGAAACCGTCGATGTTATTGAGTGAGTCTAAAGATAATTTAGCCATGATAAGCTCCTTGGTATTATTAAATGAATAATAAAGATTGCTTATTAATAATTGCTTAGCTAACAAACTTAAATCATTAAAACATTTAACATTAAGTAATTAACAAGAATAAATTAATATCAACCTATATTAGGGTACTTGATGATAACACGGTTAAGTGTCATCACGCTGTTGATAAAATCATTATTACGGATAAAGGCTAACGACACAAATCAAATCTGATAAACGCTGAAAAAATGTAGATGATTTTGTTCAAAGGTAACAAATACAGGATGAATGAAAATTAAAAGGCTAAACTTAACAGTTGCTGGCTATATTTAAGCTAAAGCCTTTTAATTATGCAAATGAACTAGGTAAAGAATCCCAGTAAAATTAGCCAGTAAAGCTAGATAGAAAATGACGAACCACAACCACAAGTCGTGGTGGCGTTTGGATTGTTGACGGTAAAACGCGAGCCTTCTAATCCTTCCACATAATCAATGGTTGAGCCATGTAGGTATTGGTAGCTCAAACTATCAACAACCAATGCTACATCATCGTTACTAAAGGTAGCATCATCATCGCCCAAGTTTTCTTCAAAATTAAAACCATACGAAAAACCCGAACAGCCACCACCCGTCACATATACTCGCAGCATCAAGTCGTTATTGCCTTCTGAATCACGTAGGTTACGCACTTTTTTAGCAGCATTATCGGTTAAAGTCATGCCATCAACCATACTATCAGTTACGGTATCGCTCATCGGGGGTATTCCTTATAAAAACTTTTTTATTATTATGGGGTGCTTGCTTTATACTATCAAGAATTTTTCCCATTTAATTTTAGTCAAATTTTTTGAGTTTTGAGCCGATTATGATAGAACTAAAAGATGCCAGTATTCGCCGTGATGGGCGGGTATTATTTAAAGATGTTAATTTGCAAATCCATCCAGGTTGGAAAATCGGGTTAACAGGCAACAATGGCACAGGTAAATCCAGTTTTTTTGCGACGCTATTGACCCAAAAAGGCGAAGGCGAATTGGCACTCGACACAGGCAGTCTATCGGTTCCAAACAGTTGGCAAATCGGTCATATGGCGCAAGAGATTGAAACCACTGACCAATCGGCGATAGATTTTGTGTTGAGTGGCGACAAAGAATACTTTGAGCTGCAAGATAAGATTAACCATCCAGATACCTTGTCAGAAGATGAGCTTGCCCATGTGCACGCGCGCTTTGATGATATCCATGGTTATAGTACCCCTGCAAAAGCCTCCCAAATCATGACAGGACTTGGGTTTAATGTTGCTCAAGAAAGCCAACCTGTGAGTAGTTTTTCAGGGGGCTGGCGTATGCGCCTAAACCTTGCCAAAACCTTAATGAGCCGTGCGGATTTATTGTTGCTTGATGAGCCGACCAATCACTTGGATTTGGATGCCATTTTGTGGCTTGAAGAATGGCTCAAAGCCTATGACGGCACGTTACTCATGATTTCGCATGACCAAGCGTTTTTGGATAATGTAGTGAGCAATATCTTGCACATTGAAAACCAACAAATGACCCTTTATACAGGCAATTACAGCACCTTTGTGCGTACCCGTAGTGAACGCCTAGCCCAGCAGCAGCAACAATTTGAAAAACAGCAAGAAACCCGTGCCCACCTTGAAGATTTTATTCGCCGTTTTAAAGCCAAAGCTTCTAAAGCCAAACAAGCGCAAGCCCGTGTCAAACAGCTGGAGCGGATGACCGAGCTAGCGCCTATCATGGCGGACAACCCGTTTCAGTTTCGGTTCAAATCCCCTGTGCAATTAACATCGCCATTATTGGTGCTAGACAATGCCAGTGTGGGTTACAACGGTGTACCACTTATCGAGAATATTCGCCTACAAATTACCCCTGACAGCCGCATCGGTCTGCTAGGGATGAATGGCGCAGGCAAATCAACGGTCATTAAAGGCTTGGTGGGTGAGTTGCCTATCTTGGCTGGGACGCGTAAAGCTGCAGATAGTTTGGTACTGGGGTATTTTAACCAACACCAAATGGATAGCCTCGATGGAGAAGCATCACCTATATTGATGCTGCAGCGTCTCGCAGGCAAAACTTCAGACGCTGATTTACGGGCGTTTTTAGGGAGTTTTGACTTTCGCGGTGACCGCATTGATACCAAAAGCAAGTTGTTCTCTGGCGGTGAGCGGGCAAGACTCACCCTTGCGCTCATCGTATGGCAGCGTCCCAATGTGTTGGTATTAGACGAGCCGACCAACCACCTAGATTTGGAGATGCGGCAAGCATTGAGCATGGCCTTGCAAGAATTTGAAGGGGCGGTCATTCTGGTATCACACGACCGAGAAATGATAGCCAATGTTTGCGATGAGCTATATTTGGTGCATGACGGGCAATGTAACATCTTTGACAATGACATCGCTTATTATAGTCAGTGGTTATCACAGACCCGTAAACAGCAAGCCAAACAAGCGAGCGACAATAAAAAACTCGAAGACAAAAAATTAGCCCACCAAAAAACAGATGTTTCACGTGAAACGTCTAACGTACCCAATGCGTTATCCAAAGAAGAACAACGCAAAAAATCCGCTGAACAGCGTAAACTTACCGCGCCCATCCGTAAAAAAATCGAAAACGAAGAAAAACAACTAGAAAAATTCATGGCGCAGCTAGGTGAGATTGAAGAAAAGCTAGGTGATGCAGGTCTGTATGAGGATAGCCATAAAGCCACCTTACTGAAGCTACTCGATGAACAAACCACGCTAAAAGGACAAATTGAAGCATTCGAAGAAAATGTGATGACTTTGATGATGACACTTGAAGAGATGGAAAATAATTTTAACTAGACAATAAAAAAGACAGCCTAGACTGTCTTTTTTTATTTAATCAAACATTATTTTGCATCAGCAAAATATTTTTGTAAGTCATCATTACCACCGATGTGTTTGCCACCGATAAACACCTGTGGGGTAGTTTCACGACCAGTAATGGCTCGCACTGAGGTAATACTCGCATCTTTACCAAGTACAATTTCTTCAAACTGAAAGCCCTTTTGAGTTAACGTTTCTTTGGCTTTGGCACAATGTGGGCAACCAGGCTTGGTAAAAATTGAGACAGAGGGTTTGTCTTGCCAGTTTGGGTCGATATATTTAATCATAGTATCAGCATCTGATACTTCGTATGGGTCATCACTGCCGCTGTCTTGGGGTTCGTCAAAGATTTTGACAATTTTACCATCATCGACCAGCATCGAATAACGCCATGAACGTTTGCCAAACCCAATTGCTGAGTCATCAATTAAGCGTCCCATCGCTTCAGCAAACTCACCGTTACCATCTGGAATCACGGTCACATTGCTACAGTCTTGGTCTTTGGCCCAAGCATTCATAACAAAGGTATCGTTGACTGAGACACACACGATGTCATCAACGCCTAGTTTGGCAAATTCAGTTGCCAATTCATTATAGCGCGGTAAATGCAGTGATGAACACGTTGGTGTAAATGCCCCTGGTAAGGCAAATAATACTACTTTTTTGCCTTTAAATAATTCATCCGTGCTAACATCTACCCATTTGCCTTGCTGTTGGGTATGAAAAGTCACGCTTGGCACTTGTTTGCCAATCATATCGCTAAACGCCATATCCTACTCCTTATTATCGTAAATTGTTATACTACATTTTTTAGTAAATGAGCTATTTGCTTACTCATTATACAAACAAATAAGGTAAAAAACTGTAATCAGCGTTATTAAAAAGTTAATTATTTTAATAAGTATTTTAAATCATTACATATTTTATGATTTATTTTATATTATTAACTGTGGTGATAACAGTGCGTCAATTGTTAAAAATTGATAAAATCAGTTATGATAGGGCAGATTTTTTAGATTTTATTCAACAAATTTGATAAGGAAAACCTCATGCCATCATTTGACGTGGTTTCAGAATTACAGTTATTTGAAGTTAAACATGCCGTACAAAATACCGAAAAAGAGATTGCCACCCGTTTTGATTTTAAAGGCAGTGATATTAAAGTCGAACTGAATGAAAAAGACAAAAAAATCACCATCACCGCAGACAATGAGTTGCAGATGGAAAACGTATATGCCATGCTTGAGAAAAACATGATAAAACGCGGGGTGGATTTGCAGTCGCTCGACCCACAGGATAATCAAGGCTCGGGCAAACAAATGAAAAAGGTGGTCAATCTCAAAGATGGACTTGATGGCGATACCGCCAAAAAAATCAGCAAGGCATTAAAAGAGTCGGATTTGAAAGTATCGGCAGCGATTCAAGGCGATAAAGTACGAGTCAATGATAAGAAAAAAGACACGCTACAGCAAGCGATGGCGTTTTTGAAAGAAAAACAATTTGGTGTGCCACTGCAATTTAATAATTTTAAAGACTAGCACGCAAAAATTAGTACAAAACAACTATCATAAAAAAAGCCCTTGTCTTAAACAGGGCTTTTATTTTTACAGGTTACTATTAGAGACTTTCTTTTGTACTCGGCAATCTATTGAGTGCGCGTTCATCATATTCCACCGCCATACGCAGCGCACGAGCAAAGGCTTTAAAGGTACTTTCAATTTGGTGATGGCTGTTTTTGCCTTTCAAGTTATCCAAATGAATAGTTATCATGGCATGATTGACAAAGCCATAGAAAAATTCACTGAACAAATCTACATCAAACCCACCAATCATCGCACGGGTAAACGGGATATCCATGTGCAGTCCAGGGCGACCTGAAATATCCACTACCGCACGGCTAAGGCTTTCATCGAGTGGGGCATAAAAATGTCCATAACGCACGATGCCTTTTTTGTCACCAATCGCTTGTTTGAAGGCTTGACCTAGCGTAATACCAACATCTTCGACACTATGATGGTCGTCAATGTGGGTGTCACCGTTACAGGTAATATCCATGTCAATTAAGCCATGTCGTTTGATTTGGTCAAGCATATGGTCCAGAAATGGCACACCCGTGTCAATGGCGCCTTGACCGGTACCGTCAAGGTTGATAGACACGGTGATTTGGGTTTCAGCGGTATTTCGTGTGACGGTGGCGATACGCGATGGGCGAGTGGTCATGGTTTTCCCTTACAGTTAAAAATCACAATCTTTTATGTTCAGCATCTTTTTCACGCTGTTTGACAACTTTACGCACTTTGTCACGCGCACGGTCTTGTTTGAGCTTGGATAAATAATCCACAAAAACTTTACCATTTAAGTGGTCAATTTCATGTTGGATACATACGGCAAGTAGGCCTTGTGCTTCTTCAACAAACGGGTTGCCCTGCGCGTCGACAGCCTCAATTCTGACATGTTTGGGTCTATCGACTTTGTCATAATACTCGGGCACAGACAAACACCCTTCTTCGTAGCTATATAATTCATCGGCTAACGGGGTCACAATGGGATTGATAAACACCCGAGGCTGGCTGCCATCTTCAGATAAGTCCATCACTACCAATTGAATGTGCTCATCCACTTGCGTTGCCGCCAGACCTATACCTTTGGCGGCATACATGGTTTCGAACATATCATCAATCAAGGTTTTTAGGTCATCACCAAAGTGGGTGACAGGCTTGGCAAGGGTACGAAGTCTCGGATCTGGGTAATTTAAAATGGTACGTAAAGTCATAATCGGTCAACTGTTAATAAGGCAAATAATAAGGCAAAAATTATCTAAAAAAATTGGCATAGGGTAACGCAAACGCTAAAGTTTGGCTACTATAACCTATATATAGGTGCAATCCAATCGCTTCACAATAGCAAATAATCAATGATAATGATTGAGTGATTAAAATCTACCAAAAACCAATTATTTAAAAAAACTATTTAAAGAGAATTAAAGAGAAAATTTATGAAGCCCCAATTATTTTATGCTATGCTAACCAAAATTTACATAGTGCAAATTATGGGTGATTTTGCGACACATAACACAACATTCGGCTATGATTTTTTATAAGTGATGGTAAAGCGTATGCCATTTTAAAGCGTTAAGCCGTTAACCTTGAGTATTGGGCTATGACAAACTATAACACCACGACAATGAAAAAATTATCCTTCGCTTTGTTGGCAACCCTTGGTATGACAGTGAGTTCGCTAGCCGCTGCTAACAACCCGCCACCTCGTATCAAAGCCGATGCGCCCAACCGTTATGTGGTGAAAAAAGGTGATACGCTTTGGGATATCTCCGGTAAATTCTTAGAAAGTCCGTGGCGCTGGAAAGAAATTTGGGCGACTAATAAACAGATTCGTAATCCGCATCTGATTTATCCAAAAGATGTGATTATCTTATGTGTGATTAAAGGGCAAAAATTGGTCGGTGTAGACACGGGGGAAGGCTGTGCAGGCATTGAAAAAGCCATGAACGCGCCAGTCACCACAACCACCGTGGTGAGTGCCGCAGGTAGTATCCCTGCGATTCCTTTGACTGCCATTGAAACATGGCTTGAACGCAATATCATCGTATCGCCTGATGACTTTAAAACTACCCCCTATGTGCTGGCTTCAAAAGATAAAAACATTATCACAGGTGTCGGTAACAAAATATATGCTAAAGGCGTGCCACTCATTGTGGGACAACGCTATGGCGTGTATCGTGAGGGCGAACCGTATGTTGACCCAACCACCCGTAAAGTCATCGGTCTTGAAGTCACCCAAGTTGCCGCAGGTATCGTCACTAGCGTAGCATCAAACGGTGTTTCTAGTATCGAGCTTAAAAAATCGTATGGTCAAGAAGTGCGCGAAGGTGACCGTGTGTTTGTCGAAGTCGGTCAGTACTTGCCACCTGCGTTTTATCCAAAACCTGCCAGCGTTACCCGTGGCGGTCGCGTGATTCGTATTTTAAATTCCATTAGTAGTGCGGGTCGAGATGGGGTGATTGCCATTAATTTGGGTACTAGCCAAGGCGCTCAGCCAGGCGATGTGCTAACGGTTTATCAAAAAGGCGCTTTAGTCTTGGACGACTATGCATCCGTGAAAGGTGGGGCAGTACGCTTGCCAAGTGAGCAAATCGGTCATGTGATGGTATTTAAAGCATTTAACGATATTAGCTACGCTTATGTACTCGATGCTGAATCACCAATTCATGAGCAAGATTTTTTATTGCCTGCGGTCGGCAACTAACGCTTTCGCTTACCTTTGCTTGCTTGCCCTTGCTTATGCTTGATTGGTAAGCGATCGTTCAAAAGCCAGTCACCTTGACTGGCTTTGCTGTCTTTAAAGTTTTTATGGTGAGAAAAATTTATAATAGCAAACATTCATAAGCCCTATACATGCCTAAGGAATATACGTGATGCAGGATTATCAGCCTAACTTAAACCCGGCGCAGCAGGCTGCCTTATTATTATGGCATTTAGTGAACTTATCGGTGCCTGTTTATAACAAGCTTGTAGCGCGTTTTGGTAGCGCTGAACAAGCGATTCAAGCTAAGCTGGCAGACTGGCAAGCGCTGGGCTTGCATGATAATCACCACAAACGTTTTGCTGAGTTTATCAGCGCCAGTCGAACCAGCCAGTTTTTGCATGATACGCTATTAGAACTATCACAAGGGCAGTATGGGGTTGTGTTTCATAATGACCCTTTATATCCGACTCAATTAAAAAACATCTATGACCCACCGCCTTTGTTATTTTATCAAGGCAATTTATCTGCATTAAGCCAACCACAATTGGCGATTGTTGGTAGCCGCAAACCAAGTCCACATGCTGAAAAAATCGCCTTTGATATGGCGCAATATTTGGCGCACGAAGGCTTATGGGTCACCAGTGGCATGGCAGAAGGCATTGACAAACAAGCGCATTTAGGTGCGTTAAGTCTACAAATGACTGGCACACAAGGTGGTACTATTGCGGTACTGGGCAATGGTATTAAACATTGTTACCCAAAAAATCACGCCAGCCTTAAAGCCCATATTATTGCGTCAGGTGGCTGCGTCATTAGTGAATTATTGCCTGATATGCCGAGCAATCGTTACCATTTTCCAAGGCGCAATCGTCTCGTCGCTGGGCTAAGTTTGGCAACTTTGGTTGTAGAAGCCGCTGCCAAAAGCGGCTCGCTCATCACTGCCAGAGAAGCCAACGAGCAAGGCAAACAAGTCTTTGCTATTCCTAGTCATATTGACAACCTCAACGCCAAAGGTTGCCACCAATTGATTCGTGAAGGTGCGACCTTGGTCGATCATCCATCACAAATTTTGGAAGATTTATCAATTTTTAAATCACCGCTTGTCAAAGCCGCTGAGGTTGAAACAGCGCCGATAGTTGCACAGGCAGTCATTAATAGCCCTCAATTACCGTCCGAATCAGTTTCAAACACCCAGCCGCACCAAGCGCCATTGGCGATGGATGTGGCGCCGCATTTGCAGAAATTGCTTAATCAACTCGATTGGGTAGGGCAAGATTTAGACAGCTTGGTCGATAAGACCCACACCGATATTGCGACACTTATGGGCTGGCTGATTGAGCTTGAGCTCATGGGACTGGTGATGCAGCGCGGCGGTCTATATATGCGCTGCCGCCCTTAATTTTGATAAGCGATGAGCAAAAAAACTACCAAATAATCGAGGTATATAATGCAATTTAATGACACCCAGCTCGATGCAGTTCAGCAATTTTTACAAGCCGGCAATCTGCTCGCTTATCCAACCGAAGCGGTGTGGGGAATCGGCTGTGATCCATTTAACGAAACCGCAGTGAAACAGATTTTAGCGATTAAACAGCGTCCAATCGAAAAAGGCATGATTGTTATCACAGGCGATATCGCGCATATTCAGCCATTCTTACAGCCGTTACCACAGCAAGTAGTTGATAGCATTGCGGCAAGTTGGCAGTCTAGCGATGCACAAGCCACCACTTGGTTGTTACCGATTCCTGCGACATTGCAAGGCAAAATCCCCGAATGGGTCACAGGTGGACGAGATAGCTTAGCCATACGAGTGATTAGCCATCCGATGATTGCTAAGCTTTGCAATCACATCGCCCACGCAGACCACAATAACCCGTTTGGATTTTTGGTATCCACAAGTTGTAACCTATCGGGTTTGACACCTGCTACTGATTTCGCGGCTGCTTATCAATACTTTGGTGATGCCATCGGTTATTTACTCGGCGACACCCTTGGATTTGTTCGACCTAGCCAGATTTTTGATGCCCTAACCCAACAACAAGTACGCGCTTAACACCTTATTTTTAGCAAATTTTATCTTCTCATGTCATAAATACGCAAATTTAGTGTGGATTTCATAGGAAAAACGCCATTTTGACCCGCAAATAATGCGACTCACTCTTGAAATCAAAGGGATTCACCATTATCAAAGCCAATAACTTTAACCGTTTTAACGTGTAACTGTTACCTTGGTGACGGTTACCTTGATAATAGGAGTGATGATTGATGAATTCAGCTGATAATAACCAAAATACGCAACCGCATAACCAAACTGACGCCGTCTCAACGGAGTTAAAAGATGCCATGGAACAGTTTGAGCCAAGTAACGAGCAAAAAACCATTCCTAGCGACATCAATTTGAGCACCTACGAGCAGCGTATTGCCGAGCTTGAAGGTCAAGTCAAAGAAGCCAAAGAAGCTCATGCCCGTGCCAATGCTGAAGCCTACAATGCGCGCAACCGCATGGAGCAAGAAACCGAAAAAACCAAAAAATTTGCTTTAGAAAAATTTGCCAAAGACCTATTAGACACTGTCGATAACCTTGAACGTGCGATTGAAAATAGCCAATCCGACAATGATCCTGTGCTTGAAGGCGTCAAACTTACCCACAAATCGCTGATTGCGGTGCTAGAAAAATATGGCGTTAAAGTGGTTAATCCACAGGGCGAAACATTTAATGCCGACCTGCATGAAGCCGTGGGCATTGACCCAGAGGCGAGCGCCAACCAAGTAGGTCAAGTACTACAAAAAGGTTATACGCTACATGAGCGTTTATTGCGTCCAGCCATGGTTCGCGTAGGTAGCTAGTAAGCAAGCAGTAAACAACGGATTGACCGATTGGTAACAAGTGTAGCAAAAAACTTTTGCTAACTGCTTGAAAAAAACCCTCGGTAAACCGATATAAAAATACAAGACAATGTGGTGCTCATCACCACTTACCATCAAAATAAAAATTGGAGAATTTAATTATGGCTAAAATTATTGGTATTGACTTAGGTACAACCAACTCATGTGTTGCAGTGATGGAAGGTGACAAAGTTAAAGTCATCGACAATGCTGAAGGCGCACGTACCACCCCATCAATCGTTGCTTATAAAGATGACGGCGAAATCTTAGTGGGTCAATCAGCCAAACGCCAAGCGGTAACTAACCCACAAAATACCTTATTTGCTATCAAGCGTTTGATTGGTCGCAAGTTTGAAGACAAAGTCGTGCAAAAAGACATCGGCATGGTGCCATATAAAATTGTCAAAGCTGACAATGGCGATGCTTGGGTTGACATCAACGGTAAAAAATTAGCACCACCCCAAATCTCTGCTGAAGTTTTGAAAAAAATGAAAAAAACTGCAGAAGATTATCTGGGTGAAAGTGTCACTGAAGCGGTAGTAACGGTCCCTGCTTACTTCAACGACAGCCAACGTCAAGCTACTAAAGACGCGGGTAAAATCGCAGGTCTTGATGTCAAACGTATCATCAACGAACCTACAGCGGCAGCTTTAGCTTACGGTATGGACAAGAAAGGCGGTGCAGATCGTAAGATTGCGGTTTATGACTTAGGTGGTGGTACTTTCGATATTTCAATCATCGAAATCGCAGACGTTGATGGCGAGCAGCAATTTGAAGTGCTTTCAACCAATGGTGACACCTTCTTAGGCGGTGAAGACTTTGATTTAACCTTAATTGACTACTTGGTTGAAGAATTCAAAAAAGAAAACAGTGTGAACCTAAAAGGTGACCCACTGGCAATGCAACGCTTAAAAGAAGCGGCAGAGAAAGCAAAAATCGAACTTTCAAGCTCACAAAGCACGGATATTAACTTACCGTACATTACTGCCGATGCCACAGGTCCAAAACACTTAGTGGTGAACGTAACCCGTGCCAAGTTAGAAAGCTTAACTGAAGCGCTTGTCAACCGTACCATTGAGCCTTGTAAAATCGCATTGAGTGACGCGGGCTTAAAAGCATCTGATATTGATGATGTTATCTTGGTAGGTGGTCAAAGCCGTATGCCACTGGTACAACAACGTGTTCAAGAATTTTTCGGCAAAGAGCCACGTAAAGATGTGAATCCTGATGAAGCCGTAGCGATGGGTGCAGCGATTCAAGGTGCGGTACTGTCGGGTGACAAAACTGACGTACTACTGCTTGATGTGACACCGTTAACGCTAGGTATCGAAACCATGGGCGGCGTGTTGACACCAATCATTGAGAAAAACACCATGATTCCAACCAAGAAATCACAAGTGTTCTCTACAGCGGATGACAATCAACCAGCAGTAACTATTCAGGTCTACCAAGGTGAACGTAAAATTGCCGCACAAAACAAATTGCTTGGACGTTTCGATTTGACCGATATTCCACCCGCACCGCGTGGCGTACCACAAATTGAAGTTACCTTTGACATCAACGCTGATGGCATCATGAATATCTCAGCGAAAGATAAAGGGACTGGTAAAGCACAAAGTATCCAAATTAAAGCCGACTCAGGTCTATCAGACTCAGAAATCGAGCAAATGATTCGTGATGCTGAAGCCAATGCCGCTGAAGATGCCAAATTTGCTGAACTTGCGCAAGTACGTAACGAAGCAGATGGTCGTATTCATGGCGTACAAAAAGCCATGAAAGATGCCGCTGATAAAGTAACCGATAGCGATAAAACCGCAGTAGAAGACGCTATCAAAGCGCTAGAATTGGCGGTTAAAGAAGATAATCTAGATGACATCAAGTCAAAACTTGAAGCTCTAGACAATGCCTTCTTACCGGTTAGTCAAAAAATCTACGCTGACCCAGGCGCTACCGCAGAAGCGGGTGATGCACAGCCACAACAAACCCAGCAAGATGATGGGGTTGTCGATGCAGAATTCACCGAAGTAAAAGATGACAACAAATAATCAGTTCACTGATTACAGCATCATAAAAATACCGCCGCACGGCGGTATTTTTATTTTATTTGAAAATTTTAAGAAAAAGGTGTTGACACCCATTCTAATTCACGTATAATACGCCACCACTGAGCGACGAAGAGTTTACAAATAAGTAAAACAAGTTACGAAGCTTAGAAAGAATTAAAATAAAGCTTGACAGAGTAAAACAAAACGTATTACAATATCAAGCTCACCAGATGATAGACGATATCTTTGGTACACTAAATAACAACGAACACAAGAACAACTTGTGTGGATTTTCACTTAGGGCGATA
>NZ_DALZOJ010000007.1:0-141383 GCF_032004885.1 Moraxella sp. CTOTU47579
CTATTCTATCTTATTTGCTACGATTTTTTGGTCTAGTTTTCTGGGAGTATTATAATCCTTCCTTGTCCTTCATCATCCCTCATTGCACCCATTAAAATCTGGCAAAACCTTGCACAATGACTGATAAAAAATAGTTAAGGATATTCAAAAGATTTCAAATGTGAGTTTATAGTAATTTACTTTTCTGTGTTGTGACAATAGATTTACAAAAAATATTTTTTTCATCATCGACAATTTTTTTACCATTTTTTTGCTATTTTGTATTTTATCCCCATTTATAGCTCAATAAATTGATTAAAACTCACTTAACATAGGTTATTTATGACAACAGCGACTCAAGCACTTCACGATTTTGATATGCGCCAACGTTTTTATTTTGAGCAAAGCCCTGTACGCGGTGACGTGGTACGAATCAACGACAGCCTACAGACGATATTGCAGCAAAAAGATTACCCAGTTGCCCTGCAAAAACTACTTGGGGAAATGTTGGTCGCGGCAAGCTTGCTGATTGGCACCTTAAAAATTGAAGGTCGTCTATCCATTCAATTGCAAAATTCAGGCGCAGCCACTGACCCTGAACAGGACAGCTTAACTTGGGCGATGGCAGAGTGCGACCACCAAGGTCACATTCGCGGTCTTGCAGAGTGGACAGGCGAATGGCAATCCGCACAAACGGCAAATGATGCCTTTGCCAAACTTGGTAAAGTCGGTGAAGGGGTGTTATTTATTAATATCCAACCTGATGCCACGTATGGCACACAAGCAGAAGGTTATCAAGGCATTGTTGAGCGTGTGGCAGATAACTTGGCGGATTGTTTGGCACATTACCAACAGCAATCCGTGCAGATTCCTACCTTAATCAACTTGGCTTGTGATGGTGAGCAAGCGGGCGGTATCGTGCTACAGTTGCTACCACGTACCACAGAAGAAGAGCATGAGACGGTGGATAATGACTTGTTCCCGCGCTTAAAAATCTTAACCAAAACGCTAAAAGCTGAAGAATTAACCACCTTACCAGCCGATGAGATTTTATATCGATTGTATCATGAAGAAGACGTGGTGACGGCTGAGCCTATGCCGTTGACCTTTGCTTGTACTTGCTCACAGCAGAAAAGTGAATCGGCAATTTTTCAGTTGGGCAAACCAGCTGCATTAGAAATCGCTAATGAGCATGGGGGCGCGGTGGCGTTAGATTGTGGTTTCTGCGGACATGTTTACCGTTTTGATCACAAAGATATTGAAATGATTTTTGCTTAATTTAATGGATTGCATAGCTACTTTTACATCATTTAAAATAGCGCAATATTGGTTACGCTTCTAGTTGATGTGATAGCCAAAACTAATACTAAAGTTACAAGTTAACTTTGGTATTTTTTTGCATATTTGATAAGTTATAAGCATCAAGTTTGCGATAACTTAAGTTAAACTTGATAAGTTTTAGATTAAAAATTAATTAGGAAAATAATATAATAGAAAATAAGGATATCGTTATGTCAGTGGCAAAAAATATTGAAATTAGTAGCAGCTCAACGGTAAGTTTTGAAGATGCGATCAAAAAAGGCATTACACAAGTCAACAAAACGGTTAATAACGTGGAAGGTGCTTGGATTAAAGAGCAAAAAGTACGCATTAGTGATGGTAATATCACTAGCTATAACGTGATGATGATTGTTAGCTTTGTAATTGAAGATGACAGCACTGATTTAAAATAAAGATTTTATTTATCCATAAAAAACCCTAGCATAGGCTAGGGTTTTTTGTTGGTTGCCATTACTCTTCCACCCATTTGCCTTTTCGATAAACCAAGGCAAATTTAGTCGCTTTTCCATCTTTTTCTGAGCCGATATATTGCTCTGCATTTTTACGACTCCAACGCAAAATCGTAGGATTGCCCTCATTGTCGGTATCTGGCGCGGTAAATAAATACTGGAATTTATCTTCCAACTGATCTTGTATCGCGCGTAATTCTGACAGTTTTGGTGGGCGCGTCTCTCGCACTTTGGGAAATTTTGAGGCTGCCAAGAATAATCCTGCTGCTCCTTCACGCAAAATATAATGGTCATCAAATTTTTGCGACTTGAGTTCTGGCATAGGGATTGCGGTCATGCGTGGTGGCGCTGCATCGCCATTTTTTAGCACTTTACGGGTATTATCACACTGCTGACAGGCAAAATAGGCGCCGAAACGTCCAGTTTTGAGCACCATTTGCCCATCGCATTTATCACAAGGTATGGTAGGCACATCATCATTGCCTGCGGTTTCAAAGACGCCTTTTTCTAATAGATAGCCATCACAGTCAGGATTGTTACCACAGACATGGAGTTTTAACCCGCCATCGACGATATACCCATCCATCGCGGTATGGCATTTCGGGCAGCGTTTTTTCTCAAGTAGCGCTTGTATCTCGTCGTTGTTGTCCGCGTCGTCCTCACCGAGATTTTGGCTCTCTTTACTGGTTTGGCTATGAAAGGCTTCCACAGGCATCAAATTTTTGGTGCCTTTACAACGCTCTTTGGGGGGTAAATTATAGCCGGTACAACCCAAAAACACCCCTGTAGAGCCTGTACGGATCTGCATTGGGCGCTGACATAAGTCACAATGAATATCTGGGACATCGGTTGGGTCATTAGGCTTCATGCCGTCTTCGTCTTTGGCACGCTCTAACTTGCCTTTAAAATCGCCATAAAAATCATCCAGCACTTTTTTCCAGTTTTGCTGACCTTCAGCGACTTCATCTAGGTTTTCTTCAAGCCCAGCGGTAAAAGTATAGTCCATCAAATGCGGAAAGCTGTTAACCAATCTGTCAGTGACAATATCACCCATTTTTTCGGCGAATAAACGTTTGTTTTCTACCTTGACATAACCACGTTCTTGAATGGTTGAGATGATAGCGGCATACGTGGACGGACGACCAATCCCACGTTTTTCCAGTTCTTTGACTAGGCTTGCTTCAGTATAGCGTGCCGGTGGCTTGGTAAAATGTTGGGTAGGCTCGATACTATCGACCACCAATTTTTCCCCAATTTTTACATCAGGTAATAGATTGTCTTCATTTTTGGCCGGGGGCTGTACTTTGGTGTACCCATCAAAGGTCATCACCCGACCTTTGGCTCTAAGCTCAACCTCACCAGCATTGACAATCAACGTCATGGATTGGTACTGCGCAGGTGGCATCTGACACGCCACAAACTGGCGCCAAATCAGCTCATATAAACGCTGGGCATCGCGCTCCATGTCTTTTAGCGAGGCAGATTGTACAAGTACGTCTGAGGGGCGAATCGCTTCGTGCGCTTCTTGGGCGTTTTGCTTGTTGCCATACACATTGGGCGATTTTGGGACATATTTTGTGCCGTATTGTTTGTCGATAAAGCCGCGCACACTGGTGAGTGCATCCGCTGACAAAAAAGTACTGTCGGTTCGCATATAGGTGATATGACCTGCTTCATACAGGCGCTGAGCTAGCATCATGGTTTTTTTGACAGGGAAACCAAGGCGGGTACTGGCGGCTTGTTGCAGTGTCGAGGTGATAAAGGGTGCAGACGGTTTTGATTGGGTGGGTTTTTCTTCCCGATCCGCCACGATAAAATCGGATGTTTCAAGCAATGCAACAACGGCATGGGTCTGTGCTTCGTTTTCTAGCGACAGGGGTTTGCCTGCTTTTTTTACCGCTTCTAGGCGAATGGTCTCATGTTTGGCTTGCTGGCTGTGAGTATTGCTGTGGATTTCCCAATATTCCACTGGAGTAAAAGCGCGAATTTCACGTTCACGCTCCACCACTAGACGCGTGGCGACAGATTGTACTCGCCCTGCCGACAGTCCGCGCGCTACTTTTTGCCATAGCAATGGCGATACCATGAAACCAACGACACGGTCTAAAAATCGTCTAGCTTGCTGCGCGTTGACACGGTCATAGTTTAGCTTGGTGGGGCTTTTAAAGGCATTTTGAATCGCGTTTTTGGTGATTTCGTTAAATACCACACGGCTGTATTTGTCATCACTGCCACCGATAACTTCTTTAAGATGCCAGGCAATCGCTTCCCCTTCTCTATCCAAGTCGGTTGCAAGATAAATTTCTTTGGCATCTTTGGCAAGGGATTTTAATTCTTTAATCACTTTAACTTTGCTGGGTAGAATTTCATAATGTGCCACCCAGTCGTGCTCGGGGTCAATCCCCATGCGCCGTACCAAGGCTTGCTGCGCTTTTTGCTCTTTGGTGAGCTTGGTATCCGACTTCTCATCGGTTTTTGCTGCGCCAGAACCCGACACAGGTAAATCACGCACGTGCCCCACACTAGAGCGGACGATAAAATCATCTCCCAGATACTTATTGATGGTTTTGGCTTTGGCAGGGGATTCAACAATCACCAAGGCTTTGCCTTGCCCCGACGTTTTAGGCGTTGTTTTTGATGCTTTTGATACGGCTGTTGATTTGGGCGCGGCGGCTTTGGTTGCGGCTTTTTGGGCGGCTTTCGTGTCTGCTTTTGTATCAGCCGTATCCGTGGTTTTGGTTGATTTTCTCGCTGTCGGTGTTTTACTCATGTTGGGTTCACAAAATCATTAAAAAGGGTAAGTTAAAATACGAAAAGTTAGTTATTCTGCACCAATTTGGCATAATCATGCAATTTACTTTTTAACATGATTAGGTCTTTTTCGGTGGTTTCAAGTTCTGATTTCATGCCCAGTTGGCTATTTTCTTGCCAATAAATACACACAAAATTGGCTTTACAGCTTAAACCTTTAACAGTTGTTGCGATGGATGCCGGTAAATCCACCTCCCGATTATCAAGCGCAAAATTAGCGGGATAATGCCCGGTAAAGGGTCGCCATTTGCCCTCAATCACCTGATAATCACAGGGGCGCATCTTCGCGTCCTCAATCACCACGCCGTACTGCGCCATCATGCCTTTACCGCGTTCGCCTGTATCGCCGATAATCCAATCGGGGCATGCGACCAGTTTTGGCTGCACGCCTACGCGTCTGGCTGCCATGCGTAGATTATCACGCATGGTCTCGCGAGCAGAGGGTTTTAACCCCATGATACTACCGACAATAAACACCCCGATGGCGATGGCTATCCATATTCCCATTGATTATATTACTCGTACCAGCTGCTATTTTTGGATTTTTTAGATGACGTTTTTGCTTCAGTTTTGGTGTCAGCTTTGTTTTCGGCTTTGGCATCAACTTTGTCAGTCGACTGCGGCTCGGAAGCTAGCATATCCATAATCGGCTGCCACTGGGCTTGAATGTCGCGATACGGTTTTTGGCTTTTATCAAAAATCGTCAAGCCACGCTCTGCCAAGGCTTGATAAATACTACGCTCAGATAGCCAAGCCAGTGGCTGCTGCCCAATATCAGCAAAATACGCCATCAGTTTTTCGGTCGGTTCATTGTCCTGCATCAATTGACTACGCACGCGATTGGCAACCAGATAAATATCGACTTTGCCTTTGCGGATACGTTTGATGTCTTCTAGGCTTTTTAAAAAGCGTTTGGTACTGTCAATATCAAAAAAAGCGGGTAAAACAGGAATTAAAATCGCCTTGCATTCGGCAATCAGCTGCTCGGCTTTAGTGCCTGATAATGCACCTGGGGCATCAATAATCAGCCAGTCGTTTTTACCCAGGGTTTTTGGGATATCACCGATATCATTGCTATCGCGCCAGTCAATACCGATAATGGCAGGTACGTCCGCTGGGCGCATTTTTAGCCACTGTAGGCTTGATTTTTGGGGGTCTGCATCTGCCAATGCCACTGTTTTGCCTTGGTTTGCCAATGCCGCCGCTAGACTTACCGCAATGGAGGTTTTACCACATCCCCCTTTTTGATTGGCGATTAAAATTTTTTGCATGACCCTCACCCTGTTGATAAAAAATTAATGCAATATCACCACATTAACTCAAAAATTTGACCCTGTTAATTTGACGCTATTCATTTGGTTGTATTAAGTAGCCTAACAAAATTTTAACCATTGATAAATGCTTTTATATAAATAATCTGCTAAATTAAAAAATATCAATTCATTAACGGTTTGATCGGTTTAGCCAGTTTTTGACTGACTAATGGCGACCGTAAACCTCAAAGGTGCCACCATGACGATGCTTTCATTCATAGAGACCTATCACCCAGCAACCACCTCAAAAAAAATACTTGGACTGTTTGCTATCACTGCCTCGATGACAGGTTGTGCTACCTTAGGTGGCGGATTAACACCTACTCAATGCCAACAAAGCAATTGGCAAACCATTGGTTATCAAGATGGTTTACTGGGTCGCAGTCAAGATTATATTCAAAAGCATATCAAGCAATGTGCTAAAGCTAATACTGTGCCTGATCAGCAACAGTGGCAACAAGGTCGTGAAGCAGGGTTAAAACGTTATTGCACGCCGCTACGCGCTTATCAGTTGGGACGTGAGGGCTACGATTACAATGATGTATGCCCACAATCGATGACGCTTGATTTGTTAAAAGCCCATGACGAAGGTTATCTCAACTACCAACGTGAGCAAAGGTTAAATCAACTGTGGTACAACACCGATCCATTTTGGGACTCGCCCTTCTACGGTAGTCGTTTTGGTGGTTGGGGCGGTTTAGATAGAGGGTCACGTCCGTATTATCCGCGGAGTGTACCTAACAACCGCTACCCAAAATACAGCGATACCCATCAGCCTACATCAAGCCAACCTGTTGCGCCTCGCCCCGTTACGACTAGCAATGATGCAACCATAGGTTCAAAAAAATAATCGCGGATAAGATAAAAACAACGCGATAAACTTATCGTGAAATTTTGTTTTGAAATCTCGTTGCGCAATCTCGTTTAGCGATACGACTCGCTGCGTGATGACAATAATTTACAGGTTAAAACTAAAAAAGAAGTTCGGGTGTATTTAACCGAACTTTCTTATTAAACCAATAGCTTATTAAATCAACCGCTTATCACCTCAATAGCCTAACCCATTACAGCAGCCAAAATATCCGTGTGCTTGACCCGCTTGGTTGTCAAATCAAAGGATTGATTGTCGGTATTTTTTGGCTCTCAGCGTTTTGGCTGGCGTTGGATTTTTGAGGCGCTTTGGGTTTTTGAGACGCTTTGTTTTTCTGAGATTTGGTGGGGTCAAAGGTTTGCACATCAGGTGCGGTTGGCACCCCTTTTTGCTGAAGCTGCTCATCAATCTGCCCCGCTTGGATGTTTTCCCCTTCAAATACACGGATATGCTCATCACGCTTTAACTGCAAATTTTCAAAGTCAAACAACTCACGGTCAGCGAGCTGTGACGGTGCGACATTTTGCATCGCGCCGAAGATCGAATCCAAGCGATTCGGGTATTGCTGATCCCATGTGCGTAGCATGTCATTAATCATCGCCCGTTGCAGGTTTTCTTGGCTGCCGCACAGGTTACAAGGAATAATTGGAAACTGCTTGTAATTGGCATATTTGATAATGTCTTTTTCTTCCACATACGCAAGCGGACGAATCAAAATATTTTGCCCATCATCCGATAGCAGTTTTGGTGGCATGGCTTTAAGACTACCGCCATGAAATAAATTTAAGAAAAATGTCGCCATGATATCATCACGGTGATGACCCAGTGCCACTTTGGTTGCGCCGATTTGTTTGGCAAAACCATATAACGAACCACGGCGCAGCCGTGAACACGCAGAACAGTAAGTTTTACCTTCTGGTACGATTTGCTTGACCACGCTATAGGTGTCTTTTTCTAAAATATAATACGGAATGCCATGCTTGGTCAGATAGTTGGGCAAAATATCTTCAGGATAGTCAGGTTGCTTTTGGTCAAGATTGACGGCAATCACATCAAACTGAATCGGTGCTATTTTCTTTAAGAACAATAAAATATCCAGTAAGGTAAAACTGTCTTTACCGCCTGAAATACACACCATGACCACATCACCATCTTCAATCATGTTGTAGTCACGAATCGCCCAAGAGACCAGCTTACGTAATTTTTTTTGTAGCTTACGAAAACGCGCGGATTTGATGTCATCACCTTTGCTGTCAGCATTGGCATCGCCCAAGGTTTGCTGCACCTCATTGTTTAACGCTTCGTTTAAAGCTTCATTGTCTAAAGTATCATTGTTTGACGCCTCATCATCCCAATCATTATCATCAAGCACGTCTACGTCACTCTCTAATAGTTGGGGATTTAATTCAGCGGCAGACATGGTTGCTGCTGGGCTTACAGAATTGTTTGATTGCATAAGATACCTAACTGATGATAAACCAATAAATAAACCTATGATGACGCTATCGGCTATCAACGACGCGTTATTTATTGGAAAAATTGCAAATAAAAAAAAGCATTTAACGTAAGGCAGACCAACTCCTCACAATAAATGCTTGATTGAGCGTATCTATAACCGCCTATCAGATAGAAAACAGAAAACGCCTATCACATAGTCGGCTATTATACGGCAAAATTGCGCGCTTGTAGTCATTTGAATGACATCTTGCTGTTTTAGAAGATATTTTTTATCCGCGCCATCCAACTGGTATTTTCTTTTTTCATTTGCGCCTCGATTTGTTTTTGCTGCTCCTCAAGCTTGATATCCATCAGATTTTTTTCTTTAAATAAACCATATTGGGCATCGCCTTTATAAAACTCAGTTTCACGGTAACTGTCATACGCATGTTTGAATAGCACATTGAGCACAGCGGCGAGCGGCAAAGCAATCAGCATACCTGCAATGCCTGCCAGTGCCGCCCCGGCAAGTACCGCAAATATCACCCACAATGGTGATAAACCAATTTTATCACCCAACAATAACGGCTGCAAAACATAACCTTCCACCGCCTGCCCTACCATAAAGGCACCGACAATTAGCACTAAATGTACCCAGTCCACGCCAAATTGAAATAGCCCTGCAATAATCGCCGCAATAAAGCCAAGGGTAAAGCCAAGATACGGCACAAAACTTGCGATACCCGCCATCATACCGATGATAAGACCGACTTTAAGTCCAATGAGTTGCAATTGCACCGCGTACACCATACCGAGCAACACCATCACTAGTAGCTGACCTTTGATAAATGACATCAACGCTTCATCACTTTCTTTGGCGATACGATAGACCGATGGAATATAACGGTTGGGAATCATATGACGAATTTTTACCAAGCGCTCATCCCAATTATATAAAAAATAAAACATCAAAATCGGCACCAGTACCACAATGCCCGCCACGTTGATTACATTCATGCCTGATAACATTAAATTGGTAAAAAATGAGCGTGCATCGGTGATATTGTAGTGTTCTTTGAGAAAATCGACCAAGCCTTTGGACATATCACGTACTTGCATGGCAGGTAAACGTATGGGTGTGTGAGAACGCACCCAGCCTCGAAGCGTATTGTTATAATAGTCAATTGCCGTCGGTACATACTTCCATGCCGATTGTAACTGCTCCCACACCAGTGGAATGAGCCACCAGAGTATCAATCCAATCATCAGCGCAGTGGACAAATATACCAGCAAAATCGCCACCCAGCGGCGAATGTGTGCCTTGTCCTGTAATTTTTGCACCAGCGGATTAATCGCATACGATAAAATAAATGCTACCAAAAATGGCAAAATTACCGATTGTAATTGATAAATGATATAGCCTATTGCAACCAAAAACAGCGATATAAATACCCGTTTGAAAAATACATCTTTCGTAAATCGATAAGGGGATGGGTTGTACATAGGTTCCTCAAAAAAGCCAAATACGCCAAAAATATAAGGGTAAAGTTAAATAAAAGACGGTCACTGCCATCGTTGTATTTTCGACTAATTTTAGGTAATTTGACAAAAATAGATAGCGCAAACTGCACAACTCATACAAATATTCAAAGCTATGTTATAACGCCCTATCACATTTGTGAGGCTAGAAGGCGTCATCAATGATAAACAGCCTAATATTGCCAGGTAGCAAAGCGATGGATTATTTTTCTTTTTGATGGGAATTTGGGTATAATGCGCGTATTACTTTTCCCAATGATTCTGGCGATAGGAAGACCATGACTACACAACCCACTTCATTAAGTTATAAAGATGCTGGCGTCGATATCGATGCTGGCGAAGCGTTAGTTCAGCGCATTAAATCAGTTGCCAAAGCAACTAGCCGCTCTGAAGTAGTCGGTGGTTTGGGTGGATTTGGTGCCTTGTGCCGTATTCCGCAAGGCTATAAATCCCCTTTATTGGTCTCAGGGACTGATGGTGTCGGTACCAAACTTAAACTGGCTTTACAACTGCAGCAGCACGACACCATTGGTCAAGACTTGGTGGCGATGTGTGTCAATGACCTGCTAGTCTGTGGCGCTGAGCCGTTATTTTTCTTGGACTATTATGCCACAGGAAAACTGGACGTCGATACCGCAGCAACAGTTATCACCGGTATCGGGGACGGCTGTAAATTGGCAAATTGTGCGCTCATCGGTGGCGAGACGGCTGAAATGCCGGGTATGTACCAAGATGACGACTATGATTTGGCAGGTTTTTGTGTGGGCGTCGTCGAAGAGTCGGAAGTGATCACGGGTAAAAACGTTGCCAACAGTGATGTGTTAATCGGTATCGCCTCTAGTGGCGTGCATTCAAATGGTTACTCACTGGTGCGTAAAGTGATTGAAGTCAGTGGTGCCGATGTTGCCACTGAACAATTAGACGGCAAAGCATTAAAAGACGTGTTGATGGCACCGACAAAAATCTATGTCAAAGCCATTGGACACCTGCAAAAAACCTTGGGCAACGCAAGCTTGCATGCGATGGCACATATCACCGGCGGCGGCTTGACGGAGAACCTACCACGCGTATTGCCCGACCATTTGGCGGCGCAAATTGATGTGAGTTCTTGGACATTCCCGCCTGTGTTCCAATGGCTTCAGCAAAAAGGTCATATCGAGCAGATGGAAATGTACCGCACTTTTAACTGCGGCGTGGGTTTTGTCGTCGTGGTACCGGCAGATAAAGCAGACCAAGCCATTGAATTACTCAATGAACAAGGCGAAACTGCATGGAAATTGGGTGAAATCGTTGAAAGAAAGGGCGATGCGGTAACCTATCGCTAATTTTATCAGCGACTCAATCGGTTACTTTACTATTGGGCTATTTTACCCTTAAGCTAATTTACCCTTTAGTTAATTTACCATTGAGCTAGTTTAAAAGGTGCGTTTTTACGCACCTTAGTTTTTCCAACCTATTGCTTTGCTATCCTTATGAATTTGAACATGACAAACCCTACCCCGTTAAAAATTGCCGTCCTCGTCTCTGGTAGTGGCAGTAACCTGCAAGTATTAATTGATAAGCAGCTACAGCAACTATTGAACATTCAAATCGTGGGCGTGATTAGTAATAAAGCCGATGCCTATGCGCTTGAGCGCATCCGCCTTGCCAATGAGCAACAAGTCAATATTGCAACCGCGGTGATTGAGCGTGACGATAATGGCAAAAAATATACCCGTGTCGGTTTTGAACAACAGGCACTGCAAGAATTACGCGCTTGGCAACCTGATTTGGTGGTATTGGCAGGATTTATGCGGATTTTAACGCCACTGTTTATTGATGGTGTCACCAGCAGCACGGGATTAAACGTGCCGATGATAAATCTGCACCCGTCACTGCTACCCAATTATAAAGGCTTGGACACCCATACCCGCGTGTTACAATCTGGCGAGCGCTATCATGGTTGCAGCGTGCATCTGGTAACCAGCGAACTCGATGCAGGGGAAGTCATCGCACAAGCGGTGACCTGCGTCAACGCGGCTGAAAATGCTAGCCAATTACAGCAGCGCGTCCATGCGATGGAACACCAACTGCTGCCTATGGTGGTGGGGTTATTTGCTGAGCGGATTGTTTCGCTTAACAATAACCAACTCACCAACCGCCTTGGACTCAATTTGCCTATCAAGTTATGGCTATAGTTAAATTATGGCTATTATCAAAAAAAACGCCTACAATCAAATTTAGGCGTTTTTTATGTTTATCACAGTTTATCCTCGAAGTGCCCATACACTCAATATCACGATTAGCAAAAATACATAGCGCCCTACCCACACGTTATCTAAAAATGCGTTAAAGCAAAGCTTACGGTCATAGGTGAGACATTGTTTATTTTGTCGATAAAACATGGCAACAATAGGTAGCAGCGCCAATACTGAAAGCGCGCCAAAATAATGCCAAAACACGCCCGCCAAACTGAGCAAAAACACCCCTTGAAGTAGGCTAATTATCAACACATCGTGTTTACCAAATAAAATCGCAGTGGATTTGACCCCAATTTTTAAATCATCCTCACGATCTGCCATTGCATATTGGGTATCATACGCCACCGTCCAGCACATATAGCCGAAAAACAGCAGCCAACACCAAATATCAACCTCGGTCTGCCCCGTTAATACTTGCGATACCGCAACATACGCCATCGGAATCGCCCAGCCGAAAGCCGCCGCCAAAAACAGTTGCGGCAAATGGGTAAAGCGTTTCATAAACGGATAGATAAACGCTAGCGCCACCGCACCAAATGACCAAATAAAAACCTGCACGGGCAAAAATACTAATAGCGCTGCGCTCACCCAAGATAAAACTAAAAACGTCCAAACTGCTTCTTTACCCGTCAAGCGACCGTCCGCCAGCGGCCTACCTTGGGTTCGCGATACATGACCATCGACTTTTCTATCAGCAAAGTCATTGATGGCACAGCCTGCCGCTCGCATCAACACCGCACCCGTCGCAAAGATTGCCACCACATGCCAAGGGGGGAATTGCTCAAAGCCTTTTGCCGCCAAAAATACCGCCCATAAAGTCGACCAAAAAACCAACTCAATGCCCACAGGCTTATCAAAGCGGGTCAGGTGAATATAGGCTTGTAGCTTATCTTTAAAAGACAGAGTGTGTGTAGTCATAGCATCTTTAATTAAACTAATCAAAAAAGGGGGAGAAAGTTGATGCTAGCGTAGCGCTAGGCAATAGTGTAACGCTAAATGTTAGCCAAATCGTCGATAAATTTGTTACCCTTACAGCTGTAAGCCCATCATCAGCACTTGGTAATCCAGCCCAATCGGTGATTGGTCTTGCAGATAGCGTCTAAATGTCGCCGTATCGATACTGTCTTTGCCAGAGACGGCGCCGCCCATTTGCTTGAGATTTTTTAACAGACTTTTTAAATTGTCATAAGAAAAATTAAACGATTGCTCGGTGTGATAAATTACCGTGCCTTTGCGCTGTTGCCGCAAGGTCTCTATCGCCGCTAGCCAAGCGTGACTGGGTAAAAAATCAAAAACAGGCAACTTGGGAAAGCGCTGACGGACTTCATAAAAAGAGCCTGCCACAGGAATCGCCAAATGCAGCTGACCTTTGGATTTGACAATGCGCCCAAGCTCTGCGATAACGCTTGGCGATGTCCAATGAAGGGCAAAACTACTCATCACCAAATCGGCTGATTGATTTGCCAATGCCATATCTGCCATATTGGCGCAAAGCGCTTGGCTGTGTAGCGTCATTGGGGACTTTGGTAGCGATGAGACTGGGGTAGATGACAGCGGCGTAGACAAAAGATGCTCGACTCGCTGTTGCCAAATTGCAAGCATACTGGCAGCAGTATCGATGCCATATAACTGAGCGGAAGCTAGCGCTGCGTTTTGTAAAAACGTTGACATCACCGCCTGAGTCAATTTTCCTGTGCCACAGCCCACATCAACCACGCACATATCGGTTACGCCGGTATGGTAACGCACAATGAGCTGCGCCAAATGCTCTGCCACCTGCGATTGAATCGGCGTGGCGGCATCGTATGAGTTGGCAAATTGTTCAAAAACAGGGGTAACAGTACAAGACATCATCGACTAAAACAACAAATCAGTCAACTTTAACACTATTAATCAGCCTTGCATAGTCATAATCGTCTTGTGTGAGCAAATCAACCCCACAAGGCAAATTGCCTATCCAATCCAAAAAGCGATTAATCATGGCTTTGCCAACAAAAGATTTGCCATGCTGCGGCACAATCATCTCGACATCTAACTGCCGAACCGCATCTGCCCAAAAACGGGTGACTTTATTACTGACCATGTAGCGCTGATGAAACCCTCGCATGGTCGGAATATGCGCGTCAAAATCTTCCACTGGCACATTCGCATCACCGAGCAACGAAGCCCCCATATCGCCTGAAAATAAAATTTTGCTGATGGGGTCATAAAACTGAAAATTACCTTCTGAATGCAAAAAGTGCGCAGGCAAAGCAAATAACTGGCTTTTCCCCAAAGGCAACACCGCGCCTTCATCTGGTAGCGCAATCAAGCGCTTAAGATACCCTTCTTGCAGACGGTCAGTGGTAAACGCGGAGTTAAGATGCGGTAAAAAACGCTCCCACAACCTTGAGATGACGATATTGGCTTGGGTATGCAGTAGCCAACGTGGCAATGACGCAATGATATCGGGGTCTTGGTGTGAGCCAATCACATAGCGGATATGCTTTATATCAGTATGTTTGAGCAGTGCTAGGGTTAGCGGCGTATAGGTCAAATCCCCACCTGGGTCAATAACCGCGCCGACAGTTTCTTCATCTGAGTGCAAAATTAAAAATTGATTGGACTGAATACCGTCACCTTTTACCAAATCACTAAACATAATGCACTGATGCTTGCCATTATCAAAAATTATTTTACCGCTCATAACCTATCTACCCATTTAACCGACAAATAAAACTTAGACCACTAATAAAACATGCTATAACATACGCTATAAAATTGTCCAGCAAAGTGACTTTGAATAACTCTGAGTGACTTTGCAAACCATTGTTAACCGTTAGCTATCAACTTTAACACATTGGCTTTAAATCCCTAAAAATAGTAAGGATTATAGCACTTTATTGACGGGGTTGAGGGCATTTTTACCTAAATCAATGTTAACTAAATTTTGCTCAAATTTGTTTTTAGTGGTATCATACCAAGCAATTTTTTAGGCAAAATTTGTGTGCTTTAAGCGCATGATTGCTACAAACGGTAAAGGCAATTTGTTATGATTTTGGCACTTGAAAGTGTGTTTGACCAATGCTCAGTGGCATTCGTGGATTTAGCGGGTAATGTGGTCGCTGAACAGACCCTGACGGGAAATCGTCTACAAACCCAGCAAATTTTGCCGATGATACACGCGCTGATGACAGCATCATCGATTGATTGGTCACAACTGACTGCGATTGCTTTTAATCGAGGTCCCGGTGCTTTTAGTGGCATACGCATTAATACGGCGGTAGCGCAAGCCATCGCCTTTGCCCATGATGTGCCTTGTTTGCCTGTATCAAGCCTGCAAGCTATCGCCCAAGCGGCATTTGAACTACATCAACGCCCCCACGTATTGGCGCTGACAGATGCGCGCATGAACCAAGTGTACGCCGCTGAATACGCCATGAGCGATGGTATCATGCACCTTGTGGCAGGTGCTACTGAGCATTTGCTTGATTATGACAGTGTGATAGACAAAGACTTAGCCTTAGTAGGTAACGGCGCAACCTTGGTCAATGCGCAGCTAGGTCAAGCCATCTTTGCCGATATTCGCCCCTCAGCCGTTATCATTGCCAAACTTGGGCTAGCCTTGTATCAGCAGCACCAATCCGTCCCAGCTGAGCTGGCGTTGCCAGTTTATTTAAGAAATAATGCGTGGAAAACTCTAGCCGAACAACAAAAGGCTTAATTTATCGGCTGATTACTCATGTTGTCTTAAGTTTGACTCGCTACCCTTTATCTTGTTATAAGCGCAAAAATTGTTAGCTTTGACTGTTAATAACTAACATTGTTGGATACGTTATGGATCTTATTTTGATTTTTAAAGCCATCATCATGGGCATGGTTGAGGGCATTACCGAATTTTTACCGATTTCAAGTACCGGGCATTTAATTCTTGCCGACTCCCTATTAAATTTTTGGACCAAAGATAAAGCCGACTTGTTTATCGTTGTCATTCAACTGGGAGCGATTTCAGCGGTAATTTATTTGTACTGGGAACGGCTATGGCGTGCCTTGATGGGACTTATTACAGGTAAAGACCCTGAACGTAAAAACCCGCGTCAATTGGGCATCTCGCTGATTATTTCCACCATCCCGATTATGCTGATAGGTTTGCTGTTTGATAAAGCGTTAAAAGCGGCGTTGTTTAACCCAACTGTGGTGGCAATCTCATTGATTGTCGGTGGTTTGATTATCTTTTGGGCGGAGCGCCAACAACACAAACATACGGTCAAATATGCCGAAGCAGAAGATATCGATATTAAAACGGCGATTATCATCGGTTTGATTCAATGTCTTGCCTTGATTCCTGGTACTTCTCGCTCAGGTTCTACCATTATCGGTTCCCTATTTTTGGGGGTATCACGTAAGGCGTCTGCAGAGTATTCTTTCTTCTTAGGGATTCCTGTATTGGTGGGTGCTGGGTTATTAGATCTGGCCAAAAACCATCATATTTTGACCAGCGCTGAAGACTGGACCATCATGGCAGTGGGTGTGGTAGTCTCATTTATTTTTGCCATGATTTTCATCAAATGGTTGGTTAACTGGGTCAGTACCCGTGATTTTACGATTTTTGCTTGGTGGCGTATCGTGGTAGGCGTACTGGTACTCATCGCTGGTATGCTGGGCTATATTTAAATCCCTATGCTATCTCATCAATCAATCCAACTGTATTATGTTGACACTTTGCCAAGCGAGCAGCGTTTGGCAAATGTTGAAACGATACTCGCCCCTTTATCCGTCGATTTACAATTGCAAAAGATTACTAGCAAAGTAATTCAAAAATGGCTGAAATCAGTCGATGATAACAGTGTGCTGATTGATGAGGTAGGCGATGTTTTTGTCATCGCAGCGGGCATGAAAGTCAGCCCAAATTGGCAAAGCCTACAACAGCGGGTGGTCAAAGCGGGCAAAAAAACTGAACTGCTACTCAAAGCCATGCAGCTACAAGCTAACATGACTGTCATTGATGCCACCGCAGGATTTGGGCATGATAGCTTAATCTTGGCAAGTACCGGTGCCAGTGTGACTTTACTAGAACAGCAGCCACTCATGTTTTTGCTACTGCAACTAGAACAGCAAAAAATGGCGCAGCAGCGCAACTGGCAAAAATTGATGAGTCGATTAACGATTTATCATGGCGATGCGATAGAGTTGCTGGCTAGATTGCCAAAAGTCGACCGTGTCTATCTAGATCCGATGTTTCCCGCTGATAGCTACAAATCAGCGGTTAATAAACATATGCAGATGTTACATACTGTGACGACCCCACCGTCGATTGCGCAATCACAACAATTATTGTGGGCGGCGTTGGCACAAATAACCCCACACGGTATGGTGGTAGTTAAAAGACCTAAATCAGCGCCTTTTCTTGCAGACAAATCGCCCAACCTAAGCCTATCAAATGATATCGTGCGTTTTGATAATTATTTGAACCGCATTTAGTTTGAATAGCGTCTAGTTGCCATGTTAAAAAAAAGCTGATGGGTATCAGCTTTTTTTGTGGGTCTGGTTATTATTGACCAACCTTTTGGTTACCGACGGCAGGCGCTGCATCATCGCTGGCTTTTGGTGCATTGGGCGAGGCAGGGGCATTATCAATCACGGTATCATTTTCCGTAATCTTATCCATGTCTGAATTATCCGCGCCGCCGTCATCTGTGGCGTCTGCCTCGGTACTTGCTGGCATCGCATCAACAGGGGTCGCTGCCGTGCCACTGGCGCTGGTAGCGTCAGGACCGGCATCTACGGTGGCATTGGCTTCGGTCACAGCGGCGCTATTTTTTTCATCGGCAGGCGCAGCTGACATTGGTACGGCTTGTGATTCTGCCGCTGACGCTGCCGCGGCATTGTCTGTGCTGTCTGTCTTTTTATCACAAGCTGTCAACGTAAGCGCCGATACTAAACTCAGCATGGTGATTTTTGCTAGTGTGTTTTGCATGGGTATTCCTCTACTATCAATAAATCGCTCAATCCGACAACGTAATTGATAGCCTATATTGTAAAAATTGTTGAAGCCATGATGCGGCTAATTCAAAGATGATAATGATGTCACCTTAAATTTTACCATGGCATTGCTTGTATTTTAAACCCGAACCACATGGACAAGGGGCATTTCGGCTAATCGCTAAGTTGGCATACGGATTGTCACCATTTTCAGCCATCTCTGGACTCGCGGTTGCCGCAGCTGAGCCGCTTAGACCAAATGAATACGTGGCTCGCGTGCGTTGCTGGCTGTTACGCGCAATCATGTCTTCATCGTCACTCAGCTCACCGGTCACGCCATTCATTTCTTGGTGCTCAAAATGCAGACGCATCATCTCGGCTTGTTCGCGTTGCTGGCGCTCAAGCTCAGCGATTTCTTCTGGCGTTGGGATATGCACACGCGCTAAATCTTGCACGGTTTCAGACTTGATAGCACCGAGCATACTTTGGAACAATGAGAAGGCTTCAGATTTATATTCTTGCTCAGGATTTTTTTGCGCATAGCCTCGCAGATGGATACCTTTACGCAGTTGATCCATTTGGTTGAGATGTTCTTTCCAATGCTTATCTAGACTAGATAGCATAAAGTGACGCTCAAGTTGGGCGGCATTTTCCTCGCCCATTTGCTCACGTCGAGCGCGGTAGTTGAGTAACGCAGCCTCGATGATTTTTTGGCGTAAACCTTCTTCATCCAAACGACGATCGGCATCTAGCCAGTCATTGATTGGCATATAAATACGAAACTCATTTTCAAGCTCGTCTTCAAGCCCATCAATGTCCCATTGGTCATCAATCGAGCCGGGTGGCACGAACTGGTCAATCAAGGCATTGTATACATCGTAGTGCATCGCTTCGATAGCTGCTTGTAGATTACTTTCGGCGAGCAGTTCATCGCGCTGCTTATAGATAACCTTACGTTGTTCGTTGGCAACGTCATCGTATTTGAGTAGGCTCTTACGGGCATCAAAGTCGCGGTTTTCCACTTTGCTTTGGGCGTTTTCAATCGAGCGTGACACCATTTTGTGCTCAATGGCTTCGTCTTCTTTTAGCCCCATGGCGCGCATCATATTCACCACGCGATCGCCAGCGAAAATCCGCATCAAGTCATCTTCAAGCGACAAGAAAAAGCGTGACTCCCCCGGGTCACCTTGACGGCCCGCACGACCGCGCAATTGGTTATCGATGCGGCGCGATTCGTGACGCTCAGAACCGATGATATGTAAGCCACCCGCCTCTAGCACTTGTTGGTTTCGCACTTGCCATTCGGCATGGGCTTGTTGTTTCATTTCAGGGGTGACATTATCGATTTTGGCGAGCTCTGCTTGCCAGTTACCCCCCAAGATAATATCGGTACCGCGACCTGCCATGTTGGTGGCAATAGTGACCGCATTGGGGCTACCCGCTTGCGCGATAATATCGGCTTCACGCTCGTGCTGTTTGGCATTAAGGACGTTATGTTGAATGCCTTCTTGCGTCAGTAACTCTGAAAGCACTTCACTGGCTTCAATGGTTGCCGTCCCCACCAAAATCGGCGCCTGTTTCTCTTGAATGCGTTTGATTTCGCGGATGATGCCTTGATATTTGCCCATTTTACTTAGGAAAATTTGGTCATCAAGGTCGATACGCTGAATTGGTTTGTGGGTGGGGATAATCACCACATCTAAATCGTAAGTTTGTTTAAACTCCGCAGCTTCGGTATCGGCTGTACCTGTCATGCCTGAGAGTTTGTCATACAGACGGAAATAATTTTGGAAAGTAGTAGTTGCAAGGGTTTGGTTTTCGGCTTGGATTTCGACCTGTTCTTTGGCTTCAACCGCTTGGTGCAACCCTTCTGACCAGCGGCGACCGGGCATGGTACGCCCTGTGTTTTCATCGACAATGATGACTTCGCCTTCATGCACGATATAGTGAATGTTTTTAACAAATAAATGGTGCGCACGAATCGCGGCTTGAACGTGGGCTAGTAGTGGCAAGCGCGTTGGGCTATATAGACTCTCGTTTTCGCCAAGCTCGCCTTTTTCCACCAAGAATTTTTCGATTTTCTCGTAGCCTTTTTCACTGATTTCGATTTGACGATTTTTTTCATCAATCCAAAAATCCTGCTCACGGTTTTCGCGGTTGCCTTCTTCGGTTTCTGAGCGTTTGAGGCGCGGGATGATGGTGTCAATCAGCCTGTACATAGCCGATGAGTCTTCGGCTTGACCCGAGATAATCAGCGGCGTACGCGCTTCATCAATCAAAATCGAGTCAATCTCATCGATGATACAATAGTTGAGTCCGCGCTGTTTTTTCTCATCTAGGCGAAATACCATATTGTCACGTAGGTAGTCAAAGCCGTATTCGTTGTTGGTACCGTAGGTAATATCTGCGGCATAGGCCTCAAATTTTTCCATCGGGTCTTGCTGTGAGTAAATCACGCCGACAGTCAAGCCCAAAAAGTCAAACAACGGGCGGTTTAATTCGGCATCGCGGCTTGCCAAGTAGTCATTGACGGTGACGACATGCACGCCTTTACCGCTAATCGCGTTGAGATATATCGCAAGCGTTGCCATCAAGGTTTTACCTTCACCCGTGCGCATCTCGGCGATTTTACCTTCGTGCAAGGTGATACCGCCGATGAGCTGTACATCGTAGTGACGCATGCCAAGGACACGGCTTGAGGCTTCACGACAGACCGCAAAGGCTTCAGGTAAAATGGTATCTAGGCTAGTACCCTGCTCAAACTGGGTTTTAAATTCCGCAGTTTTCTGTTTTAATGCTTCGTCAGAGAGGGGCTGGATTTTGGGTTCTAAGGCGTTGATTTTGTCGACCAACTTACGCATTCGCTTAAGCTCACGGTCGTTTTTGGTGCCGATAACCTTGCCTATCATTTTGCCTAACATACGAGGGTTTTCCTAAAGTGCTCAAATCAATAAGTGCAATGACTTTTAATACAATGACGGTTAATAAAGGTGTTCAAAATAAATTTTGCTATTATATATGGGTTTGCTTTTTTTAGATACAAGGTTATGACAGCCTGTGAGTTTGAACCGCTTGCCTCTATTACCTTTATCTTTATCAATCCATCCCCATAATTGAGCTTTATTTTCGAAATTTTCATTGTTGAAATTTTCTTGAAAGATTTTAACGCCATCTTTGCCATTATGCTATTGAGTTTGCTATGACTGCCACATTGACGCCACAACAACTGATTCATCAATTACCCAAAGCCGAACTACACGTGCATATCGAAGGCACGTTTGAGCCGGAGCTGATGTTTGCCATCGCTAAACGCAACCAAATCGATATACCCTACCAAACCATTGAAGATGTCAAAAATGCCTACAATTTTCATAATTTACAATCGTTTTTGGATATCTACTATGCCGGCGCAAACGTTTTGGTCAAACAGCAGGATTTTTATGATTTAGCGTGGGCGTATTTTGAAAAATGCCAGGCTGATAATGTGGTGCATACGGAGATTTTCTTTGACCCACAGACCCATACAGAGCGGGGGGTGGATTTTGCTACCTGTTTTCAAGGGCTTTATCAAGCAAGCTTAGATGCCAAAGCAAAAATGGGCATCACCTCGCATTGGATTTTGTGTTTTTTGCGTCATTTGAGCGAAGACAGCGCATTTGTCACCCTTGAGCAGGCCTTGCCATTTAAAGATAATATCATTGGCGTGGGGCTTGACTCTAGCGAAGTGGGAAATCCACCCGCTAAGTTTGAACGGGTATTTGCCAAAGCTCGAGCGCTTGGGTTTTTGACGGTTGCGCATGCTGGCGAAGAAGGCGATCCCGCGTATGTTTGGCAAGCGTTGGATTTGTTAAAGGTCAATCGTATCGATCACGGTGTGCGCTCGGCTGAAGATGATAAACTCATGCAACGCTTGATAGCGGAGCAAATGCCGTTGACGGTGTGTCCATTAAGTAATCTTAAACTAAAAGTGGTGCAAGACATGGGCGAGCACAATATCAAAACCATGCTGCACCAAGGTGTGTGCGTGACGGTGAACTCAGATGACCCGGCGTACTTTGGTGGCTATATGAATGACAACTTTGTCGCTATTGAGCAAGCGTTAGCGCTATCAAATGACGATATCAAACAATTGGCGATAAACAGCTTTAATGCGTCTTTTATAGGGGATGCTGAAAAACAGCATTGGATCTCAAAAATCGAATCGCTTTAAGCTTTTAGATAAGCTGGAAGAAACAAACTCGAAAAAATAGGCTGGAAGAAGCAAGAAGCAACCTGCATCCCAGCCTTAACCCACCTCACACACCCAACATGGTGCGACAAACGCACCTGTTGCTTAATTTCATAACGTTTAACCATTATGACCCAGACCATGCCTCACAATCTTGACCATCACACCCCCATGATGCAGCAATATCTCACCCTAAAAGCGGATTATCCGCATGCCTTGGTGCTGTACCGGATGGGCGATTTCTATGAGCTGTTTTTCGATGATGCCAAGCTTGCTGCCGATATTTTGGGCATCACCTTGACCCGACGTGGCAAAGATAAACAGGGCAATACCATCCCGATGGCAGGTGTGCCATTTCATTCGGCAGACGGCTATATTGCTCGGCTGATTAATGCCGGGCAAACCGTGGTGGTCTGTGAACAAGTCGAAGAAGAAAAGCCTAAAGACGGCTCAGAAGACAATCCAGAACACAGCCTTGAAGAAAACACTGCCGCAAAAGACTCTGCAGCCGATAGCACAGCCAAAAGCATAACAAAAAAAACCAGCAAAACAAAAGCCAATGCCGCTAAGATTATGGAACGTAAAGTCGTCCGTACCTTAACCGCAGGGACGCTGACCGATGATAACCTCATCACCCAAGGGCAGACGCCAACGGTCGTCGCTATCAGCTTTGCTAAACAGCAAATGTCGGTGGGATTGGCACAGCTGGATTTGGCACAAGGGCAAATCCGTGTGACTGAGCTTAACTGCGACAGTCATACGGCGCTACAAAGCGAGCTTGCTAACGCGCTCGCCCGCTTTGATCCCAGTGAAGTGCTGATAGATGAGCAGCTGTCTGAGGCGTGGCAACATTTTTTGCAGGACTGTTTGAGCGCAAATAGCCCAACAGCCACCCTACCGCCGATTTTGTCACAGCCGCACAGTTATTTTCTGCCAAATAACGCACTTGAACATCTGACCCAGCATCTAAGTGTCACCACGCTGGCAGGGTTTGGCATTGAGCAAAAACCGCTTGCCATCTCATCGGCATCGGTTGTGCTGCATTACGGCAAACAGACCCAGCAAGCTGATTTACGCCATATTCGCAGCCTGCAGCTCGAGCATAACGGCGATTTTTTGCAGCTTGATACCATCAGTCAGCAAAATTTGGAAATTTTTAAACCCGTGTTGGCATCGGGTATTTCGCTGTTATCGGTGATTGACCATTGCCAAACGCCGATGGGTAAACGCGCTTTAGTGCATCATTTGCACCGACCGCTACGCAATGTCACCCTGATTAACCGCAGACTTGATGCGGTTGAACAACTGATGACATTACCGATAGCAGCGTTTGAATTACTTAAACAAACCTTAAGCGAAATCAGCGATATCGAACGCATTGGGGGACGCATTGGCTTGGGTTCAGCAAAACCGACCGATTTGCTCAAATTGCGTCTGAGCTTGGCGCAAGCGTTAGCGTTGTCAAAGCAGTTGCAGCAACATTTTGATTTTACCAACATAACGACGCTAACTGCCGAGACCCCTTTGCTTGCCATGCTTAGCAAACAGCTACCTGACTTAGCCTTAACTGATAGCTTTGCCAATATCCATGCCTTGCTAGAGCAAGCGATTGTCGATGAGCCGCCCGCCCACATCCGTGATGGCGGCATGATAAAAAAGGGCTATGACCGACAGCTTGATGAATGGCAAAATTTGCATGGCAATATCGAGCAAACTTTGGAAGCTTTGGCGGTGCAAGAGCGGCAAAAAAACAACCTGCCCATGCTCAAAGTGGGCTTTAATAAAGTGAGCGGATTTTATTTTGAACTTAGCGCCCTGCAAGCCAAGAACGCGCCTGAATATTTTACCCGCCGTCAAACGCTCAAAAATGCTGAACGCTTTATCACGCCAGCGCTCAAAACCATTGAAGAATCCTATTTATCGGCACAAGGGCAAGCGTTGATCCTTGAAAAACGTATCTATGAAAACCTGCTGGGTCAGCTGAAGTCGCAGCTTGGCGATGTGCAGCGCCTTGCCAAAGCGATTGGGTATTTGGACGTGCTTGCCAACTGGGTCAGCCTAACGCGTTTGCAGAATCGCTCTCATCATAGTAAAAACTGGTGCCGCCCGTTGTTTAATACCACGGATGATACCGCAAGCCTCAATATCCAAGGCGGACGGCATATCGTGGTTGAAGCAGGTCAACAGCGCCAAGCTCACCATCAGAGGCCATCGCTTGACCCATTTGTCGCCAATGACTGTGTCATGGGAACAGCCAATCAACTTGAACGCTTGATGCTCATCACCGGGCCCAATATGGGCGGTAAATCGACCTACATGCGTCAAACCGCGCTTATCGTACTACTTGCTTGTTGTGGTGCATATGTCCCTGCGCAGTCGGTAACACTCGGTCGTATTGAACGGATTTTTACCCGCATTGGCTCGGCAGATGACTTGGCAAGTGGTAAATCTACCTTTATGGTCGAGATGATTGAAACCGCCAATATCATGAACCAAGCCAATGCCAACTCGTTGGTACTCATGGATGAAGTCGGTCGTGGCACCAGCACCCAAGATGGTCTAGCGATTGCGCATGCGTGCGTGAATTATTTAGCAGAAAAAATTGGCTGTTTGACCCTATTTGCCACCCATTATTTTGAGCTCACGGAACTGGCTGAGCGCCACCCCAAAATGTTTAATCAGCACCTTGTCACCCAAGAAATCAACGGGCAGTTACTACTACTGCATAAAATCGCACCCGGGGCGACGCATCGCAGTTTTGGATTGCATGTCGCCAAAATGGCAGGTTTGCCGCAAGCCTTATTAGTTCAAGCGCAATATTATTTGGATAACCAAAGCGAGCAAAAAAGCTTGCCCAACAATCCTTTACCCTATCCATCAGAAGACGAGAAACAAATGGGTCTGGATTTGCAGAGTGCAGCGGCTGATTATCAAACGTTGAAAACTGATGAATATAAACTTAACCAACAACTACAAGCCCTAAACCCTGATGAGCTGACGCCGAAACAGGCGTTAGAATTTATTTATTCATTAAAGGAATTGTTAAAAAAAGCGTAACGCGCTAAAATAATACGATTGTATTTTTTATGCTTTTAACATTTGTGCAACTAAAAAAAGGTAGCCACCGCCATGACTTTCGTCGTTACTGATAACTGTGTTCGTTGTAAATATACTGACTGCGTTGAAGTCTGTCCTGTGGACTGTTTCTATGAAGGTCCGAATTTTTTGGTCATCCATCCTGATGAATGTATTGACTGTGCGCTGTGTGAGCCAGAATGCCCTGCCAATGCGATTTTCTCAGAAGATGAAGTGCCAAAAGGTCAAGAAATATACATCGAACTGAATGCAGAACTTGCCGAAAAATGGCCAAACATCTCAGCCATGCATGACCCACTACCCGATGCCAAAGAATGGGATGGCGTACCCAATAAATTACAGTATATTGAAAGATAGCCTTTCTAACATACGCCATTTAGGTGAATTTTAGCAAGATGCTATAAACAAGATGCTATAAAACAGCATATAGAACGAGGACGGCAATCTGTGAATATAGATTGCCGTTTTTATATTGTCATCTCTTATTATGTCAACGTTGTTGTCTATCTGCTTAACTTAACCTCTTTAGCTTAGCCTATTTTTTTACGAATTGATTATGAAATAAAAAAACGCGCTATGGATTAGCGCGTTTTTAGTGTCACAACAACATCAGCCTTTAACGGCACTGCCCCAAACTGGCACCACAGTTTGCATCAATGGTTTTAACAGTTTGATATTTGCCGCAAAGATAGAACCTGTTTGCATCGCATTGTGCGCGCCTGTATGGTCAACCACAGTACCACGCGCTTCAGTGACAATCAATTCACCGGCACAGATATCCCAAGGTTTGATAGACATTTCAAAATAACCATCAAACCGTCCCGCTGCTACATATGCCAAATCCAACGCAGCTGAACCCACACGGCGCACTTGACCGCCTTGTTCGCAGATTTTTTGTAAGCTTTCAAAATGCTCTTTGGCATACGATACTTTACCTTCCGCGCGGTTACGCTCAAGCGGATGACCTGTGGTAAAAAAGCCGCCATCAATGGTTTTATGCTCACTGACGCTGATACGGCGTTGGTTGAGACGCGCGCCTTTACCACGACTGGCTGAAAACATCTCATCACGCACTGGGTCATAGATGATGCCATGCTCGGTGACGCCATTTTTTTGCACCCCGATTGAGACACAAAAATGCGGCAAACCATGAATAAAGTTGTGGGTACCATCTAATGGATCAATGACCCAGCACCAGTCTTTATCATTGCCCTTGCCTTCTTGTAGCCCAAATTCTTCACCCAAAAACGAGTGGGTTGGGTAGCTTTCTTTGAGCATCGCGATCAATAATTCTTCGCTGTAACGGTCGATTTGGGTCACCAAACCATCTAAGCCTTTGCTTTCAATCGTGAACTCTAGCTTGTGGCGATTGTTGTGTGCATTTAAAATCTCTTGACCTACTTTTTGTGCAGCGCGGGCTGCCATGACGACCATCGGTTCCATAATTGACCTTTTGTTGAAGGATAAAAATCTAAAATTTATGACAAAATCGTTTGCATCTGTTTGACCACACCCGTGACATCTAGCTCACAATCGGCTAATTGCTGCTCAGGGCTGCCATGCGCGATATATTTATCGGGGATACCGATGTTGATTAGCGTTGGCAAGGCTTGGCTTGTTTTTGCTGCTTGGGCAACTAGGTATTCATTGACCGCACTACCGGCACCGCCCATGACTTGGTGTTCTTCAAGGGTAACAATGGAGCAGTTTTGCGCCAATAGAGTATCCAGTAATTCGCTGTCTAACGGTTTAACAAACCGCATATTATAAACAAAAAACGTCGTCATTGGGTAAGTTTCGGCTAAGTTTTGACACGCCGTGACCGCTGTCTTTACCATGGTACCAAAAGCAAGCACCGCAACTTTTTTCGCCACGTTGCTCGTACCTGCAGCAGTGGCATCAATAGTCTGCTCAAGCGCTGCCTTACCGATTGGATAAATCGCTTGGTTTTTATCAATCTCTGCCCCAATGCCATTACCACGTGGATAACGCACCGCAGAGGGTCCAATATGCTCATAACAGGTATTGAGTAAGTTATAGCACTCATTCTCATCTTTTGGACAAGCAATCACCATATTAGGCACAGTTCGCATAAAGGCGATATCAAACACCCCCGCATGGGTCGCACCGTCTTCACCGACCAGACCCGCACGGTCAATGGCGAACATCACGTTGAGATTTTGCAAAGCCACGTCGTGAATCAGTTGGTCATAGCCACGTTGTAAAAATGTGGAGTAAATCGCGACAATCGGTTTGACGCCTTGGGTTGCCATACCACCCGCTAGGGTCACTGCATGTTGCTCGGCAATCGCCACATCAAAGAACTGGCTGGCAAAGCGCTTGGCAAATTCGGTCATGCCTGAGCCTTCAGCCATCGCAGGGGTAATCGCCATCAGTTGTTTGTCTGTGGCGGCTTTATCGCAGATAAACTCACCAAACACTTGCGAGTATTTTTTGGCGGGAGTAGCTACAGTAGCTACGGGCTTTTGGCTGGCAACTGGCACAGATTTTTCTTGCGCTGGGTTGATTTTTTTAAGTTTGGTAATGGCATGATACGTAATCGGGTCGCATTCTGCAGGTAAAAAGCCTTTACCTTTGACCGTGTGCACATGGACAAGTACCGCACCTTTCAACTGCTTGACCCGTTCAAACACTTGAGTCAATTTGGCAACATCATGCCCGTCAAACGGTCCAAAATAATGAAAACCGATGGCTTTAAATAAGTTTTCGGGGAACACTTCATCAATGAGTTTATTGGCGATTTTCTCAGGTAATGTCTCTAACTGAGAGGGTTTAGGAATACCTTTTTCTGCCAATTTTTCGACAATTTTATTGGGCAGGCGCGAGGTCCAATCATCTAAAGCTTCATTTGCCATGTGCAAATAATGACGAATACGGCGGTCTTCACTGGAAATGACGCGCTTGGTAAAAATCGCATCACCATTTTTATCGATATCGACTGCCAAACCACGCTGCCAAAGGGTGGCTAAATGTTTAGAAAATCCGCCCGTTGCCTGTGAGATTGACATGTCATTATCGTTGAGCACCACAATCAAATCGGCATTTTGTTGCACCGCGTCATTCATCGCTTCAAACGCCATGCCACCTGTCATAGCACCATCACCGACGATGCTAACCACTTTGTCATGTTTGCCTAAATAGCGCATAGCAAGCGACATGCCTAGCCCTGCAGAAATCGCCGTCGATGAATGCCCAACGCCAAAGGTATCATACTCAGACTCATGACGCTCAGGGAAAGCAGTCAGCCCATGTTGGCTACGAATGGTGGTAAGCTTGTCACGGCGACCCGTTAAAATTTTGTGGGGATACGCTTGGTGCCCTACGTCCCAGACAATTTGGTCTTTGGGTGAGTTAAAGACATAATGCAGTGCAATGGTGAGCTCAACGACGCCAAGGTTAGAACCAAAATGCCCACCGCTGACGCCCGTTGTATACAGCAAAAACTCGCGCAGTTCATCGGCTAATTGCTGCAATTGCGCGGTACTGAATTTTTTTAGGTCATCAGGACTGTCCACCTCATCGAGCAGCGGCGTATGCGGCTTTAGCATAGGGATGGTATCAAAGGTTTTTAATGAGTAGTTTTGGTTAGCTATTTTAGTTTTTGACATATCTTGGCTGACACTTTTCATTGCTTACAGGGACTCGATGAGCCCTGTTGACACAGGTGAAAAAAATATATAGTTAAAACGCACAATGACTATCGACACCTTATTGCTGGCACAAAATTGGCACAAAGTTGACAGACTGCCAAAGCGTTGAGCGCTTGAAAATCGAGGTGGCTAAGCTGGCATTACCAGCTTTGAATTGCCAATGTGGCGCATGAATGTGGCATAATAGCATTTTTTTGTTGATTAAACATCAAACCTCGCTATTTTAGATTGTATCTTATAGCTTCTATAAAGTTTAGCTTAGCGCCTTGAATTTTTGATAAATTTTGACAAAAAAGTTGCCTCAGATAGCATGTGAGCCTAGCTTGCGGCTTATTGATAAGATGCGTAATGACGCTATCCTTCTTGATATTTTAATCAATGCCTTCATGTAAAGGGCAATTTTATTTTTGGGTTTACCGACTTGGTTCAGTTGTTTGGGTCAGTTGGTCATTTTTTTGGACATTTTTTTGGAGTAGTGGGTGTCGTATCAATTTATCACGCAAGCAACCTTACCAACAGCGCATGGGCTATTTGATATTCATGTGTTTGAAGATACGGACGACACGGCACGCGATGCTCTGGGCAATCGCAAACATGAACACGTCATGCTGACGGTTGGTTTGCCCACGGCCGATAAATCCAAAATCCCATTGGTACGCATTCATAGCGAATGTTTGACAGGGGATGCCTTTAGCTCGCTTAAATGCGACTGTGGCCCCCAGCTCAATGCCACCATGCAGATGATTCAAGCTTATGCTAAAGATGGCGGCTGCGGGGCGATTTTATATTTGCGCCAAGAAGGGCGCGGGATTGGACTGACCAACAAAATCCGAGCTTACGCATTGCAAGACCAAGGACATGATACGCTTGATGCCAATTTGCTGCTCGATTTACCTGCCGATGCTCGCACCTATGAAATGTGCAAGCCGATGCTTGAGCATGTCGGTGTGGATAAGGTAAAGCTGATAACCAACAACCCCAACAAAATTGACTATCTCAATGAGATTGGTATTGAGGTGATAGCGCGCGTACCGCTGTTGGTGGGTGTCAACCCGCACAATGAGGCCTATCTCAACACCAAAAAAGAGCGCATGGGGCATATGATTGAGAATGAGTTATAAAATTCACGCTCATGACATAACACAAAACCCATTGTTTATTTTTACCATAAATTAATCCCAAGCGCGCCTAGCATCATTTTTGCCCCCACAATCAGCAGCAGACCACCAAACATGCGCTTTAAGGTGTTGGCAGGCAATTGGTGCGCCAATTTTGCCCCCACTTTGGCAAATAAATAACTCATCACTGAAATACACAAAAACGCAGTGATATGCACAAAGCCAATCGCCTCAGCCGGCAAGCCCTGTACATCTTTGCCAAAAAACATAAACCCGAGCGCCCCTGCAATGGCAATCGGTAAGCCACAGGCTGCTGACGTACCCACCGCTTGTTGCATGGTCAAACCAAAACGGCTCAAAAACGGCACGGTAAAACTGCCACCGCCAATACCAAAAATCGCCGATGCTGCGCCAATCAAGCCCCCGACCCCTGTTTGCACAGGCGCAGATGGCAAGTGAGTGGTCGCGACAACTTCCGATTTTTTAGCCAGAAGCATTTTTAGCCCCATAAACAGCGCCATGCCAGCAATCAAAAATGCCAAGACCTTACCATGCAATAAATCTGCGATATAAGCACCAACAAAACTACCAACCACCAAGCCAATCGACATATTGCGCCATACATCCCAGCGCACGCCACCTCGCTTATTGTGCGATTGCATGGAGCTTATGGAGGTCACCACAATCGTGGCAAGCGATGTCCCTACCGCCAAATGGGTAATGACATCGCTTGGATAGCCATACGCTTTAAAAATCGCCATCAGCACGGGTACGATAATCAATCCGCCACCGACACCAAATAGCCCAGCACAAATACCAGCAAATGCCCCCGCCAGCAAAAACCACAGATACATCATTTTTTGCATTTCCTTTGATTAAAAATAGCGTTAGTATAGCAAACTTATCTTTTTGTCGTTTGTAACATTGTGCCTAAGCTTATGAACCCAACCCTATGTAACCATCCCCATGAGAATTGATTCGCTTTGCCATACCCATTTATCGTCAACCCACTCAACCAACAGCCAGCTGATTGAGTGGATGGTGCTCAGCTATCAAGACCAGTCGCCCACCGACCATAACCGACCGCATTTTAGTCGCCCCCATTTACTCACTGCTGATACCCAATCAGGCGGACGTGGTCAACATGGCAGAACATGGCAATCACCGCTAGGCAATGTTTATTTATCGCTGTATGTGCCGACACAAGCCTATGCTTGGCAGCAAAATCTTTGCTTATCTTATCGATTAGATGGTCGCTTGTCACTGTGCGTGGGTTATCAGCTCAGTCAAATACCTATCATAGAACACATCAATCAAACAAGACTGGCAAAGCATTTGCCAACCATTGGCGTCAAGTGGGTGAACGATGTGGGTTTTTATCAACCACAAGACAACCTACCTGACCAATTTCAAAAACTCTCGGGTATTTTGATAGAGCCTGTCAATGTCGCAGGTCACATGCTAGGGGTTGTCATCGGTGTGGGAGTCAATATTGCCCATGCCCCTGTGCTGACCGAGCAAACCCAAGAAGGCTTAAACTACCAAGCGATAAGCCTGCAAGATTTGACAGCGCAGCGCTTACAGCCCAGTGAGTTTTATCAGCCTGTTACCGATGCCATAGCTAGTGCGATTGGGCAATTTAATCAGCTGCAAGCGGCTGAAGCAAGTCAACAATTTATCCATGATTTTTCCCAAAAAGACGTATTAAACAACAAGCATTTGCAAATTTATAACGCCTTATCTGAGCAATCAATAACAGGCATTGCAGTAGGTATCGATGCGCAAGGCTGTCTATTGATTGAGCAAGCAGATGGCAGCACACAAACGATTTGGACAGGCACCATTCAAGTTTTGGATTCAGCCGTTTCATCGTTGCAGGCAAATAAACACAAATAAAGCATCCCTCTCAAAGGTTCTCACTTATGACAAAACTTTGGCTAGACTTGGGTAATACCCGCTTAAAATATTGGCTCACGGACGATAGCGGTCAAGTGCTGGATCATGCGGCTGAGCAGCATTTGCAAGCCCCTGCCGAATTGCTCAAAGGGTTGACCTTTCGGCTTGAACGACTCAATCCTGAATTTATCGGGGTGTCATCCGTGCTTGGACAAGCCGTCAATAATCACGTCGCAGAAAGCCTAGAGCGATTGCAAAAACCGTTTGAATTTGCCCAAGTCCATGCCAAGCACGCGCTGATGTCGAGCGATTACAACCCCGCCCAACTTGGCGTTGACCGCTGGCTACAAATGCTCGGTATCATCGAGCCTAGCAAAAAACAATGCGTGATTGGCTGCGGCACTGCCGTTACCATTGATTTGGTCGATCAGGGTCATCACTTGGGGGGCTATATTTTCCCCAGTATCTATTTGCAGCGCGAGTCGCTATTCTCAGGAACGCGCCAGATTAGTATTATTGATGGCACTTTTGATAGTATAGATTCAGGCACCAATACCCAAGACGCGGTGCATCATGGTATTATGTTATCCATTGTCGGGGCCATCAATGAAACCATTCATCGCTACCCACAATTTGAAATCACCATGACAGGCGGTGACGCCCATACTTTTGAGCCGCACCTATCAGCCAGCGTGGAAATTCGGCAAGACTTAGTATTGGCAGGGCTACAGCGTTTTTTTGCCGCTAAAAATAACACTAAAAATCAAAACTAAAAACTAAAAACTAAAAATCAGAAATAAAATTAACCGTTAAGAAAAAAAAGGAAATCACCGATGAAAAAAATCATTCAAACCACAAGCCTTGTTTTACTTACTACGAGCCTATTAACCGCCTGTATGACTGCGCCTACGTTGCCCGCCAAGCCAACGCCTTCAACAGTCAACCAGCCAACCAATGCCACTCGCACGGTCACGCTTGCGCTGGGTCAAAACATCTTTGTTAAAGAACACCAGCTAAATCTGACTTTTGATAAAGTGCTCAATGATAGCCGCTGTGCCACAGGCGTACAGTGTATTTGGGCAGGCAATGCCACGGTAGCGGTCACGGCTATGACAACCACCTCTCGCCCACAAACTCTCAATCTATCGATTGGGGCTTTGCGTGGTGACTTGCGTCAAACACAACGTTTTGCCAATATGGATATTACCCTGACTTCGCTATCATCCACGCCTGTGTCCAGTCAATCTACTGCCACGTCAAAGAGCAATCTGCCTACTATCACCTTGACGATTCAGCAAATTCCTTAATTGTTATATCCCTAAAAAAGTCATAAAAAAAGGGGTTAATGACCCCTTTTTTTATACCCAAGCATTGGTTTACACCGTTGCCACCATTGGGGTTTTACGTTCAACTTTTAATTTCAGAATGCGCGATTTTGAAGTTTCTAGAATGGTAAACTTATAGGCACCGATATCAATGGTTTGATTGACTTCTGGGGCATCGGTCAACTGCGAAATCAAATACCCGCCAATGGTGAACTGATCGGCATCGAGTAGAAAATCTGGATCGTCAAGCTCCAAACGTAGTTGGTGCAAGCTTGCGGTACCTTCCACTATCCAATAATCGTCATACGGGATAATTTCTAAAGTTTCATCTTCATCAGGGAACTCACCTGCAATCGCCTCTAGCACATCAAGCGGTGTCACTAGCCCTGCGACTTGACCATATTCATCAATCACCATCGCCAAATTACCTTTGGCTTTTTTAAGCATATTGAGCAGTTTTAGATTGTCAATGCTTTCTGACACAAACACAGGCTGCTGCTTGTTAAGTAAGGGTTTAATGGCGGTTTCAATATCTGCGACGTTCTTATAGAGCAAATCCAAAAAGTCTTTGGCGCGTACTACCCCGAGCACTTTATCGATGGTATCTCGGCACACAGGGAACAAGCTATGCGGCGTATCAAGCAATTGCGCGCGCATTTCTTCGCGGCTACCGTTGATATTGACCCAAGAGATATCATTGCGCGGCGTCATGATGGTATGCACATCGCGCTCATTAAGCGCTAGTACGCCACTAATCATATAACGCTCTTCTTGTGCAAATGGCATACTATCAAAATCAAAATGTTCTGAATTATTCTCTGGGGTAACCGCTTCTTCGGTTTTACCACCCATTAAGCGTAAAATTGCATCCGCAGTACGGTCACGAATCGGAATTTGATTTTCATATTTGGTTTTATTGCGTTTGGCTACTTGGTTAAACACTTCAATCAAAATTGAGAACGCAATCGCCGCGTACAAGTAACCTTTTGGCATATGAAAGCCTAGTCCTTCGACAATCAAGCTAAAGCCAATCATCAGTAGGAAACTTAAGCATAAAATCACCACGGTCGGGTGACGACCGACAAACTCCGTCAAGGCTTTGGACGCAGCCACCATCAATACCATGGCAATGATCACTGCCGCCATCATGATTTCAAGGTGTTTTGCCATGCCTACGGCAGTAATCACCGCGTCAAACGAGAACACTGCATCTAAAATCACAATCTGTGCGACAACCGCCATAAACCCAGCTTGCACTTTGCTTTGGTTGGTATGTTCAGGTTTTCCTTCCAGCCGCTCATGCAGCTCTGTCGTTGCTTTAAACAGCAAGAAAACCCCGCCTACCAATAAAATAATATCGCGAACCGATAAATCAAAACTTCCCAAGGTGAGCACAGGATCGGTTAAGGTAATGAGCCATGAAATCATGGATAAGAGCACCAATCGCATGAGTAGTGCTAGACCTAGACCTAGATTACGGGCTTTAGCGCGCTGATGCGGCGGGAGTTTATTGGCTAAGATGGCAATAAAGACAAGATTATCAATACCTAAAACAATCTCAAGAATGACAAGCGTCGCAAGGCTTAGCCACGCTGACGGGTCAGATAGTAGTTCTAACATAGTGGGTCAGTTATTCTCTTGTAATGAGGGGCAAAAAATCAATAAACAGCAAAAACGAAAAATCAGCCGTTACCTTAGCAAATCTTAGCAGAAAATCAATGACAATTTGTGTCTGCTTTTGTAGATGGCACGCCAATTGTGCCAATACATCACTTGATCTTTAACCCTATCTACATACTGAATCAACTGACTTTGCCAAAAAATATACTGACCAGTCATTTCATTTGATTCACAAATTCTTGATTTAGGTTAAATTAATCCATAGGACAGCGAAACTTCATTATGACTTTACAAGGATCAGTATATGTCAAATCATCGCTTTATGCGCCGTGCCGCCAAAGGATTGCTTTTTTCTTCCATCGCATTTTCTGCGTCTTCTTATGCCTCAAGTTATTACAACTGTGCCAATGCCACTGGCTGTGTCGCAGTCACCACCCTTAACGCCACCTCAGATTATGCAAAAACCAAATACCCTATCGTGCTTGCTCATGGGCTTGGTGGCTGGAGCAAAATGTTTGGTTTGGTCGATTATTTTAATGGCATCCCTCAAGATCTCACCAAAAATGGCGCCAGTGTGTATGTGACCAAGACATCAAGTGTCAATGACACCGAAGTGCGCGGTGAGCAGCTACTCCAACAAATCAAAACCATCATTGCCATCACCGGCAGCCCGAAGGTTAACTTAATCGGTCATAGCCAAGGTGGGATTGATATTCGCTATGTGGCGGGGGTTGCGCCATCGCTAGTCTCATCTGTGACGGCGATTTCCAGCCCTGAGCAAGGCTCAAAAATGGCGGATTGGACGGTCAAAATGGTGACTGAAGGCAGCGCGGCTGATGGCTTACCGGCTGGCGAATTTAATACCGCCTCTTTAATGGCAATCAAGTTTTTTGAATTGGTGGGCGGTGTGATGGACATCGGATCTGGCGTGCCACTCAATCAACTACAGCAGCAAGATGGTTGGGCAGCCGTCAATGCACTCACCACCAATTATGCGGCTAAATTTAACCAAAAATTCCCTGCAGCCATGCCGACCAGTTATTGTGGATACCCAAAAAACACGGTGGTCAATAATGTACGTTACTACTCACTTAGTGGCGCCCAAACTATGACCATGCTTGTCGATCCGTCTGATACGGTGCTGGGGTTGACGGGTTTATCATTCAATGGCGAAGCCAATGATGGTCTTGTTTCACCCTGTTCAAGTCGTCTGGGTGCAGTGATTCGTGATAACTATAAAATGAATCATATGGATTCAGTCAATCAGGTATTTGGCATTGTCAGTTTGCTAGACACCAATCCATTGACTGTCTATCGCAACCAAGTCAATCGCTTAAAAGGTCAATCGTTGTAAGCTTATGCCTATGGTTCCTTCAAACAACCCTGACACAAACCAACGACCGATAAACTGGCTAATAATCGTATTAGCCAGTAGCATCATCGCATTATTGATAGCCTGCATCCTGTGGTTAAAACCTAAGGACGCTGTCAAAACAGCCAATCCTTTGCCGCAGGATGCTGCCAGTACCAGTCCATCTAGTGGATTGCCGTCCCATCAAACCGCAACGCTCGCCAATGCGTCCTCCATCACCGCGAACGCTAACCCCCTGCCCATATCACTGGCCACATCGCTGCCCAAATCACTACAAGGCACCCAAGTCGATGGCGAAATTATTATCGATGAAAACAAGCAATTGGTGGTGACCGCGGGTTTGCGCCGACTGTTTGATTATTTTTTGTCCGCACAAGGGGAAGAGCCCTTAACCCAGATTGAACAACGGGTGATTGCCTATATTCGTGAACATACGCCTGAGCCTGCCGCAAGCCAAGCGGTTAACATTTTTCAAAATTATCTCACCTATTTGACTGCTGTCAGCCAGCTAGATAAGCCTAAAGCACAGCAAAACCCCAATGTCAGCGCATTAGATTTATCTGCGATTAAGAACCAATTACGCGCAGTACAACAGCTGCAAGCCCGCTATTTTGACGCCAAAACCCGTGAAGCCTTTTTTGGGGATGAACAAGCCCTCAATGACTACAACATGACGGTCGTCGAAGCCAACCAAAACGCGCAACTGAGCAATGACCAGCGCCAAGCTATCATTGATAAGGCGCAAACCGCCTATATCGCCAGTGTTAAAGACCCAAATCTACAGACAAAGCTAACCGAGCAGCGCAATATTGACAAGTTATTAGCGCAAACGCAGCAAATGCAGCAGCAAGGGGCAACGCAAAGCCAAATCAATGCCATGCGTAGTCAATACGTCTCCCCTGAAGCGGTCAAACGGCTTGAGCAGCTTGACCAATCTGAAGCGCAATTTGCGCAGCGTGTGGCAACTTATCAGACACAGTCTAACCAAATACTGAGCAAATTGGGTAATGTGCCGCAAGCACAACAACAAATTGTGGCGTTACAGCAGACGATGTTTACGCCTGAAGAACGGCTACGCCTAGATGTATTGACAAAGCAGCGTTAACTTCCCCGTTAAAATGAGTTAAAGGAGTTAAACGCCCTGTTCAATTGCCATAATAAGCTGTTGAATTGCCACAGGCGCGTTTGAACCTATTTCACACGGTAACGGGCTGAACGCGCGTGGGCATCCAAATTCTCTTCCACCGCCAGTATATCGGCGGTTTTTGCCAGCATTTGGCTACCTTGCTCGCTACAATAAATAATCGAAGATTTCTTTTGAAAATCATACACGCCAAGCGGTGAACTAAAGCGTGCGGTACCTGACGTTGGCAACACGTGATTAGGGCCAGCGCAATAATCGCCAATCGCTTCAGGGGTATAGCGACCCATAAAGATAGCGCCCGCATGGCGGACATCTTTGAGCATCGCTTCTGGGTCATCTACCGATAACTCCAAATGCTCAGGCGCAATGCGGTTAATCACCTCAATACCTTCTGCGCGGTCTTTCACCAAAATCAGCGCGCCACGGTTGGCAATCGCCGCTTTAGCGATGTCAGCTTTTGGCAAATCTGCTAAGGCTTTTTCGATTTCCTGCGCAACTTTTTTGAGTAATGGCTTAGATGGGGTGACAAAAATCGCTTGCGCAACGGTGTCATGCTCAGCTTGCGACAATAAATCCATGGCTAACCAATCCGCTTTATCATTTGCTACGCCTTCGGCATATACCAGTACTTCCGAGGGGCCTGCAATCATGTCAATGCCCACTTGCCCAAATACGGCGCGTTTGGCGGCTGCCACGTATTTGTTACCAGGTCCTGTGATTTTATCGACTTGTGGGATGGTGTTAGTACCATAAGCCAACGCTGCCACCGCTTGCGCGCCCCCAATGGTAAAGACTTTATCCACACCCGCCAAATAAGCGGCCGCCAATACCAAGGGATTTAGTTCACCATGAGGGGCAGGCACCACCATGATAATTTGCCCGACCCCTGCCACTTTTGCGGGTAACGCATTCATCAAGACGCTGGATGGATAACTTGCCAGCCCACCTGGCACATAGATACCCACTTTATCGAGTGGCGTAACTTGTTGTCCAAGCGTATTGCCTAGCGCATCTTGATACGTCCAGCTTTCTTGCCGTTGGCGCTCGTGAAAAGATGTGACGCGCTGTGCCGCCAGTTCAAGCGCGTGCTTGATTGTAGGGTTTAACCCATCAAATGCTTGTTTGAGCTTTTCTTGTGAAATCTCTAGCTGGGCAAAAGTTTTGGCAGGATGCTTGTCAAATTGTTGGGTCAACTTTAACACCACCTCATCCCCACCCTGACGCACTTGCGCGATAATATCATCGACCGTAGCCAGTAGCGCTGGATCATTTACCGTTTCAAAAGCAAGCAGCTCTGTCAATTCCTGCGCAAAACTGGCTTGTTGGCTATTTAACAATCGCATGGTATTCCCCTAAGAAAAAAATGACTAACCCATAGCATAACAAATTTCTTCATGGATGAAAGCGGCTTTTTAGCCTGCCCAGCAATTTGCCAACCCATCAAAATTAGTGCATCAAAGCTAGCGCATCAAAATCGACGCATCAAAATCGGCTAAACTGAGCCAATCCGTCACCACTTTTAGTTTTCGCCCAATTAAAATTCACCAAGCTAAAAAAAGACGTCTTAATAACGTCTTTTTTTAATCTTCAATGTTTTAGTTTTCCATGTTTTCATCTTCCATGTTTTAATCGGCATAGCCAGCTTTAATAATGCTGTAGATTGTCGAGTGCATACACAAAGGTTTGGATTTTCGCACCATTGTCAAGCGTGGCGGTTACTTCAATGCGCTGATAGGCTTCACCTTCAAACTCATCTAGCCGCGTCCAATGATTGGCCAAATCATCCGACGAAAACACCAAGCCCGCTACCATGTCGCCTTGTTCATCGGGGATGACTGCAGGAAATCCGAGCGCTGAGCCCCAGCCGCCATTTGGCATCAAATGCCCACGAATAGTCGCAGGTTGCCAAATGCCGTTGTTGATGGGTGTCATAATACTGTGGTTATCGCGATTGGGCGCTAGCGTGCCATAGACAAAAAGATGCTGCATCATGGTGATTTTTGAACCGTTACTGGGTGTTATCAGCGACGCTTTGCTTAAAGCTTTCGATGATGGGCTCAAGCAGCGCAAATTTGCGTTTATAACTGACCTGATTGACAATCAAACGCGAAGAGACTTGGCAAATCTCTTGTCGCGGCTCTAGACCATTGGCTTTTAAGGTATTACCGGTATCGACCACATCCACAATCAAATCACCCAAGCCCACCAAGGGCGCAAGTTCCATGGAACCATATAGTTTAATCACATCGACTTGTTCACCGCGACTGGCAAAAAACGCGCGCGTCACATTGACATATTTGGTGGCAATTCGAAGACGACGACTGGGTAATTGTAGCCCCACTTTACCTGCCGTCATCAAACGGCATTTGGCAATTTGTAGGTCGAGCAATTCATATAAATTGCTTGAGCCATGCTCCATCAGTACATCTTTACCCGCCACACCAAAATCTGCCGCCCCATGCTCCACATAGGTGGGCACGTCACTGGCGCGTAAAATCAAAATCCGCACATCAGCATGCGTGGTCGGGAAAATCAGTTTACGTGATTCTTCTGGGTCTTCAAGTAGTTCGATACTTGCCTTTTTTAGCAGGGGCAAGGTATCTTTTAAGATTCGCCCTTTGGATAACGCTAAGGTAAGACCGTTATAATTGGCATCATTTGCTTGTGTCATTGTCTTATACCTGTTATTCGCCTTTTACCCGCTCAATGGTGATGCCCAAGCCGCGCAGTTTATCTTCCACATACTCATAACCACGGTCAATGTGGTAAATGCGCTCGATACAGGTCTCGCCTTGGGCTGCCACCGCTGCCATTACCAGTGACATAGAGGCGCGTAAATCGGTTGCAATGACAGGCGCGGCATTGAGCTTATCGACGCCTTGAACAACGGCAGTATGGCCATCGACTTTGATATTTGCCCCCATACGTTGCAGCTCAGGCACATGCATGTAACGATTTTCAAAAATATTTTCAATAATGGTACTGGTGCCTTCTGCAATACAGCAAACTGTCATGAGCTGCGCTTGCATATCGGTTGGAAACGCCGGGTGTGGTAATGTGCGGATATCAACCGCTTTTGGACGACCTGCCATTTTGACATTAATCCAGTCGCTGCCAACAGTGACTTGGGCGCCCATTTCTTCAAATTTTTTAAGCACCGATTGCATCAAGCTTGCTTCGGTTTTTTTGGCAGTCACTTCCCCGCCTGTCATCATGGCAAGCGCAAGATATGAGCCGGTTTCGATACGGTCTGGTACGACTGAGTACTCACAGCCATTTAATTTGTCAACGCCTTCAATGGTCATATAAGCGGTGCCAATGCCTTCAATTTTTGCGCCCATTTTGACAAGCATATTAGCCAGATCAACCACTTCTGGTTCACGCGCACAGTTTTCTAAGTGCGTGGTTCCTTCTGCCAATGCCGCTGCCATGATGGTGTTTTCAGTACCGCCAACCGTGACCACATCAAAGGTAAAATGACAACCTTTTAGCCGACCGCTAGCGGGTGCTTTGGCTTTGACATAGCCATTTTCAACGGTAATGGTCGCTCCCATCGCTTCCAAGGCTTTTAGATGTTGGTCGACAGGGCGTGAGCCAATTGCGCAGCCACCGGGCAGCGACACTTCAGCCTGCCCAAAGCGCGCAAGCAGCGGTCCCAATACCAAAATCGATGCACGCATGGTTTTGACTAGCTCATACGGGGCATAGTAGCTATTGATGGTACTGGTATCGCAGGTCACCGTATCGCCGTTCTTTTCAATGGTAATACCCGTGCCCGCAATCAATTTGACCAAGGTATTGACGTCTTTGAGTGTCGGTACATTGTGCAGGGTGACTGGGGTTTCTGCCAAAATCATTGCCGCAAGCAAGGGCAATGCCGCATTTTTAGCACCAGAGATGACCACTTCCCCTTTAACTTGAGTGCCACCCGTGATTAAAAATTTATCCATGTGTTTCTCCTAAAAATGGCTTATTGCGCAGCTTGTTTGGCTTGCATCTCATGCCACTGGGCATAGGTCAACGCTTGGATATTGAGTGCATGGATTTCACCTGACGCAAATTTATCAGACACCAACCCCAACACGGCTTGTTGACGCGCGACAGCACGTTTACCCTCAAAGCTGTCATCCACCACGCGCACATCAAATTTGTTGCCTTGATTGGCGGCTTCGATTTTGCCACTCGGAAAATGGGGTTGTAGTAAAGTAATTAAATCCTGTGCGTTCATGGGAAATACCTAATAAAAGAGGGGTAAAATTATACTATTTTGCTGCGTAGCATAGCATAATTTTTGCTAAGTTTATACGTTATACAAAATGCTTAATTTACGCTAAAAGCGTCCTTAATCCACGTAGGCGTTGGCATGACAGCCTGTCCTGCAGCTTGAGCGCCTTCATAACTTACCACATCAAAGCGAATGTCAAAGCTATCAAATTGCGGATGCGCTTGTAAAAAAGCTGCGGTGGTTTTAATGATTTTACGTTGTTTGGCGGGGGTGATACTGTCTAAACTTGTGCCAAATTGGCTGACTTTTCGTTGACGCACTTCGACAATGACTAGGCAAGGAGTTTTTTGTGTCGGCTCGAGCATCACCAAATCAAGCTCGCCCAAGTTTTTGTAGTGCCAGTTTTTGGCAAAAAACGTTAAACCTTGCGCTTCAAGATAGTGCTTAGCGAGGATTTCATAATAGTCGCCTTGGCGTTGTTTTGGGGCAGTGAGTTTCATTTTGAAGGATGATTGACTATGTTAAAATGAAATTTATTATACTTTGAGAATTAAACAATGCAAAATCCAAAATGCCAAGTTTATCCTAACCTTCCCTTTGAAAATCTCATTCCCGCCATTGATGCGATTCATTATGACGGCCGTACATTGCGAGTAACATTGCTATTTAAACCACAAGATTATGAGTTAGTATATTTAGACTTTGAATATGTCATGGGTTTTAGAATGCTTAGAGAAGGAGATTTACTAGACTTTCCAAATGATGAATACCCTAAAAATTGGTTATTATCTGTTTCAGAAAATGGCTGGTATGAACAGGAAAAATTACGAAAAGGCTTTACTTCACAATATGTCTTTGACATGAAGGGTAACCGCCCAAATGAATTCTTTATTCTGGGTGAAAGTGATTGTATTAGTGTTTTAACGAGTCTCACAGATGTTCCAAAAATAACTTTCATTGAACGATAATTTTATAAAGAAAACGAGAAAAATATGACTTCAAATCAAGGCACACTCTATATCGTCGCCACCCCGATTGGTAATTTATCCGATATCACCGCCCACGCCATCGACTGCCTAAAAACCGTGGCTATCATCGCCTGCGAGGACACCCGCACCTCTGGAAAACTACTCAATCACTTTAACATACCCACCAAAACTTGGGCTTATCACGACCACAATGCCGAAGTACAGACCCCTAAATTGATTGAAGTTTTACAGTCAGGTCAAAGTATCGCGCTTATCAGTGATGCCGGCACCCCACTCATTAGCGACCCTGGTTTTCGACTGGTGCGCGCCTGTCACCAAGCAGGTATCAAAGTCTCACCGGTTGTCGGCGCCAGTGCTGCCATAGCTGCCCTATCGGTCGCAGGATTACCTTCAGACAAGTTTTATTTTTATGGCTTTTTGCCTGCCAAAACTGCAGGACGACAAAGCGAATTGACTAAAATCAAGGATTTAACCGCCACGCTGATTTTTTATGAAGCGCCCCATCGTATTGTTGAATGTATCGATGACATGATTACGGTGCTTGGCGACAATCGACAAGTGACGTTTTGCCGTGAGATAACTAAAACGTTTGAAACCATTTATCCATCAACGCTCGGCGAACTAAAGCAGTTTGTTGCAAGCGATGCCAATCAGCAAAAAGGGGAAATGGTACTGGTGGTCGCTGGGGCAAGTGAATTACAGAATCATGATAATCAACACGATGAATTGCTAAAACGACTGTTGCAAGATTTGTCGGTGAAAAAAGCCGCACAGCTTGCCAGCGATATCACAGGGGCTAAGAAAAATGCCTTGTATGAACGAGCGTTGATGTTAAAAGACGATAATGATTAACTACTAAAAGCTTTGAATAAGGCGTTAACACCTAACAGTAATAAAATCACCAACGTCATATTTTTGAACATTTTTTGTGAGATTTTATGACGAAAATAAAACCCGATATACAAACACAGCAACGACAACAGCGTCGCCACGCCAATCACGCCCAATTCTGTCGTTGGTAGGCTCACAAACCCTTGCCACAGCACGATGAGCTGAGCGATTTTGCCGACCACATAGCACAGATTACTGGCTTTAATCAGCTCGGTTTTGGGGTCTAGGCTGTCTTCGGTAGCCGATAGCAAGTACATCACCAGTAGCGGCGACATGGCATTGGTCGCACCGCCGAGCACGCCTGCCACCAGCCCACTGAAGATTAAACTTGGTTGATTATTGGGCAGTCGAATATTTTTGCCCGTTTGACTTGCCAAAAACTGGGTCAGCACATATCCGACAATCAATAGCCCAAGCGCGATCAGCAAATAATGCCGTGCGATGAGAAACACCAACTTTGTGCCGATCAGACTGCCCACAAAACTAGTAAACACCAATAGCCAATATTTTTTGAGGTAGTAGCCAATATTGCCACCCTCCAAAAACACCACCAAGTTAATCACCAAACACGGCACGACCGTCAGCAGCAGCACATGCGACATCGGATAAAAACTTGCCAATGCTGTGGTCGCAATCAGCGTCACGCCAATCCCTGTCAGCCCATGAAACATACTGACGATGGCAAATATCGCGGGGATCATGAGCATCGAAAGCATAACGCTTTGCTGAACGGAAAAAATCGCCATCAGCGACTATCTTACCAAGGTAAACTTACCCGCTAATTGCTTACCGATTAAGCTGACCAGCTGATTGGCAATGATATCCTTGCTGGCTTTTTCGAGACTGACTGCGGCATCTTTGCCCTTAAAAAACACCGTCATGGCATTGTCATCACTGCCAAAACCGATATCGGTGCGGGATACATCATTACAGGCAATCATATCTAAGTTTTTGGCGTCAAGCTTGCCACGGGCGTATTTTTCGATATCTTGGGTTTCTGCCGCAAATCCTACCACAAAAACCTCAGGGAATTCTTTGGCAATGGTCGCCAAAATATCAGGGTTTTTCACCAAATCCAGTGCCATCTGATCTTGCGTTTTTTTAATCTTTTGCGGCACGACATCACGCGTGCGATAATCGGCAACCGCAGCCGTGGCAATAAAAATATCGGTCGCTTTGCTGACAGGTTCGACCTCAATATCATTGCCAAATTCATCATGGTCATGATGGTAGTGATGATCATGGTCATGATGATGGTGGTCATGGTCGTGATCGTCATGGCATTCACATATATCGTCACTAGCGCATTGGCGAGCGGTCATTAGCATTTCTTCAGCCGATAACACATCGATACGATTGACCAGTAGTGGCGTTGGTATGGGCACTTTACCCCCAACGATCAAGGTTACCCTCGCGCCTGCATTACGGCACGCTTTTGCCAGCGCAAATCCCATTTTGCCCGTGGAATGATTGGATAGATAGCGCACAGGGTCTATGGCTTCAATCGTTGGACCTGCGGTGATTGTCACATTTTTACCCGCCAATACTTGTGGTGTGATTTGTCTAGCGATGAAATATTGCACGTATTCAAGCAACTGCTCTGGCTCTGGCAATCTTCCCTCACCGATATCACCACAGGCTTGTTCACCGCTGGCTGGTTGGATGATTTCATAATCATAATCGGTTAACGTCTGCAAATTAAGTTTGACCGATGGATGTTGCCACATTTGCTGATTCATAGCAGGTGCCACCAAAATCGGTGCCGTGGTGGCAAGGCAAACGGTAGTGAGTAAATCATCCGCTATTCCCATGGCCAGTTTAGCAATCGTATTTGCGGTAGCAGGTGCGATAATCAGTAAATCCGCCCATTTTGCCAGTTCAATATGCCCCATTCCTAGCTCAGCACTCTCATCCAACAAGTCGATATGCACTTGGTTGCCCGTCAAGGCCTGCAGCGTTAACGGTGTAATAAAGGCTTGCGCGCTTGCCGTCATAATAACACGGACGTCATAGCCATTTTTAATCAATAGTCGGGCAAACGAGGCAGATTTGTAGGCAGCAATACCGCCTGTGATACCAAGAAGGATGTTTTTCATAAGATAATAGCACTAAAAAATTTCGCCTATAGTAACAATTTTCTGCCATTTTAGGTATGATTAATCATCATTTATTAGGAAATGCCTATGGCAATCAAAGACTGGCACCAAGACGAGCGCCCCCGAGAGAAGCTACTGCAAAAAGGCGCTGAGAGTCTATCCGATAGCGAGATTTTGGCAATATTCTTACGCACAGGTACCAAAGACCAATCCGCCATCGAACTGGCTCGTGGCTTGATTGAAAAATTTGGCAGTCTGGCTCAGTTACTATCTGCCCCTAGTGAAGCAGTTATGGCGTGTCATGGTATCGGCATGGCAAAATACGCGCAGATTTTGGCAAGCCTTGAAATGGGCAAACGCTACCTTGCCAGCCAAGTCAAACAAGCCCCTACCCTTAACGCCAGTCAGTTAGTCAAAGACTATCTGACTACGCAGCTGCGACCGCTCAATCGCGAAGTGTTTGCGGTGCTGTTTTTGACCAATCAACTCACCTTAATCCAGTATGAGGTATTATTCACAGGTGGTATTTCATCGTGCTCGGTGTGTGTGCGGGAAGTGTTGCGCTGTGCGTTAAAATACGGGGCAAGTCAGCTTATTATTGCCCATAATCATCCAAGCACCTCTGCCACAGCGTCACAGGCAGATCTGGAAATTACTCGCAGTTTGGCAAAAGCGTGTCAGCTTGTCGATATGACTTTGATTGACCATATTATCGTGGGTCAAGATGGCACGCTTTCTTTACAAGAAACAGGCAAGATGCCTTAGCGTTTGACGCGGTTTTTAACCATTATTACCACCCAAATCATCATCAGTAAACCAATGATTAACGCAATCATCGCAAACATGGGTGAAAAAATCGACAAAGCCGACAGCCCTATCGCTGTCCCAGTCTCTGCCACTGAAACAGCGGGATTTGCCAAACCGCCCGTCGTGGCAGTCGAAGCCACGCGCGTGGTGGCAGCTGTACCTTTTATCGTAGCCGCGGCGCCGCCGCCAGCAATGATCGCTAGCGCCCAAGTCATGGCAGGACTCATATCGGTCAATGTCGAAGCCATGACCAATGTTCCTGCAATCCCTGCGAGCGGTACAGCAACCGTATCTAACAGATGATCAACCAACGGGATTAAATAACTGATCGACTCTGCAATACTGGCTACACCCAAAATAATTAACGCAGGCGTAGATGCCACCCACTGCCAGCTATCATTAAGGGGAATGATATGAAAATACGCAGCACAACTGAGCGCAAACAGCGGTACAAACACACGAAACCCGCTACTTGCCGCTAAGCCAATCCCAAGAAAGATACTTAAAATCATTTCAGTTGTCATATTCTCGATACTCAAAGTATGAATAATGCTACCGCTATCATAAATAAAAATTATTAAGAAAAAAACACATATTTAATTAGCATCGCAAAACACATCACCACAATCACTGGTCGAATAAACTTGGTACCGCCTTTGACCACCATCTGCGCGCCCAATGAAGCACCGATAAATTGCCCCACCATCATAGCAAGCCCCACTGACCAAAGCACTTTTCCACCCAATATAAAAAACATCAACGATGCTGCATTGCTGGTAAAGTTGAGTAACTTGGCATTGGCAGTCGCGGTAATCATATCCAGGCCCCGCATGGTGATACCGCCTAGTGCAAAAAACATCCCTGTACCAGGGCCCAAATAGCCATCATAAAAGCCAATCAAGGGTGACATCCCATATTGCCATTTTTTTTTGCTGATTCGTGGTGCAGATTTGACCTCACCAATAGCGGGTGCAAACAGATAATAAATACCAATAAGCGCGATTAAAAAAGGAATGCCTTTGGCTAATAACACTGGCGGAGAAAGTTGTACAGCCATGGCGCCTAGCACGGCTCCCACAAAACAGGCGATAATCGAACGCCAAATTTGCTTGGGGTGAATTTTGCCTTTGCGTATCATGGTAATAGAGGCAGAGAGCGAACCTGCCGTTGCTTGCAGCTTGTTGGTGCCCAAGGTATAAAGCGTAGGAACATTTGCCATTAACAGGGCAGGAATGGTCAATAAGCCGCCACCCCCTGCCATGGCATCTAAAAATCCCGCAATCCCTGCGACCAACGTTAACATCACTAGCACATCAAAACTCAATTGCATCATTTTTCCAAAGGTTAATTGAGGATTTATCACTATAAACAAAAAACCCCATAAGCGCGAACCTATGGGGTTTTTTTAATCAGTATGATTAGTCACGGTCTACTAATTCAACGTATGCCATCGGTGCAGCATCGCCATCGCGATAACCACATTTGATGATACGTAAATAACCACCTGGACGCGCTTTGTAGCGTGGGCCTAGTGTCGTGAATAATTTACCTACAGTCGCTTTATTACGTAAGCGGTTAAACGCTAGACGACGGTTAGCAACTGAATCTTCTTTTGCCAAAGTAATTAGTGGCTCTGCCACACGGCGAAGCTCTTTAGCTTTAGGAAGAGTAGTTTTGATGAGTTCATGTTCAAATAGTGAGTTGGTCATATTTTGGAACATGGCCTTACGATGGCTGCTGGTACGACCCAACTTAACTCCACTGTTACGATGTCGCATGGTCAAACTTCCTTTAAATTTTAACGGCTACGGTAAGAGAAGCGGTCATCAACACGTAAATCAGCAGGTGGCCAATTTTCAAGGCGCATACCAAGCTCTAAGTCTTTAGAAGCAAGGACGTCTTTGATTTCAGTTAATGATTTCTTACCGAGATTTGGGGTTTTTAACAACTCAGTTTCGGTGCGTTGTACCAAATCGCCAATGTAATAGATATTTTCCGCCTTCAAGCAATTTGCTGAGCGAACCGTTAATTCCAAGTCATCCACTGGGCGAAGTAGCACAGGGTCAACTTCTTCTTTTTCCTTAACAGGTTCTGGGGTAGCTTCCGCTTCAAGGTCAACAAATACGGCAATTTGCTGCTGCAAAATCGTTGCTGCTTTGCGAATCGCTTCTTCTGGATCGATGGTGCCATTGGTTTCAAGTTCGATAACCAAACGGTCTAAGTCAGTGCGCTGTTCGACACGGGCATTTTCAACTTGGTATGCCACGCGTAAAATTGGGCTATAGCTAGCGTCCAATTTTAAACGACCAATAACTTTGTTATCACCAGAATCTTTACGTACATTGGCAGGCTCATAACCACGACCTACTGCTACACGTAAACGCATTTTTAAATGACCACGATCACTTAAAGTACCTAAAACTAAATCAGGATTGATAATCTCTACATTGTGAGGTAACTCAATATCTGATGCTAGTACAGTGCCAGGACCTTGTTTGTCAAGGGTCAAGAATACTTCATTTTGATCATGCAATTGGATCGCTAAACCTTTTAAATTTAATAATAGATCTAACACATCTTCTTGCAACCCTTCAAGGGTTGAATACTCATGATCAACGCCTTCGATTTCAGCTTCGATTACAGCTGCACCAGGCAATGAAGATAATAGAATACGACGTAGGGCATTACCTAATGTATGCCCAAAACCTCGTTCCAACGGTTCGAGCGTGACTTTGGCGTGTGTTTCATTGACCGTATCCACATGAATGGCATTCGGTGTAAGAAACTCAGTAGCATTTAGCATCATTTGTCACCTCGACTTTATAGTAAAATTAATTATTTAGAGTACAACTCAACGATTAAGCTTTCGTTGATTTCGGTTGGTAAATCAGCACGCTCTGGCGCTTGTTTAAAAGTACCTTGCAATTTGCTGTGATCAACTTCCAACCACACAGGTGTACCACGTTGACCTGCCAATTCAATTGCGTTTTTAATACGTAATTGTTCTTTGGCTTTTTCGTGTACAGCAATCACATCACCATCTTGCAATTGGATTGAAGGAATGTTCACACGAACAAACTCATCACGACCCGCTTTTTTTACTAGAATAGCACGGTGGCTAACTAATTGGCGAGCTTCTGCGCGAGTTGCACCAAAACCCATACGATAAACAACGTTATCGAGGCGACGTTCTAACATTTGAAGCAAGTTTTCGCCAGTTGCGCCTTTCATACGCGCAGCTTCTTTATAGTAATTTGAGAATTGACGCTCTAACACACCATAAATGCGTTTTACTTTTTGTTTTTCACGAAGCTGTGCAGAATACTCTGACGTTTTGCTACGTGGATTACCATGTTGACCAGGGGCACGGTCAGCTTTTTTGGTTTTTTCTTCGTACGCTTTTACGCCTGATTTTAATTGTAAATCAGTACCTTCACGACGAGAAAGTTTTAATTTTGGACCTAGATAACGGGCCATGAAAGTCTCCTTATACGCGACGTTTTTTCGGTGGACGAGTTCCGTTATGAGGAATCGGGGTTATATCGCTAATGCTGTTTATTTTATAACCCAATGCACCTAAGGCTCTTACCGCAGACTCACGACCAGGTCCTGGACCTTTAACCAAGACATCAACATTCTTGACACCATATTCTTGTGCTGCTTTACCAGCAACTTCAGCCGCAACCTGTGCAGCAAATGGTGTAGATTTACGTGAACCACGGAAGCCTTGTCCACCAGCGGTGGCCCAAGCCAAAGCGTTACCTTGACGATCGGTAATCGTTACAATGGTGTTATTAAAAGACGCATGGATGTGCGCTACGCCCTCAGCTACCGAGCGGCGAGTCACTTTTTTGCGACTACGAGTGTCTTTTGCCATCTTTTAGCTTCCTAAGTTAATTATTTTCTGATTGCTTTACGTGGACCCTTACGAGTACGCGCATTTGTTTTTGTGCGTTGACCATTTACTGGTAAACCGCGACGATGACGCAAGCCACGATAGCAACCTAAGTCTACTAAACGTTTAATATTCATCGAGATTTCACGACGCAAGTCACCTTCAGTCGCATATTCTGCAACTTGGGTACGGACAGCATCAAGCTGAGTATCATTTAGTTCACTGATTTTAGTAGTTGGTGCAATGTTTACCGCTTCTAAAATTTTAGCAGCAGTGGTACGACCAATACCAAAAATATAAGTGAGTGAAATGATAGCGTGCTTGTTGTCCGGAATGTTTACACCGGCAATACGAGCCATTGACATTTCTCCAATTATAAGGAAAAGATGAGTTAATCATCTACTGATGTAGAATTTTGACACATTTGGTTATCTACAAATGTGACAAAATAACGACAAGTAGCGGATAATACAGTATCCGCCACCTGATTTCAAGTCCAATCTAACAATTTAGATTAACCTTGACGTTGTTTATGACGCGGTTCTGCACTACAAATAACGCGAACAACGCCTTTGCGGCGTACAATTTTGCAGCTACCGCAGATTCTTTTTACAGATGCTTGAACTTTCATTTTCAGCTCCTAGTAGTAGTTATGAATGCTTGACTTCCATGGTTTGAATGAGCGAATAATCACGGTACTGGTGCGTCATTAAGTGCGCTTTAACTTGGGCAATAAAGTCCATAATCACGACCACACTAATCAGTACTGAGGTACCACCTAGATGAAACGGAATACCAAACGCAGATTGCAATATCATCGGCATCAAACAAATAATTGTCATATAAATCGCACCAATAAAGGTTAAGCGATTTAATACATGATCTAAATAACGTTGAGTTTGTAAACCTGGACGAATGCCTGGAATATACGCCCCACTTCGTTTCAAATTCTCTGATACTTCTTTTGGACTAAATACCAACGCGGTATAAAAATAACAAAAGAAAATAATCAGGGCTGCAAAAATTACCAAATACAATGGCTGACCCGGTGATAACACTAATGCCATATTCTGCAAGAAGCTTTGAAAAATATTAGGATTGGGAGATTGACCTACCCATTGTCCCAAACTCGCTGGGAATAACAACAATGAACTGGCAAAAATCGCTGGAATAACCCCTGCCATATTAATTTTTAATGGCAAATGCGATTGCTGCTGTGCATATATTTTTCGTTCTTGCGATTGCTTTTGGGCATAGTTAACTGGTATACGGCGCTGTGCACGCTCAATAAAAACAATCCCTGCCACCACTGCTAACGCCAATAAACTAAATATCAACAAGGCAATCATGTTCATTTGACCTTGTTGCACAGAGTTAATTGACTGCGTGACCACTTGTGGAAAAGTCGCTATGATACCCGCTAAAATTAGCATTGAAATACCATTACCAATACCACGTTCAGTAATCTGTTCACCTAACCACATCAAAAACATTGACCCTGCAACCAACGAAGTTACCGCAGGAATATAAAAACCAAGACCACTTGTCAATGTAAGATTCTGACTAATCAACCCTGTGCACATACCAATTGATTGAATCAAGGCTAATGCAAGGGTTAATTGGCGTGTATACTTGTTGATTTGGCGTTGACCGGCTTGGCCTTCTTTTTTTAATGCATCCAACGATGGTATAACCGCCGTCATCATCTGGACAATGATTGAAGCAGAAATATAAGGCATAATCCCGAGTGCCATGACTGACATCCGCTCTAATGCCCCACCAGAAAACATATTAAACAAACCTAAAATAGTATTTTCATTGGTTTGAAAAAATTTCGATAAGCTTTCTGGATCCATGCCAGGAATAGGTACGTGTGAACCGAAACGATAGACGACTAAAGCACCCAACAAAAACAGTAAACGATTAAATAATTCATCGTACTTACGAATAAATGCTAGAGGATTCATCGATGTTGAATGCTTAGTCATGTAGGATTACTCCTCAACAGTACCACCAGCTGCTTCAATAGCCGCTTTAGCACCTTTAGTCACTTTAACACCTTTAAAAGTATATGCTTTGGTTACGTCACCTGAAAGGATGATACGAACACGTTGCATATCGTGGCGAATAATATTCGCTGCTTTTAAAGACTCAACGCTTACCACGTCACCATCAACTTGATTTAATTCTGATAAACGCACTTCTGCCGTTACCATTGCAAGTTTACTGGTGAAACCAAATTTTGGCAAACGACGGTATAAAGGCATCTGACCGCCTTCAAAACCTGAGCGAATACCAGAACCTGTACGTGAGGTTTGACCTTTGACACCACGACCACCGGTTTTACCGATACCAGAACCGATACCACGACCACGGCGAAGTTTATTTTTTCTTGAACCTTCAGCTGGGCTCAATTCATTTAAACGTAGACCCATTATACTTCCTCCACTTTAACTAAGTAGTTAACGCGGTTTACCATACCACGGGTCGAAGGGGTATCTTCAACTTCGACAGTATGTCCAATACGACGTAACCCTAAACCTTTCAAACAAGCTTTATGGCTTGCTAGGCGATGGGCACTCGATTTTACTTGAGTAACTTTCATTTTTTTCATGTTAGCTCACCTTAGCTTAGCCCAAGATTTCTTCAACTGATTTGCCGCGTTTTGCCGCAACTTTTTCAGGAGAAGACATTTCTTTTAACCCGTTGAAAGTTGCACGTACAACGTTAGCGGCATTGGTTGAACCATAGCATTTTGCTAATACGTTTTCTACGCCTGCAACTTCTAATACTGCACGCATTGCACCACCCGCGATAACACCGGTACCTTCAGAGGCTGGTTGCATATACACGCGGCTTGCACCGTGGCTAGCAGTAATAGGATGTTGAAGGGTTGTACCTGCTAAATCAACGGTAATCATATTACGTTTGGCAGCTTCTAGTGCTTTTTGAATCGCTGCAGGCACTTCACGCGCTTTACCACGACCAAAACCAACACGACCATTACCATCACCTACCACTGTGAGTGCGGTGAAAGAAAAGATACGACCACCTTTTACAACTTTAGATACACGGCCAACTGTGACTAAGCGCTCTACTAAACCGTCTGTTTGTTCAACTTTTGCCATGATTAGAACTCCAATCCATTTTCACGAGCGGCTTCAGCTAATGCTTTAACACGACCATGATATTTAAAACCGCTACGATCAAACGCAACTTTAGTAATACCGGCAGCTTTAGCGCGTTCTGCAATTAATTTACCAACGGCAGTTGCAGCTTCGATGTTGCTAGTTTGACCAGCACGTAAAGTAGTATCTAACGTTGAAGCTTGGGCTAATACTTCACCACCCGTTGGTGAGATAACTTGTGCATAGATGTGGGTGTTAGTACGATTAACAGATAGACGATTTACGCCTAAACCACGGATATGTGCACGGGTTTTTTTCGCTCTGCGAAGGCGAGCAGCTTTTTTATCAAACATGTCATTTCACCTTATTTTTTCTTAGCTTCTTTACGAGCGACATACTCATCGCTATAACGAACGCCTTTACCTTTGTAAGGCTCAGGTGGGCGATAGCCACGAATGTTTGCTGCTGCTTGACCTAGCTTTTGTTTGTCGCTAGATTTTAACACGATTTCAGTCGCAGTTGGAGTTTCAGCAGTAACACCTTCAGGTAGTACATATTCGATTGGGTGTGAGTAACCTAAGTTTAGGTTAACTTTATTGCCAGCAACAGCGGCTTTATAACCAACACCAATCAATTGTAGACGACGTTCGAAGCCTTCAGTAACACCTTTAACCATGTTGCTTAATAATGCACGAACTGTACCAGTGTGCATCCAACCGTCTTTGGTGTCAGATTTTGGTGAAAGAATAATTTGATTATCTTCCTGTTTTAGCTCGACCAAATCATGCAGGCGTAAAGTTAGCGTACCTTTGCTACCTTTAACTTCAACCTGCTGACCGTTCAAAGTAACACTTGTACCATTTGGTAGTGCTACAGGGGCTTTAGCCACACGAGACATACGGGTAATTCCTATAAAAGTGATAAAAAAACGAACAGGCACAACAAACTATGCCTGTCCCTCTTAATGTTGATTAAGCTACGAACGCAATAACTTCGCCGCCTAATCCAGCTGCACGAGCTTCACGGTCGCTCATGATGCCTTTACTGGTAGAGATGATTGCTACACCTAGACCTTTTTGGACACTTGGTAGTGCATCTTTACCACGGTATTGACGTAAACCTGGACGACTATAACGTTTAATCGTTTCAATAACTGGTTTACCTTCAAAATATTTTAACTCGATAGTTAATTCAGTTTTACCTGTACCAACTTCTTGAGTTTCTGCGGTTGCAACATAACCTTCTTTCACTAGCAAATCAGCAATTGATTTACGTAGTTTTGAGTTTGGCATAGTCACAGACGCTTTTTGAGCCATTTGTGCATTACGGATACGAGTCAACATATCAGCAACGGTATCTTGCATACTCATATTGTTTCCCCTTACCAGCTTGCTTTATGAACGCCAGGTACATCACCTTGCATTACTTTTTCACGAATCATGTTACGTGAAAGACCAAATTTACGGAAATACCCATGTGGACGACCTGTCAATGCACAACGGTTACGTAAACGTACTGGTGAAGCGTCACGTGGCAGTGCTTGTAATGCCAGCATGGCGTCCATACGTTCTTCATCAGTTGCGTTAATGTCGCTGATAATTGCCTTAAGCTTTGCACGCTTCTCAGCATATTTAGCAACAGTCGCTTCGCGTTTAAATTCGCGATTAATCATACTTTTCTTTGCCATATTGCCTTATCCTTGCTGTTAGCCCTTGAATGGGAAGCCGAATGCTTTAAGCAATGCACGACCTTGATCATCAGTTTTTGCGGTAGTCGTAATGGTAATATCTAAACCACGAATACGGTCGATTTTGTCAAAGTCAACTTCAGGGAAAACGATTTGCTCTTTGATACCTAGTGAATAGTTACCACGGCCATCAAATGCTTTATCTGTAAACCCGCGGAAGTCACGAATACGTGGAATAGCGATTGAGATTAAACGATCTAAAAATTCGTACATCTGTTCGCCACGTAACGTTACTTTACAGCCGATTGGCCATTCTTCACGGATTTTAAAGCCTGCAACTGATTTGCGAGCTTTGGTTACTACAGGTTTTTGACCGGCAATTGCCGTCATATCCGCTAATGCGCCCTCAAGAACTTTTTTGTCTTGCGCTGCATCACCCACACCCATGTTTAGGGTGATTTTGGTGATTTTAGGGATTTCCATAACGTTGGCTAAACCAAGCTCTTGCTGAATTTTTTGCTTAAGCTGTTCGTTATATTGTGTTTTAAGTCTTGCCATTACTGATACCCTTAGATAGTTATGCAGTCGCCACAACTTCACCAGATGAACGATAAACGCGTTGTTTTTTGCCTTCGTCATTCAATTGGTAAGAAATACGATCTGCCTTTTGGGTTGCTGCATTATAAATTGCAACATTTGAAATGTGTAAAAATGCTTCTTTCTCGATAATACCACCTTCAACGCCAGTCTGTTGGTTTGGCTTTTGGTGTTTTTTAACGATGTTGATGCCTTCAACTTTTACACGGTCTTCTTTTACTGCTAGTACTGTACCTTGCTTGCCTTTATCTTTGCCAGCAATTACAATCACTTGGTCGCCTTTACGTAATTTTGCCATGTTTTCCTCACAATACTTCTGGGGCTAATGAAACAATTTTCATAAATTGTTCGCCACGTAGTTCGCGGGTTACTGGTCCAAAAATACGTGTTGCAATTGGTGCTTTATTGTTGTTCAACAACACAGCTGCATTATCATCAAAACGTAGTACTGAACCGTCAGGACGGCGTACACCAAACTTCGTGCGTACGACTACCGCGTTCATTACATCACCTTTCTTGACACGACCGCGTGGAATTGCTTCTTTCACAGTCACTTTAATGATGTCGCCTACTGATGCATAACGACGATGTGAGCCACCTAGCACTTTAATGCACATAACTCGTTTTGCACCACTGTTGTCTGCAACTTCCAGCATTGTTTCAGTCTGAATCATCGCGTTACTCCATAAATTGGCAAAACAAGTCTTTGCCACAATAAGCCATTTTTAAGGTGGCGTATTGTAGCAGTTACTGACTTGCTTTGCAATTATAACTATCTATTTAAGTTAAATTAAATATTAACTGCTTTTTCTACAACGTCTACTAACACCCAAGATTTGGTTTTTGATAGTGGACGTGTTGATTTGATACGAACTGTATCACCAACGCCACACTCATTGTTTTCATCATGAGCATGTAGTTTGGTAGAACGACGAATCATTTTGCCATACTTGGCATGACGAATACGACGCTCAACAAGTACAGTAATGGTTTTATCCATTTTGTCACTGACAACTTTACCAGTGACTGTACTTTGTTCAGAAGCGTTAACTTGGTTGGTATTTTGCTCACTCATGATTAAGCCCCTTGGTTTTCGGTGTTCTGTTTTTCAGAGATAAGAGTCTTGATTTGAGCAATCGTACGACGATTTGCTTTAATCTCATGGGTGTTGCCTAACTGACCAGTGGCTTTTGCCATACGAAGACGAAATGTTTCTAACTGTTTTTCGTCTAGTAATTGGGTCAGCTCTTCGACTGATTTGTCTTTAAGTTCACTGATCTTCATTACATTATCGTCCGTTTAACAATGGTGGTTTTGAAAGGCAACTTGGCAGCTGCAAGCGTGAACGCTTCAGTTGCTAGCTCGTCAGAAACCCCTTCGATTTCATAAAGCATTTTGCCTGGTTTGATTTCGCATACCCAGTATTCTACTGGACCTTTACCTTTACCCATACGAACTTCTAGTGGTTTTTCGGTAATTGGTTTGTCTGGGAATACACGAATCCAAATTTTACCACCGCGCTTGATACGACGTGAAATTGTACGACGAGCAGCTTCGATTTGACGTGCAGTCATGCGACCACGTTCTACTGATTTAAGTCCGATTGTACCAAAAGATACGCTACTACCACGGTGAGCTAACCCCGTATTACGTCCTTTTTGTACTTTACGAAACTTGGTACGTTTTGGTTGTAACATATCGATTAACCTCTGTCTTTAGCTGGGCGCTCACTACGTGGGCGGTCGCTACGATCATTACGAGCACGACGTTTTTGAGGTGCACGTGCTTGCTTTTCTTCTTTGACTGGATTATATACACGGTTCATGCCGTCAAGCACTTCACCACGGAAAATCCAAACTTTTACACCGATAGTACCGTAAGTGGTTTCTGCGCGTACATTTGAGTAGTCAATGTCTGCACGTAATGTATGCAAAGGTACACGACCTTCACGATACCACTCTGAGCGAGCAATCTCAGCGCCGCCAAGACGACCTGATAGCTCAACTTTGATACCTTGTGCGCCAGCTTTCATACTGTTTTGAACAGCACGTTTCATAGCACGGCGGAACATGACACGACGTTCAAGTTGTGAAGCAATACCGTCAGCCACTAGACGTGCGTCTAAGTCTGGTTGGGTGATTTCTTCAATGCTAACTTGTGCTGGCACACCCATTAATTTGGTAAGTTCTTTTTGTAGGCTTTCAATATCTTCGCCTTTTTTACCAATGATGATACCAGGACGTGCAGTGGCGATAGTGATTTTAGCTGCGCCCGTAGGACGTTCGATGCTAATACCGCTAATCATCGCTGCTTTAAGCTTTTTCTCTAAATATTTACGAACTTGTAAGTCGTTGATTAAGTATTCAGAGTATTTTTTTGGATCTGCATACCAGTTAGCGTTTGATTTACGGATTACGCCAAGACGGATGCCGATTGGATGAACTTTCTGTCCCATATTATGCTCCTACCTTAACTGTGATGTGGCAAGTACGTTTGCTAATACGGTCAGCACGACCTTTGGCACGTGGTAAAACACGTTTTAACGTAATACCTTCATCCACATAAATGGTAGAAACACGCAATGTATCGATGTCTAAACCATTGTTATGCTCAGCGTTAGCAATCGCAGATTCTAAGCATTTTTTAACCAATTTAGCGGCTTTTTTGTTGCTAAAGGTTAAGATATCTAATGCACGCTCGATTGATTTGCCGCGAACTTCGTCAGCAACTAAGCGTACTTTTTGTGCCGAAATGGCGGCACCGCGTAATTTTGCAGTTACTTCCATGATGAGCACCTTATTTCTTAGATTTCTTGTCAACGCCGTGACCACGATATGTACGGGTTGGGGCGAATTCACCAAGTTTATGACCAACCATTTGCTCGTTTACGATAACAGGTACGTGTGTACGACCGTTATGAACAGAAATAGTTAAGCCGACCATTTGTGGCAAAATCATTGAGCGACGTGACCAAGTTTTGATTGGTTTGCGTGAGTTAGTTTCTAACGCATTCTCAACTTTGGCAAACAAGTGCGCATCGATGAATGGACCTTTTTTCAATGAACGAGGCATGAAATTATTCCTTATTTCTTATTGACGCGACGACGGCGGATAATCATGTGGTCAGTACGTTTGTTAGAACGTGTTTTAAGGCCTTTAGCCTTTTGACCCCATGGGCTGGTTGGGTGTTTACCGAAGTTACGACCTTCACCACCACCGTGTGGATGGTCAACTGGGTTCATTGCAGTACCACGAACGGTAGGACGAACGCCACGCCAGCGGTTGGCACCTGCTTTACCCAATGATTTAAGGTTATTTTCAGTGTTTGATACTTCACCGATAACCGCACGACAATTTACGTGGATACGACGAGTTTCCCCTGAACGTAAACGAACGATTGCATAGATACCATCACGACCCAATAATTGAACCGCAGCACCTGCTGAACGAGCGATCTGTGCACCTTTACCGATTTTAAGTTCGATATTGTGAATCACTGTACCCACTGGAATGCTACGTAGTGGTAAGCAGTTACCTGGGCGAATTGGTGCAGTTTCACCAGAAATAACGGTATCGCCTTGTTGCAATTTTTTTGGTGCGATGATGTAACGACGCTCACCGTCTGCATATTTAAGTAGTGCGATGTGTGCAGTACGGTTTGGATCGTACTCAATACGCTCTACAACAGCAGGGATGTTGTCTTTGTTACGTTTGAAGTCAACAACACGGTAATGCTGTTTATGACCACCACCGATATGACGGGTAGTGATGCGACCGTTGTTGTTACGACCACCAGTTTTGCCTTTTGACTCTACTAATGCTGCATAAGGACGACCTTTATGAAGGTGTGGATGCACCACTTTCTCGACAAATCGGCGACCTGGTGATGTCGGTTTGGCTTTTACGATAGGCATTGTGTAATCCTTATTCGTTGTCAGCAGCAGGTTGTTCTGCTACGTCGGCTACTTGAACATCTTGACCAGCTTTTAAGGTCACATAGGCTTTTTTGAAGTCTTGACGACGACCTACCGTGCGACCAAATCGCTTTGTCTTACCTTTAACATTCAAAGTGTTAACTTTAACTACTTCAACACCTTCAAACATTAATTCTACGGCTTTTTTAATCTCTTTTTTTGTCGCGTTGGTGTCAACTTTGAACACTTGCACACCTAAAGTATCGCCCAAGATTTGAGATTTTTCTGAAAATACAGGTGCTTTTAGTACCTGATATAGTCTTGCGTTATTCATGCTAACACTCCCTCAATTTCTTTGGCGGCTGCGACAGACATGATGACTTTGTCAAACGCAATTAGGCTAACTGGATCAACTTCAGTGCTACCTAGTACGCTGACGTATGGAATATTGCGAGCAGCTAAGTAAAGATTTTCGTCAACTTCATTGGTAACGATTAATGCTTTAGGGGCATTTAAGTCTTTAAGTTTAGCGATAAGCTCTTTAGTTTTTGGTGCTGAGATGCTGATGTCATCAACCAATACTAAACGGTCTTGACGAATCAATTCAGCAAGAATGCATTGCATGGCACCACGGTACATTTTACGGTTCACTTTTTGTGACCAATCTTGTGGTTTGGCTGCAAATGCGCGACCACCACCGACCCAAATTGGGCTACGGATGGAACCTGCACGTGCACGGCCAGTACCTTTTTGACGCCATGGTTTTTTACCACCGCCAGATACTTCACCACGCGTTTTTTGAGCACGGCTACCTTGACGACCACCCGCTAAATAAGCGGTAACTACTTGGTGTACAAGTGCTTCGTTGAATTCACGACCAAATGCTACGTCTGATAGCTCAACCGCCGAACCTGTTACTGTATTTAGATTCACGTTAATCCCCTTGATTAAGCTTTAACTGATGGACGTACGATAACGTCGCCACCGTTGGCACCAGGAATTGCACCCTTGATAACTAGGATACCTTTTTCAGCATCAACTGAAATCACTTCTAAGCCTTGTACGGTCACACGTTTGTTACCCATTTGACCTGGCATTTTTTTGCCTTTAAATACACGACCTGGAGTTTGGTTTTGACCTGTAGAACCCACAACGCGGTGAGATACTGAGTTACCATGTGTCCAATCTTGTGAACGGAAGTTGTGGCGTTTGATACCACCTTGGAAACCTTTACCTTTGCTGGTACCAATTACGTCAACGATTTGACCTACTTGGAACAAGTCAGCAGCGATTTCACTACCTGCTTCGCGGCCTTCAAGTTCGCTGTCTTCGACGCGAAATTCCCAAGTGCCACGACCTGCAGCAACGCCAGCTTTTGCAAAGTGACCTTTTTGAGCTGCATTAACACGAGAATCACGACGTTCACCAGTTGTTACTTGGATAGCTTGGTAGCCGTCTGTGTCTTGTGTTTTGATTTGAGAGATACGGTTGGCAGTAACTTCAACAACAGTTACAGGAATTGAAACACCTGCTTCTGTGAAGATACGAGTCATGCCGCATTTTTTTCCGACTAAACCGATCGCCATGTTGTTAACCTCTTAATTTTTACTGTTATTCAATATAGGTGTTACCCTAAGGGGTTAGCCTAATGCGATTTGTACATCAACACCCGCCGCCAAATCCAACTTCATCAGTGCATCGACTGTTTTGTCAGTAGGCTGAACGATATCTACCATACGTTTGAATGTGCGGATTTCGTATTGGTCACGGGCATCTTTGTTCACGTGTGGTGAGGTTAAGATGTTAAAGCGTTCAATGCGAGTTGGTAGCGGTACTGGACCACGAACTTGTGCACCTGTGCGTTTTGCGGTATCAACAATCTCTTGAGCTGATTGGTCAATCAGACGATGGTCAAAAGATTTAAGTCTGATACGGATTTTCTGGTTAGCCATGCCAGTAAGCTCCTAATATAAAGTTTGATATGGGTTAATTTGCGTTGGGTGTTAAGCTGTTATTGAGTAAACACCTAACTTGCATTTTTTACCTGTTTTTAACAGGCACTTTTTGAAAATAAAAAAATTTCAGTCCCACTCAAACTATTAACTTGCAATACATAGATAGCATGATTAATAGTCGGTGAAACTGTATTCTTTAATTTCGTGTCGCAATCAATGGAGCGACTGTATTAAAGGGCTTATTCTTTTATGAATTGACGAATCATCTTCGTCGCCCTGCAATAAGTTAAGTGGGCTGTATTATACCGATTTTTTGGGTAAAAGCAATAGGCTAATCTAGCAAAATATCATATTGTTCTTGATTAAAACGGTTATCACTCTCCAAGTTAATCGGACGACCCAGCAAATATTCCATCTCTGCCACCGTATCCGCTTCAATGGTTTCAAGCAAATCAATCACCCCGCTATTTGCGACCACAGTAAATTTCTTGGGGGCATTATAGGTTCTGGCGCAGCGCATCAATTCGCGAAAAATCTCCAGACACACGGTTTCGGCGCTTTTGACAAAGCCTTTACCGCCACAGGTTGGACACGGCTCACAAAGCTGTTGTTGTAGGCTCTCTCGCGTGCGTTTGCGAGTCATCTCTATCAGCCCAAGCGCTGAGACTTCGCTAATGTTGGTTTTGGCATAGTCACGTTTGAGCTGTTCTTGCAGGCTTGCTAGCACTTCATCGCGGTGTTGTTGCTCTTGCATATCGATAAAGTCAAGAATGATAATCCCACCCAAATTACGCAGTCGCAGCTGACGGGCGATGGCATGGGTGGCCTCTAAATTGGTTTTATACACCGTATCTTCAAGAGAACGCCCTCCGACAAATGAGCCTGTATTGACATCAATGGTGGTCATGGCTTCGGTTTGGTCGATGATAAGATAACCGCCTGATTTGAGATTAACACGGCGATTGAGCGCGTCTTTTAAATCCTCTTCAACGCGGTGAACATCAAATAACGCCTGCTCGCCTTCATACAATTGAATACGTGGATAAATCAGTGGGACAAATTCTTTGGCAAAATGACGAATAGCATCAAACACTCTAGCGTTATCGACCGTCACCCTTTCAGTCTGCTCACCAATCAAATCTCGAATCGCGCGCAAAGGTAGTGATAAATCTTGATAAATCAGCTCAAAACGGCGATGAGTCGGCGTTTGTTCACGGCGGGCTTGTACCATCCGCCAAAGCTGCAGTAGATAATAAATATCTTCTTCAAGTTTGGATTGCGGGATATTTTCGGCAGCGGTACGGGCAATCAATCCGCCTTGCAGATTGACTTGGTGCATCAGCTCGCCAAGCTGAGTTTTTAACCGTTCTCGCTCATCGCCATCAATCCGCTGTGAAATCCCGATATGTTCACCATACGGCAAGTACACCAAATAACGCGAAGGCAATGACACATCCGTCGTCAGTCGTGCGCCTTTACTGCCTAATTGGTCTTTAATCACTTGCACCAAGATACGCTGTCCTTCATACAAGCGGTTTTCTATCAACTCGTTAGGCGGTGGCTGATAGGTGGTTGTGGTCATCGCCAGCGTGGTGGTGTCAGGGTCTAAGGTGTTGTCAATTGCGGGATTTTGCGGTTTGGGCGGTTCAATGGCTGAGAGCTTAGGACGCAGGGTCTGCATATCATTGACGTGCAAAAACGCGGTACGCGATTGCCCAATGTCGATAAACGCCGCCTGCATGCCTGGCAGTACGCGCACCACTGTGCCAAGGTAGATATTGCCCACTGAGCCAAGTTTGCTATGGCGTTCGATAAAGATTTCGTTGAGTATCCCATCTTCGAGCACGGCGACTCGGCTCTCAGATGGACTGATGTTGATGAGTAGTTCTTCGGTCATTATTAACAGCTTTTTAAAATTTTTAGTTGCCGTTATTCTACTCGAAGTTAGTTATCTGCACAAAGCTAAACTAAATTAGCTGTTGTTTTAGTTCATTGATTGTTGCAACAAGCCTGGTTGGATGTTCTTTTGCCAAAACGTCAGCTTTTTCACAGCCATAACTTACAGCAATGCTATCCATCTGTATTGCATTTGCCATACGAATGTCATGAATACTATCACCGATAAAAACAGCGTCTTCAATTCTTGTGCCTGTTTCTACCAAAATTTGCTCAAGCATTAAGGGATTTGGCTTGCCTGCGGTTTCGTCAGCGGTTTTGGTGACTGTAAAAAACGCTTGAATGCCAGAATTGGGTAGTACGCGCTGCAGACCTTTTCGTTTTTTCCCTGTGGCAATCGCTAAGGTTTTACCTTGTGCGTGTAAATCTTGAATCAATTCTTTAATACCTTCAAACAGTTTGTCATTGTCGCAATGTTTAACGTAATATTCTGAGTAAGTCGCTAAAAGTTCATCATATTTATCACTGTCATTGGGGAAAAGCATCGGAAACGCATCTACGAGTGCAATGCCGATAATGGATTTTGTCGCGTCATCGGTGACGGTTAAACCGTGCTTTTCAGCGGCATAGCGCATGGCAGCGACGATTAAGCCAACCGAATCCATCAGCGTGCCATCCCAATCGAAAATGATTAGCGATTTGTTTTTCATGTTAATCATGTTGATTCTCTATCAAATTTTGCATATCGACTGGCAATTCGGCTGTAATTGTTTCATATTCTGGAATTTCAAGTTGATAGGCATGCAGACACAAACGTCGAACACCCGATTTATCTTGCAAATTATATTTATCATCACCCAATAACGGATGCCCGATACTCGCCAAATGCACCCGAATTTGGTGGGTACGCCCTGTGAGCGGTTTGGCTTCAATTAAGCTGACTTTTTGACCATTTAACTCGAATTTTTGCAACACGTTAATTTGGGTTTGGCTTGGCTTGCTATCTTCGGATTTTACATCCACTTTGACACGGCGTTCACCGCTTTTGCCTTCTTGTGTGGCAGGCAACGTGTATTTTAGTAGCGGTTTATCAATGGTTTGTGCGTCGCTACTTATCCAACCTACCACCAAACACAGATAGGTTTTTTGCAAGGTTTTTTCTCGCAAATGCTCTTGTAAAGTTTTAAGGGTTGAGCGTTTTTTGGCAATCATCAGTAAGCCAGAGGTATCTTTGTCAATGCGGTGTACCAACTCAAGGTATTTTTTACCCGTTGCTTCTCGTATGGCTTCAATCACGCCAAAACTCTCGCCACTGCCGCCATGCACTGCCATACCCGATGGCTTGTTGAGTACGATTAAACCCTCATCTTCATACACAATGCGCTCAAGCAAACTCTGGGCAAAGTCAGGGCTAATCACGGGTTTTTCACGCGTGGCAAGCTTGATGGGTGCAATGCGCACCACGTCATTACGCTGCAGTTTGTCGTGGGGTTTACAGCGTTTGCCATTGACACGGATTTCGTCAGAACGAATCATGTTATAGACGTGTGAGCGCGGCAGTCCTTTAAGACGACCCAACAAAAAATTATCAACACGTTGGTCATGCTGCTGGCGCGTGACGGTCAAGTAATTGACTTTAGCAAAATCTAAAATATCGTCATCTGCAGACTGCGGTTGTTTGCTAGGCGTGCGTTTTGGGGTTTGATGAGCCGATTGCCGCGATGGGGTGTCGCGTTTTTTGTTAGGATGGGCAGGACGTTTGTGAGACTGCGAGTGCTCTGTCATATTTTGATAGCCGTTTACATAAAAATTTGCTATAGTTTAGCAGTTTAGTGCCTATGCCGCTATGAATTCGCGCCATCAATTCGACTTAAACCCTGTTAAGCTTCATCACAATGGAGTGTATGCGGGATAATTAAACTGTCGCTTTTGCTGTCGCCCATACAGCCGAAATTTATTCATGGCGGTATGACTTACGATAGGGCGCACTAGACTGCCAATATTTATAGATTTTAAGACTGATTTTAATCAATATCAGCACACGACATACGAGTAACGAAGATAATTGTCATTTGAAAACATGTTCAAATAGTTTGTAAAGATTAGTGATGTATAGAGATAACAGATAAATGGTGGGTTTTGTGCCTTACAACCACAAAACTGCTGGTAACGATTAGCGTATTATGCGCCTAGGTAAATGAACTCAGTAGTTGCGATTTTGAGATAAACGTTTACGGTTTTGGACGATTTACCATTTTAAATTGCCCACGCCTTTGTAAAACCTAACTTATCAGGCTTGCCATTTAAAGCGAAAACTAACGCTAACACTTTTTGACCAATAGAGAAACAGGGTTCATTCATTTGTCCTAAAACAGACATTGTTTTGGTCAACAACCCCAATCCAGCATGACGGTAGCGTTTACCTAGCAGGCTTACAACCTCGCTATGGCAATAATCCAACTTAATCATGCAATTTTTGATGAACAACAAACCTTGTTATCAAGCCGCTTAAGCTTGGTATCAGCGAGTCTAATCAAGACTGTTTGACGTTGTTTCATCAAATGTTTGATAGCAACATTTATCTACGCTCGTATGTTTTGTGTGTTTAGGAGAAAACACATGAAACGCATCCTTATCAATGCTACCCACGCCGAAGAAATCCGTGTTGCCCTGTGCAATGGCAATCACTTATATGATTTCGATTTAGAAAACCGTACCCGCGAGCAAAAAAAAGCCAATATTTATAAAGGTCATGTGACCCGTGTCGAGCCATCGCTTGAAGCCGTATTTGTGGAATACGGTTCACAACGTCAAGGTTTTTTACCGATTCGTGAAATCGCCCCAGAGTATCTAGCAGGTGACCCTCGCTCTACCAATAACATCAAGCAACTGATTAAAGAAGGCGATGAGCTCATCGTGCAAGTGGAAAAAGAAGAACGCGGTAATAAAGGCGCGGCTTTATCTACTCTGATTTCATTGGCGGGTCGTTATTTGGTATTGATGCCCAACAATGCACGTGGCGGCGGTATCTCTCGCCAAATCTCTGGCAAGCTGCGCGATGAGATGAAGCAAGCGTTAAGTGAGCTAAGACTACCCAAAGGCATGAGCATTATCATCCGTACCGCAGGGATTGGTAAAACCACTGATGAGCTACAACATGACCTTGACCATTTATTAAACATTTGGAAAGGCATCCAACAACAAAGCCAAAAATTCCCCTCACCTCGCCTGTTGCACCAAGAAGCGGGCGTAGTCACCCGTGCCGTACGCGACTACCTGCGTGATGATATCGCGGAAATTTGGGTCGACAATGAATACGCTTATAATGAAGCGGCGAATTTTATTGAAGCGGTGATGCCGCAGCAAGCGAATAAACTGCGCAAATACACGGACTATGAGCCGATGTTTGCCCGTTTTGGAATTGAAAAACAAATCGAAACCGCCTACCAACGTGAAGTACGTTTGCCAAGCGGCGGTTCGATTGTGATTGACCAAACTGAAGCCCTGGTATCAATCGATATCAACTCATCAAAAGCCACCAAAGGCGCGGATGTCTCAGAAACGGCGTTTAATACCAATTTAGAAGCAGCAGATGAAATCGCCCGTCAATTACGCCTGCGTGATATGGGTGGTTTGATTGTTATTGACTTTATTGACATGGCAACCGATGACCACCAAAAACAAGTGGAAAATCGTCTCAAAGAAGCCACTAAAAACGACCGCGCGCGTATCCAATTCGCTGAAATTTCACGTTTCGGACTACTTGAAATGAGTCGTCAACGCTTGCGTCCGTCACTTGAAGAAGCGACAGGTTACCTCTGCCCGCGTTGTCACGGTACCGGTATGATTCGTGACTTGCGTTCACTTGCTTTGTCAATCATGCGTCAAATCGAACAACGGGCGCTACAAGAGCGTCATGGCGAAATACAAGCCGAAGTGCCAACCGATATCGCGGCATTTTTACTCAACGAAAAACGTGAAACGCTCGTCTGTCTTGAGCAAGAAAGTGGCACGCGCATTACTATCTTGCCGCATGCACATCTTGAATCCCCCGAGTTTAATATCACTTATAACAGTGACGGGTTTGCGCCATCGAGCTATGAGCGTGTCGCCGAAAGCCAACAACAAGAATATAAAGACCGTGGCTACGATACGAGCAACTGGCACACCGATGACAATGAAGTCAGCCGTGTAGCACCGACAGGTAATCATAATGCCTGGAGCAGTGCTAGCAACGCCGCCAACACCACGCCTAGCCCTGCAACACCATCCAATAAACCTCAGCAAACTACCAACAATACGACTGCCCCCAAAGCTGCCGCGCCACAGCCTGTGCAGCCGGCTGCCACTGTGCCTGCAACCTCTGCAGTCGCTTGGCTATCGAACTTGTTTGCTCCTACCCAGCAAGCCCAAGTCACTCCACATTTTAGTGGTCAAGATGCCGCTTCGGCGATTGAAAGTCTCGTCAATACCGGCGCGCAAAGCTTGGGTGTGCAAGGTCAAATCAATCACGCCGCATTGACGGCAAGCATCCCTGTAGTGAGCACAAACACCAGCGAAACTAGTGCCAATCCCTATCAAGAAGCGTCTCAACAACCTTCAGCCACGGCTGAATCAAGCGATAAAGATGCCGAGCGCCGTAAACGTGGTAACCGCAAACCAAAGGCTAAAAAACCAAACCGTTATCAATCTGAAACGAGTGAGGCGGAAGTTTCATCACAGGACACTGACAGCAATAAAGACAAGTCAAATGATGCGTCAAAAACTGCCAAAACGAGTGAGCTGCCAAAACGCGAGCCGAATAGTCGCCGTGACAGCCGCGGGGTCAAAGAACGTCGTCCAACACTAGCGAATGAGGATAGTAACGCGGTTGTAGTCAATGATGTAACAGCGACTGATACCGCTGTTGCCCCTGTCGATGGTAGAAAAAACAACCAATCTAGAGCAGACAAACCGAAAGGCACAAAACAACGTGACCCTAACAGTGTGCAAGTTCAAGTATTTAAAACTGAACAACAGCAACCTATAGCTGCGGTTGAAACAACGCACCTCTCGCTAGATGCTAGCAAAGGGGAAATTGCAGAACCTGAGGTTCAGCCAATAGCATCGGCTACGATGCCCGAACCCACAACACCCGAACAGGCAACTCAGACGCCAGTTATCCCTAGCAGCATTACAGTGTCCAATGACGAGGTAGCAGAGCTTTCTACAGCATCCACACCATCTAAGCCATCCGCTGAGCCAGCCACAGCACAGCTGGCAGTGACACCGAGCCAAGGTCGTGCCAAAAATGACCCACGCGAAGTTTACAAGGCTTATCAAGCGCAATTTAGCCCAGTTGCCTCTGTCGTGAGCACTTCGGTGACAAAAATTTCAGGTACGGTGAGTCAGTTTATTAACCAGTACTTAGATAATGCCGCTGAAAAAATGGCAAGCGACAGCGTGGTTAGCTGCTTTATCCAAGCCATCGATGCTTTTAATCATCAAGCTGCTACCACCCCAGCAAAAGATAATGTCGTAGTGGCTGAACAACAGCGTTTTGGGCAGTACTTTAGAAATTATGGCTATGCCAGTCTATCCGCGCAAAATTTGGATGATTATCATACGGCCATTTTGCCAGCCAATCAGTTCCAACGCCAAGCAGGCAAAACTGACGCTGCACTACCAGCGGTAACTAAACGCGCCATCAATGACCCACGCGGTTCTTTGGTTAATACTGCTGTCGCTCAAGCGCCGACTGATTCAAACCCGTCAGTTGCTGAGCCTATCTCGAATGAAACTGACAGTGGCAAAGGTCAAGTAGAAGCAGCCTCAACTCAATCAGCGTCGCCTAACCAAAACCATCTGTCCTATCAAGCAGGTAGCGTAGGCGCATGGATTGTGGCGCGTTTGGGCGAGCAAGGTCATGCTTTGATTGGGCAAGGTAAATTGGTCGAAGCTTACTTGCAAGCACACAATGCGCCAGTCGCTAACCGACCAACCGAGCCGGTCTCTGTGACAACAATAGCAGATGACGCTACAGCCAATCAGGACGTTGACTTAGTGCCAACAGCTGATGAACCCGCATTAGACCGTAACACTGGCACCGAAGCGCTTGAACAAACGGACGTAGAAGATAGCGCAGAAGCAGCGGCGCAAAAACGTAAAACCACACCGGTAAGTTATAAGAACATGATTGAAAGTGTGGCAGAACAAATGAAACCGGCAACCGTTGGTATGCTGACCTTGGCAACCCCAAAAGCACCGAAAACCCGTACGCGTAAAGCTAAGGCGAGCGAAAAACCAGCAGCCAAACCCAAAACGCGTACCAGTAAAAAGGTGGAAAATGCCGTTGTTGTCACTAAAAAATCGACGACCACCGCCCAAACTGACGTAGCGCCCTCTCACGATGAGTCGGTAACGCCGTAGCCTAATCAGTAAATCAATCGCGTTTGCATGTAGCTAAAATAAAAAAGCAGTTCAACACGAACTGCTTTTTTGTTTTAGCTACAAATTTTAGATACTATGAATGGGCGGGCTTGTTTAATGGGCAGGCTTGTTACGAATTTTTGAGATGACTGTCATGATCGCAACTACCACTAAACCTGCTATCAAACCAACCAGTGCATTTAATAGGTTGGTGGTTAAGCCTGAAAACGCCCCTGACAAGTCACCTAAATGTTCAATCCCATGATGTAATGCGCCAACGCCATGTGCCAAAATACCACCACCCACCAAGAACATCGCCAAAGTACCGGCGATTGATAGCACTTTCATCAAAATAGGCGCAAAGGCTAATAAGGCTTTACCTATATTTTGTGCCGCTGATGACGACTTTTGTTGTAAGTGCAACCCCAAATCATCTATCTTGACAATCATAGCTACAAAGCCATACACACCCACTGTCATGATGAGTGAAATTACTACCAGTGTTACTGCCTTATCCAGTAAAGGCACCGTTGCCGCAATGGTACCGAGGGAAATCACAATGATTTCAGCCGATAAAATAAAGTCCGTCCGCACTGCCCCTTTGATTTTCTCTTTTTCATGCGCCACCAAATCTATGCTTTCATTGGCATTGGCTGCTACCCGTTCGGCTTGCTCGGGGTCATTGCTGCCAGCGTGGGGCCAAAATTTGTGCACCACTTTTTCTGCCCCTTCATAACACAGATATAAACCACCAATCATCAATAACCCGGTCACTAAGGCTTGCGAAATCGCACTAATAATCAAAGCCAGTGGCACCAAAATCGCTTTATTGACTAAGGAGCCTTTGGCGACACTCCACACCACAGGTAACTCGCGATCGGCTTTTACCCCTGACACTTGATTGGCGTTAAGTGCCAAATCATCGCCCAACACGCCCGCCGTTTTTTTGGCAGCGACTTTTGTCATCACCGATACATCATCTAGGATGACGCTAATATCGTCGAGTAAGGTTAACAAACTAGCAATTGCCATGATAAATTCCTAAAAAATAGTAAAAGATGAAAAAATAATAATAGTTATAACTAGCTGACGATTTATTAGTTTACAAATTTGTCATTCAAACACAATGTTTAAATTGTATTGCAACTTATCAAAAGTTATTTGCTTAAACGCTGAATTTTTTTAAAAAACCTAGTTAAGCAAACTTTGTTAAACAACCTTTTAATCCATTAATAGAACTTGGCTTTGAGCCGGTTGCTTTTAGCGCACCAAAAGATTGAAACAAGCGGAAAGATTGAGACGAGCAGAAAGATTGGAACGGGCAAAAATGTGAGCCCCGACCTAGTAGACCTGATAGATTATTAACAATAAGTTGACAGGGGTAGCGCTCATACGCCATAACAATATGGTAAAATAAAAACCTATATTAACGTTCTGTGGGTTTTCTCATGCTCATTCGTTTTGCAACTTATCGTTCTAAAACCTCATTAGCTACCCGTTTAATTACCAGTGTCATCACCGTGGCTGGCATTGTTGGTTTGGCAGGTTGTGATAATGCCCAATCGCGCACACCCGTCAATTCTGAAAGTCAGAAACACGAAGCGAGTAGCAGCTCAGCCACCGTGACAAAAAATGAATCACAGCTACAGCAAATGCTGGCGGCAAATTTAGCCAAATCAGGTATCACCGCCAAAATCACCTCGGTGACAGCGACCAGTATGCCAAATATCTATTGGGTTAAAGCCGAAGGTTTACCGGCGTTTTTCACCGATGCGACAGGTCAATATGTAGTACAAGGCGATATCATCAAAGTCGGTGGTGCCAAACCTGAGCATATCTCAGCGAACTTGCAAGCGCAAGATGCGAAAGCCAGTCTTGCCACTATTGATAAAAAAGACATGATTATCTTCCCTGCTAAGGGGCAGACGAAAGCGGCAATCTATGTGTTTACCGATGCAGATTGTGGTTATTGCCGTAAATTCCACAGTGAAATTGATGAAGTAAATGCACTGGGTATCGAAGTGCGTTATCTACCTTGGCCACGTAGTGAACAAACCATGCCTATCATGGAAAAAATCTGGTGCAGCAGTGACCGCAAAAAAGCTTTAACCGATGCCAAATTGGGCCTGCCTATCAATGCACCGACTTGCAGTAACCCCGTACGTAAAATTTATGAGTTAGGCGCAAATTTGGGTATCAATGGCACCCCAGCCGTGTTTGACACAGAAGGTCATCAACTTGGCGGTTATGTGCCACCTGCTGAATTGGCACAGGCGCTCAACCTCAAATAAGTTCACCCCTGATGGAATACAAACCAGCTAGTACTCATTAGCTGGTTTTTTTATTTTAATTTTTTTGGGCAATTGGATTTTATACCTTACCAATCACAAGTTAGCATGGTATATTTACCTAGCCTATTTTTAAACTTTTATTTTTATATTTTTGACATTTGAGAATTTTTTTTATGAATAATCGACCTATTCAATTAGCGATTTTAGGGCTTGGTACTGTGGGTACTGGGGTGGTTGAACTACTACAAAACAACCTTGATGAAATGACGCGTCGCACAGGACGTGAGATTAAAATTACCCACGTAGGCACGCGTCGCAACCGTACCGATATCCCAACAGACATCAAACAATCTGCCGATTTGCTTGATATCGTTCAGCAAGATGATGTGGATATTGTGGTGGAATTGATGGGCGGTACCACCACGGCTAAAGAGGTAATTTTAGCGGCAATCGAGCATGGCAAACATATTGTGACTGCCAACAAAGCCTTACTAGCAGAACATGGCAATGAGATTTTTGCCAAGGCAGATTCCAAGGGCGTGAAAGTGGCGTATGAAGCCGCGGTTGCAGGCGGTATTCCGATTATCAAAATCTTACGTGAAGGCTTGGCTGCCAACAAAATCGATTGGCTTGCAGGTATCATCAATGGTACAGGCAACTTTATCATGACTGAAATGCGCGATAAAAAGCGGGACTTTGCAGATGTCCTCGCTGAAGCCCAAGCGCTGGGGTATGCCGAAGCCGATCCGACATTTGACGTCGAAGGGATTGATGCTGCGCATAAATTAACGCTACTTGCATCAATCGCGTTTGGTATCCCACTACAATTTGACAAAGTTTACTGTGAAGGCATTACCAAAATCACCAAGCAAGATGTGCGTTATGCCAACGAGCTTGGCTATCGTATCAAGCATTTAGGGTTTGCCAAACGTCGTATTTTAGACAGTGGCGAAGAAGGTATTGAATTACGTGTACACCCGACTTTGATTCCAAAACAGGTGTTACTTGCCAATGTGAATGGGGTAAAAAATGCCATCATGGTTGACGCAGAGCCTGTCGGACAAACCTTGTATTACGGTTCGGGTGCCGGGGCGGGGGCAACTGCATCAGCCGTGATGGCAGATGTGGTGGACATGGTACGCGCCCTTGCAGAGACCAATGATTCAACCGCAAATTTGGTGCCGCATCTGGCATTCCAGCCTGAGACACTCAATAACACACGTATTTTATCGAGCGATGAAATGATCACAGGCTACTATCTGCGCCTACAGGTCAAAGATGATTTAGGTGTACTAGCAGAAGTCACCCGCATTTTAAGTGAGTCTAAAATTAGTATTGATGCAATTTTGCAACAGCCAGCACATGATGATACTAGCACTGATTTGCCAGTCATTATTATGGTTGACCCCGTCGTTGAGCGCAATATGAATGAAGCGATTGCTAAAATCGAAGCGTTAGATACCGTGACAGATAAGGTGGTGCGCATTCGGTTGGATGAGTTAATGCAGTAAAATTTAGGTAGACTCGACTGGTATATTTTACAGTATTTTCAGTAGTTTAATTTACATTTTAACTATGATAATATGAAATGTATCGCATTAGCAAAACTTAAAACATCTATTGTGATTGGCATGGTTGCCGTTTACAACCCTGTTTATAGACCCTAGTGATTTAGGTCGTAGTTTGCTTGTGACAACAGAAACCCTAACTCAAAGGAAATTTAATATGGAAAATTCAGTCGTAATCGTGGATGGCGTTCGCACCCCAATGGGTGGATTCCAAGGTGATTTGAACGAAGTATCAATGCCAGAGCTTGGTGCAACCGTGATTAAAGAAGCCGTCAACCGTGCCGGCGTAAAACCAGAAGAGATTGACGAAGTTATCATGGGTTGTATCTTAACCGCGGGTGCAGGTCAAAGCCCAGCGCGTCAAGCGATGCGTAAAGCAGGTATCCCAGATGCCACAGGCGCAATCAATGTCAACAAACTTTGTGGTTCTGGTATGAAAGCCATTATGCTCGGTGCCAACTCAATTCGTAGCGGCGAATTTGATATCGTGGTAGCAGGTGGTATGGAATCAATGACCAACGCCCCTTATGTGCTACCAAAAGCACGTGGTGGTTATCGCATGGGTGATGGCGAGATCAAAGACACCATGTTCTTAGATGGTCTTAAAGATGCTGATACCGGCAAGTTAATGGGTGCATTTGCGCAAGAAATGGCAGATAAACGGGGTATCACACGTGAGGCGATGGATGCATTTGCTATTGAATCGCTAAAACGCGCCAACACCGCCATCAATGAAGGTCACTTCAAAAACGAAATCGTTCCGGTTACTGTCAAAACTCGTAAAGGCGATGTAGTCATTGACACGGATGAACAACCCGGTAAAGCCAATGTAGACAAAATCCCAACCTTAAAACCTGCGTTCTCAAAAGACGGTACAGTCACTGCTGCTAACTCAAGCTCAATCTCTGATGGGGCAGCCGCCGTTGTATTGATGTCAGAAGACAAAGCCAAAGAAAAAGGCTTAAAACCAGTCGCACGTATCGTTGCCCAAGCCACTCACTCACAGCACCCAAGCGAATTTACCATCGCACCCATCGAGTGTGTGAAAAAAGTTTTAGCAAAAGCTGGCTGGAGCAAAGAAGACGTTGATCTTTGGGAAATCAATGAAGCATTCGCCATGGTAACCATGCTTGCTATGCAAGAAAATGACCTTGATCATGCTAAGGTTAATATCGAAGGCGGTGCTTGTGCATTGGGTCATCCCGTGGGGGCATCGGGTGCGCGTATCGTAGTCACACTCATCAACTCACTCAAACGCACAGGCGGTAAAAAAGGCATTGCTAGCCTATGTATCGGTGGCGGTGAAGCCGTTGCCTTAGCCATTGAATTAATCTAATTGTCTTATGCAAAAAAAATCCCTAAGCTAGATTAGGGATTTTTTTTGCTCAACAATCGACCTATAACCATCAATCTATCAAGCAATCATTTGATTTTTAGGTTGATATAACTTATGATTGCCAAAGCTAAGAGATTCCCGATCACTGTTAAGTAAAAAGCCCTACGAAATTCTGGCTTGGTTGATTTATGGCGCAATAACCAATGGGCAAACGCCGCCCCTACCCAACCCCCAGCAAAAGCTAATTTATGGAGTGACGCTTCTTGCACGCGCCAATCTCCATTTTGTGCAGCTTTTTTATCATGCGCGTATAGCAGATAGGTCGCCAAACTTATCGCAAAATACCAACCAATAATCCATAAGGGTAAGTGCTTAACCAGCACAACAGCGGTCAGTAACACAAAAAACAGCACCCCAATAGCCACCCACGTGAGTAATGTTTGATTTTTAAGATCGTTTTGAGCTTGACGAACTTGGCGGGCATGTTGCTGGGCAATTTTTTGTCTGACAAACGTCTGTTGCTGCACGTTGATAGCACAGGGTTTGCCATCTCTGCCTTGCCCTATTTCAAAAACTACCGCTTCATTAAGCACAGGACGTTGGTTTGCTCGGTATTCACTGATATGAAAAAAGATGGCTGAGTTTTGTAAATTGTTATCCGTCCGCTCAATAAATCCAAAGCCTTTGTCATCTTGCCAGCGGGTTATTTTGCCCTGATATTTTGTCATTGAAAATCACCTAATATATATGTTGATAACTCATTATTTTTTATTACTTATCTTTTATAACGCCTTATTGGGTGGGCAATGGTGTTTCGCGCTAAGTGCTCTACCCAACTTTTTTTATATGTTTTTAATTTATTGCTAAAAGCCAATTTTTTTTACGCTTGGTTGCAAAAGTTACTTAAGACAACTGCCAATTACACCCTCTAAACAAAAATTTATCAAATCCTACTACTTAATGGGAGCTTTTTTCAGTAATCTTGTTTGCAAGTCGAACGATTAAGCGTATGGCATTTTTCATCGTTTTTATCATCGGCGATTTCAACAATCAAGCATCTGTTGCAACAACCAAGTAGCTGTGAAACATCTAATTTGTTGAATTTTAAAAATTTTATTATAACAATTTTCATTTAACTATAAAAAACTATCTTATATTTATTTAGTTTTTAACTTAACTACCTTAATAAAAAATAAACAATAAGATATCTAAAGGAGATTTTTCCATGGCAAGTTTAATACGTTTACGCGATATCCAAGACACCCACGTTGACCTTTTAGGTAACGATTATTTTGATCCAACTGGTAAAAACGCTTATGGCGCCAATGGCGACAAAGTGGGTAGTATTCAAGGTGCTTTAGTTGATGAGAGCACAGGCCGTATTCGCTATTTCATTGTTGATGTAGGTGGCTGGTTTAGCTCGAAAGAAGTTTTAGTACCAGCGGGTCTAGCTCGTATTCAAGATGACAATGTATACTTTGATTCGCTCAGCCGAGATACTGTTGAAACAATGGATAGCTACGATCCTGACTACAACTACAGTATTGAAGAACAAACGGTTCGTGACCGTCACGTATTTGACCGTGCTGCCACACCTGTTAGGCTTACTGATAACGATTACCAATCACCTAATACATTACAGTTACTTGAAGAACGCATTTCAGTCAATAAAGACAAAATCGTAGCGGGTTTACTAAAAGTTGGTAAACACGTTGTGTCTGAGCCACGCACTGTCAACGTTGAATTAACTGAAGAACAAGCGCATATCCAGCGTACACCAGTTAATAAACCTACTGATCGCAGCATTGGTGATAATGACAATGCTACTATTGAGGTTGAACTTGAAGCAGAACGTGCAAATGTTAACAAACAAACTTATGTCACTGAAGAAGTTAACGTAGATAAAGTGGCACAAACTCGCACTGAGACCTTTAATGAAACCGTTCGCCGTGAAGAGTTAGATGTACAAAAAGATGGCGTTGAGCGTGTAACGGGTGTTGATACCGTCGATGGTAATGTATCACCTGCAATTGATCCAAATGCGCCCCGTAAACTTTAATAATTAATATCATTAGAATTAATTACTATAAAGTTTAACTTCTGCCAACGGTGTTGCCATTGGCTTGAAAAAGGCAGATGATTTCATCTGCCTTTTTTGTGGTTGTTATATATTATTACAGGATTTTGGAACAATAACTTTGCAATGGAAAACACTTTATGAAAAACCCGATGACAAATACTACCGAACTAGACACTAATGATACCCATACTCATGATAACATTGTTAAAACCGTCGATCTTCGTGAAGATACCACTAACACCTTAGAGCTATTAGCTGAACGCCCCCAAGTGCAAATTGAGCGATTTATCAAAGACAATATTAAATTATCAAAAAAAATCATCAGCCAAACGGTTAACGTTCCTGTGACACTCAATCAAGAAGTGTTAGTGATTGAACATGTATTTTCCCAGGCTAACGCGCCTCATGATAATTTAGTTAGTGTGGTTACTAATAACGTCAATGTGCCACAGTTGATGGTGAATGGGCAAGCGATTACTTTAGGCGATACCCCGATTGAGATTCCTCTACTTCAACAAACAGCGAAAGTGAATATTGAAACCATTGTGGCGGAAAAAGTACAGTTAATGACCCAAAACGTCAGTCATGAAACGCAAATTCCTGTGACATTGCGTCATGAAGAATTGGTGACTGAAAAAGTTGAATATGATGAGCCTACGGTATTAGCGACAACGCATATCGCCCCTGAAGAGGTTAACCTAGTTTCAAAGTAATCCCATTCTACTTTGGGTGAGCTCGCTTTGGCTTCTGTTGGTGTGTCTTTTGTTGGCGTGTGTTGGTATGTAATTTGGCTGTGGCATACATCAACATAAGTGTTGTAATGTCACACCCAGCATTTTTAATTGATTAGGTTTAATCAATTAGGCTCGATGATGGGCGGGTAATGTTGATTTATGGCTAATCTCTGGCAGTAAATCCAAAAACCCTTGGATATAAGCCACCTCTTTACTTGTGGTACGGGTCGCCGCATAAAGCTGGCAAAACACGCCTTCCCCCAATGCCCTTGATATGACCCAGCCTTTTTTTTCGTATTCATTGACCACCCAATTCGGTAACGAGGCAACCCCTCGTTCACTCGCAACCAGCTGAATTAACATCGCGGTCAATTCTGTGGTTCTTAGTTTCTTGGGCGCAAGTCCTGCAGGGGCAAAAAAATGCGCGATGATATCAAGGCGCTTGGCCTCCACAGGATAGACGATGAGCGTTTCATCAATCAAATCTTCTGGCAAAATCGGCGATTTTTTATCGACCAATGGGTGCGTCGGTGACAACACCAAGCGACTTTCATATTGGAATAACGGCAGATAGCTGATTCCCTCCAAGGGTAAGCGACTGGCTGTGATAAGCACATCAATTTCTTCATCGAGTAACATTTGGTGAGGCTCAGGTTCAAAGCCTGAGCTAAAGTCCAGCTCAACGTCTTGCCATTCCCTGCGATAACGATTAAGAATAGGCATCAACCAATCAAAACAGCTATGACATTCCGAGGCCAAACGTAATTGTCCCGTTTGACCACGACCCAGTCTTTTAAGGTTGGCGGTGGTACGATTAAATTGCGGTAGCACACTGTCCGCAAGTTTGAGTACTTCTTTGCCTGCTGGGGTAAAGCTTAGCGGTCTTGAGCGGCGATTGACCAGACTAACGCCATAATAGTTTTCAATTTCTTTGAGCTGATGGGACACCGCTGACGCAGTGACATACAAGTCCTCAGCCGCGGCAGCAAGCGAGCCTTGCTCACGTAGTGCGGTCAATAATTGAAGGTGGCGGATTTCAAGCATAAAATAATTTTACCGTTTGCCAAGCCCAAAAGAAAAAAGTTCACGATTTGGTGAAACCATGAACTACTTTAACAAGAAACGTGAAAAAAGTTAATCAATTTCAAGTCAAAGCGGCCGTATTACTCAATCACTTTGACTAACTATCACTGATAATGTGCTCTTCTTCATCTTTGAAATTACGCGTCACAAGTAACTGGTCAATTTTATGATGATCAATATCGACTACTTCAAATTTATAACCTTGATATTCAACAAAATCCGCAGGGCGAGGAATTTTGCGCAGTTTGTACATCATAAAACCTGCTAAAGTTTCATAATTGTCCCAATCGGGAAAATCTTCGATACCGAGCGCATGTTTGACGTTTTCAATCGGTGTGGTACCTTCAATCAGCCATGAGAATTCATCACGCTGGATAATCTGCTGCTCATCTTCAATCGGTGCGACCCAATCCCCCATCACTGTCATCATGATATCAGATAGCGTAATGACACCGACAATGAGCGCATATTCGTTCATCACCACAGCAAATTTTTCTTTACTGGAGCGAAAACGGTCTAGCAGCTCGGATAAGGTTAATGTATCGGGGATGATTAATACATTACGAATCGTAGTTTCATTGAGCAAAATTTGCGACTGGTTACTAAGAAGTTTTACCAAGATATCTTTGGTATCGACATAGCCAATCACTTCATCAATATTGTCTTTACATACCAAAAATTTTGAATATGGGTAACTGGCGATTTTTTGGCGGATACTTTGCTCGGACTCCCCAAGGATGAAATACACCACATCCTCACGGGTGGTCATGCTAGAGGGCACGTTACGTTCTTCAAGCTCAAAAACGTTTTCGATAAAGTGATGTTCTTGCTTGAGCAACACCCCCGCTTGTGCACCTGCATCCACCACAGCAGAAACATCATCAAAGGTGATATTTTCTTCTCTCACCATGTTGACTTTAAAAATTCTAAAAATCAGATTTGCCAGCCCATTGATAATCCAAGCCAGCGGCTTAAATACTTTGATTGACAACAGTACAGGCTCAATCACCGCTAACGCCACCCGTTCTGGGTTAATCATGCCAATGCGTTTAGGAATTAAATCGGCAAACAAAATAAACAACAAAGTGACCAGCAAAAATGACATCACAAAACCGATATTATCGAGCATTTTGCCTTGATAAAAGGGGGAAATAAGGTCAATAAAGTAGGGACGAAGCGCAGACTCACCGACAATACCGCCCAAAATTGCCACGGCATTTAGCCCAATCTGTGAGGTGGCAAAAAATTCGGCAGAATTTTCTTGTAAATGTAAAATTTTATTGGCGCGATTGTCACCCGATTCTGCCAACAACTTTAGCTTGATGCGCCTAGCACCTGCCAAGGCAATTTCGGAAATGGAGAAAAAACTGGAAATCAATACTAATATACAAATAACTAGTAGATTTTGGAATAAACTCACAATACACCCATATTTATCTATTTTTATCTAGACAACATAACAGATTTGGCAAAAAATTTCTTAGACTTTATGGTAAAGCAATACTAGCAAACAAACATTGATAAAGAAACGGTAATAAAGAAATATGATAAAGAAAAAGGGATAAGAAAACATTGGTAAAAAAATGGGTAAAAAACTACACACGTAAAAAAACCCTTGATTGAAATCAAGGGTTTTTTTAATAACAAAATAATTATACACGTTCAATAATGGTGGCAATACCTTGACCCAGACCAATACACATGGTGGCAAGACCAATTTGGGTGTCTTGTTGTTCCATCACATTTAATAGCGTGGTGGTGATACGTGCACCAGAACAGCCTAGTGGGTGACCTAATGCAATAGCACCACCATTTAGGTTAACGATGTCTAGTTTGTCTTGTAGGTTTAAGCCTTTAAGAACCGATAAGCCTTGTGCGGCAAATGCTTCGTTAAGTTCGATGGTTTGCATATCGTCAATGCTCATACCAGCGCGTTTTAAGGCTTTTTGGGTAGCAGGTACTGGACCATAACCCATGATAGCCGCGTCACAGCCTGCAACTGCCATACCGCGAATACGGGCGCGCGGTGTTAAACCCAAGTCTTTGGCTTTTTGTGCAGACATGATAAGCATTGCAGATGCACCGTCAGACAAGGCAGATGACGTGGCAGCTGTCACGGTACCACCTTTAGGGTCAAATACGGGACGTAATGCCGCAAATGATTGTAGGTTGGCATCGGGACGAATCACTTCATCGATAGTGCAAAGTTGTAGGTTACCGTTTTCGTCATGACCTTCAATGCCGATGATTTCGTTCTTGAAACGACCTTGCTGTGTCGCTTCCCAGGCACGGCGATGTGATTCTACACCAAACGCATCTTGTTCTTGACGGCTGATGTTATTCATACGGCCAAGCATTTCAGCGGTTAAACCCATCATGTTAGAGGCTTTTGCATAGTATTTTGAAGCCTCTGGATTGATGTCAATACCGTGCATCATGCCCACGTGACCCATATGCTCAACACCACCGATAATGAACACATCACCTTGACCAGTCATGATTTGTGCCGCTGCGGTGTGAAGCGCTTGCATTGATGAACCACATAGACGGTTGACCGTTTGACCTGCCGTAGTACGTGGTAATTCAGCCAATAAACCGATGTTACGACCAATGTTCATACCTTGCTCTAGGGTTTGGTTGACACAGCCCCAGATGACATCTTCTACAAGTTTGGTATCAAACGGGTTACGCGCTACCAAGGCTTTAACAAGCTCCGCAGACATGCTATCAGCGCGTACATTGCGGAACATACCATTTTTTGATTTGCCCATTGCGGTACGAACGCCATCGACAATCACGACATCTTTTGGACTTAATGTAGTCATTCTATTCTCCTTAAAATTTATAATCGTCGATTACGCTTGTGGGTAAAAAGTTTTACCATTTGCCGCCATATCACGAATCATTTGTGGCGCTTCATAGGCTTTACCTAAGCTTGCGTATTTGTCACAAAGGGCTAGGTAATTTTGTAGGCCGATTTGGTCGATGTAACGGCATGGACCACCACGGAATGGCGGGAAACCAATACCCATAATCATCGCCATGTCTGCTTCTGCAGGCGTCGATACGATGTTATCTTCTAAGCAGCGAACCGTTTCATTACATAATGCAATCATCAGACGATCGATGATTTCTTGGTCTTCAAACTGTTTTGGCGCATCGATAAATGGTTTTAATAATTCAACGGTTTGTGGATCGGCAGTTTTAACTGGCTTGCCTTTTTTATCCGTTTCATATTTGTAGAAACCAACGCCATTTTTTTGACCTAAGCGATTGGCTTCAAACAATATCTGACCGCTCACTTTATAGTCTGGTTTCATACGGTCTGGGAAGCCTTCCGCCATGACTTCTGCCCCATGAACCCCTGTGTCGATACCCACAACGTCCATCAAGTAGGCAGGACCCATTGGCCAGCCAAATTTTTCCATGACTTTGTCAATTTGAACAAAGTCAGCACCTTGTTTGATCAATAAGTCAAACGCACCGAAGTAAGGGAATAATACGCGGTTAACTAAGAAACCTGGGCAGTCATTTACCACCACTGGCACTTTACCCATTTTTTCTGCTAACGCTACCGTAGTCGCCACCGCTTCTTCGCTGGATTTTTCACCACGAATTACTTCAACCAGTGGCATACGATGGACTGGGTTAAAGAAGTGCATACCGACGAAGTTTTCTGGGCGCTCTAGTACCGAAGCTAGGTAGGTGATAGAGATGGTCGAAGTGTTAGATGCGAGGATACAGTTGTCTTTAACTAGCCCTTCAACTTCTTTTAATACCGCGTGTTTAACTTTTGGATTTTCAACAACCGCTTCAATCACGATGTCAGTCTCACCAAAGTCACCGTAGTTGAGCGTAGGACGGATACGGCTTAAGGTTTCGCCCATTTGTGCTGGGGTTACTTTACCGCGTGCCATACCGCTTGATAGGTGTTTGCTGGCCTCCCTCATACCCAAGTCAAGCTGCTCTGCCTTGATGTCTTTCATGATGATTGGCAAGCCTTTTGAGGCGGCTTGGTAAGCAATACCGCCACCCATAATACCTGCGCCCAATACAGCGGCTTCTTTAATATCATGCGCTTTGGCGCTGTGCGTTTTAGCGAGTTTACGAACGGCTTGGTCGTTTAAGAATAGACCGACTAGGCTTTCTGCTTGTGGGGTTTTTGCTGCTTTTGCAAAACCTGCAGATTCAATTTCTAACGCTTTGTCACGTGGTAGGTTCACGTGTTTTTCGATAGACTCTAACGCGATTTTTGGCGCTGGGTACTGCGCTGGATTGGCTTTTGAGAACAGTACACCTTTGGCTGAGTTAAATGCCATCGCTTGTTCTAGGGCGTTTAATTTGACTGGATTGATTTTTTCGTCATGGCGTGCTTTCCAATCTAGATCGCCTGCGATACATTTTTTGACTAAATCAATCGCTGAAGCCTCTAACTGGTCAGCGGCAACAACCGCATCCACCATACCGACTTTCAATGCAGCGGCTGGTTTTTGTGCTTCGCCAGTTGCAATGATTTCAAGCGCGTTATCGATACCGATGATACGTGGCAAACGCACTGAACCACCAAAGCCTGGGAAGATGCCCAATTTAACTTCGGGCAAACCGATGCTCGCTTTGTCACTCATGACACGGTAGTCACACACCAACGTCATCTCTGTACCACCGCCCATTGATGCGCCATTGATTGCCGCAACTTTTGGGAAAGGCAAATCTTCAAAACGGTTGAATGTTTTGTTGATGTCAAGTACCCAAGAAGCAATCTCGCCTTCTGGTTTTTTGAAGTTACCAACAAATTCAGTGATGTCCGCACCAGCGATGAAAACTTTTTTTCCTGAAGTAACGATTAGACCTTTAACGTCTGAAGATTGTTCTAATGCCGTGACTGCTTCGCCAAATTCTTTGATGGTGGTTTGGTCAAATTTATTAACGCTCTCAGTTTGATTATCGTAGTTTAATTTAGCAATACCGTCTTCGAGTAGCGATACCGAGATGCTATTTCCTTGATAAATCATTGCTAACTCCTTGAGTTATGTTGAAATCAACGGGGAAAACCGAAAAAATGATGTTTTGCACGATGTCTTTATATGATGTCTTTAAAAGATGCTTGTTAAAAGATGCTTATTAAAATTTTTACATACCGCAGACAAAACAAAATCTTGACTAGTTTACTATGTTTGCGATAAGTTGAGAATAACGCAAATGACTGTTTAGTCATTGGCTAGCCCTTGTGTATCTTTACCCTTGTGTATCCTTATTTGTATCTTACAGATTTTTCATAGTAAGCGAAAAACATGGCAAAATTTTTAAAACCTTATCAGTTGGTCACTATCTTATCTTTATTGGCGATGACCCACCCGCTCAATGCTACACCCGTACAGACCGTTATCCATTTTGGCAAAAACCAAACCAGTAAAATGTGGGTTGGTCAATTATCGCCCAAGCAAGACAGCCTACTTTATCAATTCAACGCTAGCAAAAATCAATACGCAACCTTAGTATTGATGCCTCGTAGGGGCTATGCTGAATTTGCCAATGTCGGTGTTATTATATCCCCTACGGGAAACGTTGATGGGGGCAAAGGCGGTATTGTTTATCAAGGCTGCTTGCCACAATCAGGCAACTACACCATCCGCATCGCACGCAATTTGATGGCTAGCAACGGCGCCGCTGCAGGTTTTGTTGCCAAACTTACTATCTTACCAGTTGGCAAAAGTCAGCAAAAATGTCCTTAAAGTAGCCAATTTTTATCCCTAAATCCTCTATTTGAATTCGACATACTGCTTGACATAATTGGCGCTTAGCGTGGTGGAATTGACACAAATCTGTAAACTGCCAACAGGCACCTCACTTTCGAATTCCTGCAGATGCGCTTTGATAGCGTCGGCAATCCGCTGCGCCAATGATTGAATGGTAGCGTCATCACGCCCTGGCATCAGATAAAAATGCGCCATAACAAAGGCTTCATCTCCGCTATCGGTCAGTCCCACCAATACTTGATTTGGGTAGTAGATACGTGATTTGATATCACTTTGTAGCTTAAAACTGCCAGACTGCCATAACGTATCATTGACCCGTGCTAATAGGTTATCAGGCTGACTAATAAGATGGTCGTGACTCACTTCAATAATGACATTGGGCATGGTGTTATCCTTTACTCTTGAATTAAATCTGCAAATTTGGCGTTTACTGCGCCTGCTAAATCTGACGGCGACAACTCAATTTCCAAGCCGCGTCTACCGCCACTACAATAAATGGTTGCAAAGTGTTGTGCCGACTGATCGATGACCGTGGGCAGGCGTTTTTTTTGACCGAGCGGGCTTACCCCACCTAGCACATAGCCTGTGGTACGTTCTACCAATTTGGGATCTGCCATTTGTGCTTTTTTACTACCGATGGCTTTGGCGATTTTTTTTAGGTTTAGCAAATGCTCAACAGGCAATATCGCAACAGCGAGTTTGTCATTGTCGTCTTGCACCACCAAGGTTTTGAATACCCGCTTTGGCTCAACTTGTAGTTTTTCTGCCGCTTCAAGCCCATAGCTTTCACTATGCGCGTCATGATGGTATTCATGTAATTGGAAGTTGATTTTTAGTTTTTTGGCAAGATTAACGGCAGGTGTCATAGCGGTTTCTTAACAGGGTTTGGTGATTGAACATAGTGATTCATCATAACCAAACTGCGGGTTAAAACAAAGCACATTGGGTATAAAAAACGTATAAAAAAAACCAGCCAACTATTTTGCTAGTGACTGGATTTAGTGAAGTGCTAGATACTAGTTGTTGCATAGGCTTGAACATATAGCCTTTATTTTATAAATGGCGCATTACCTATTAGCTTGCTTTTGAGACCATATAATCAACGGCAGCTTTTACTTCCTCATCCGAGGCTTGACTACCACCTTTGGCTGGCATTACACCGGCTTTTCCTTGATAGCCGCCGATGGCGTGTTTATAAAGCGTGTCTTTACCTTGCGCAATGCGAGGTGCCCAAGCGGCTTTATCAGCAAGTTTTGGTGCGCCCATTAAGCCTGCTGTGTGACAAGTGGTACATACACTACCAAACAATTTTTCGCCAGCATCAGCAGAAACTGGGGTAGCAGTTGCTGTCGTCGTGGTGGCAGCGGCTGAGGCAGCTGTCGGTGGCACAAATGAAGCAGGCTGTGAAGCCACTGGCATGGGATGGTTTGCACGAGCGATTTCACCTTGCTGTGCGGCAATTTCTTCGGTTGGTTTGCTTTCGGCTGATTCATGCTTACTACATGCGCTCATGGTAAGGCCCAAGGCAATCATAAGACTGGCTAGCGTGGCATTGCGTGTTGATATCGGTAGCATAACCTTTTCCTTTCAAATAAGGTGAAATCTAATTTCACATCAATGTATAAATTTTTAATAGCCCTACAAACTATTTTGCATGGTAATATTTTGCGTGGTAATGCCGACTGGCAAATGGCTAGTGCGACATTTGGCGGTATGTTGTTATTACATGAGAATTAGTGACTATATTAGCATTACTGCGGTATGAATAAAATAACATTTTAAAGCCACCTTGCTAAATCATTACTATCATTGTGTATTTTGTTACGCTAACGGGTAAAAATTTTTTATTGGCTAGATGAAACAGGGCAATTGGCTAAGAGAAGGATTTTCTAATTTAACAGTTTATTAAAAAGCTAAAATTTACATTGACTTACATTCAATATTTAGTTAAAATTCGCACCTATTTTTATCCTAATCTGAGCTGATGCCAAACCATGGGTAGGTTGGCTAATAATCACCTATACAGCCGGATTAATGTTCCTGACCCACTAACCCCGCTTTGTTGATAGCACGGTAACTGTCTATCAATAAGCCTAGACTTAAGGAGTCTACATGCCAGCAGTAAAGGTAAAAGAGAACGAACCTGTAGATATCGCAATTCGCCGCTTTAAACGTGCTTGTGAGAAAGCCGGTATTTTAGCAGATGTACGTAAACATGAGTTCTATGAAAAACCAACTCAAGAACGTAAACGCAAAAAAGCAGCTGCGGTAAAACGTTACAAAAAGAAAATGTCACGTGAATCAGTACGCACAACTCGTCTTTACTAAGGTAATTTGTCGACAGACAACCCAATACCAGTAAATGATAAAATCCACTTTGTTAAGTGGATTTTTTTATGCTATGTTGCTAACCACAATTTTAAAAACGCCATTAGCTAACATTAAGGAGCGTTAAAACCATGAGTACCATAAAAGACACCCTGACCGATGTGGTCAAAACTGCCATGAAAGCGCGTGAGCTTGAAAAAGTTAAAGTACTACGCAGCGTACAAGCGGTGATAAAACAAATCGAAATTGACCGCCAAATAACGCTCGATGATGCAGGTGTACTAGACATCTTACAAAAGCAAACCAAGCAGCGCCAAGAGTCGCTCGCTATTTTTGCCGTCAATGGTCGGGAAGATTTGGCACAAAAAGAACAATTTGAGATTGATGTGATTAGTCAATTCTTGCCACAACCCATGAGTGAAGCAGAAATTGCCAATTTGGTAGCTGCTGAAATTGCTGAGCAAGGTGCCACTTCAATGCAGCAAATGGGCGCTGTGATGAATGCGCTGAAAGTCAAAACCGCAGGTCGCGCTGACCCCGCTTTGATTTCAAAGTTGGTCAAAGCAACATTGGGTTAACCCTTTAAAACATCATAAAAAAAGCCATAAGATTTGTACTTATGGCTTTTTTATGGGGTAAATTTTTACTGATGGGTTTGCATCGCCTGAGAAAGCAAATCTAACGTTTCCACCAACGGCAGTCCAACCACATTGCTATAACTACCGTCAATCGCTTTGACCCACGCAGCGCCCAGTCCTTGAATAGCATAACCGCCTGCTTTGTCTTGTGGTTCGCCCGTATGCCAATAATGCGTCATCATGCTGTCAGTGAGCGCAATAAATTTGACATCGGTTCTCACCACAGTGCGCTCAGTATAAGCCATCTGCCACTGACCGTCACGCTGCGCCATTCGGCTCACTTGCACCGCGGTCCATACTTGGTGCGAGGCATTGCTCATTTGCCGCCACATCGCACAAGCGTCTGCAAAATCGCTAGGTTTTTGTAGCACTGACCCATCCGGCAATACGCCAATAGTATCGGCGGTAATCACTACACACTCGGTCATAGCGGTTGGCAAAACTTGTAAAGCGGCTTGCGCTTTTTGACTCACCATACGTCCAATATAGTCAATCGCCGATTCTTCTACTAGCCGTGTTTCATCAATACTGACTGCCGCGCAAGTATGTGGCACCGCAACTTGATCTAACAACTCACGCCGTCTGGGTGAGGTGGACGCCAAGATAATCGGTATAGTGGCATTAAATTGATACATAATAACTTCTCAATACGCTTATCGCGTATAACGCAGCATGACAGCGACTAACAGCGGCCAAATTAAGGTACTGACGGCAACGGTATAAAGTAATTGGGGAGCAAACACCCCTTGGGTAAATAAATGCAGAAAAATTAACCCAAGTTGATAAATCAGCAAACAGGCGCCCGCAAGTAGCCATACCAAGTTTGAGGACAATTGGCGTAAATAACCACTGACAAACTTGATAAAAAACGCCACCAACACTGCACATAAGGCTTGCTGACCGATTCGGCTATCTGTGAGTAAATCAGCAAACAAACCAACCACAAACGCCAATCCTATGCCAATTAAAGTCGGTTGAAATATCAGCCAAAAAATCAGCATCATGATCATCCACATCGGACGAAATAGCGCAATCTCTGCCGACAGCGGATACACACTAAGTACCGATGAGATGATAAAACTGATTGCCATCACAATATATAAATGCTGTTTGGTTTTTTTGCGCTGAACGACGACCATAATCAGTGATTTTAAACCTTTTGCTGAAGCAGTAAAACATAAGACGTATTGATAAAATTGGCAGCGGGTTTCACCATAATCTTGGCATAGCCCCCCGCTTGCTCGGCTTCTACTTTTGCCACGCGCCCAACGGGAAATCCGGCAGGAATACGACCACCAAGCCCCGATGAAATAAGCTCATCGCCAATGCGTACATCCGACGCCTTAAAGATATAATCTAGCACCAAATACTGCGGATTACCTTTGCCCGATACGATAGCTTTTTGCCCGGTACGTTTGATAGTCACTGCAACGGATTGTTGGTCATCACTGATTAACACCACACGGCAGGTATCGGGATAAACATTGACGACTTGTCCAAGAATACCGTTTTCATCAATCACCGTTTGCCCCACAATCACCCCGTCTTTGCTGCCTTTATTGATAACCACCATTTGCCGCAGTGGATTGCTATCGGTACCAATGACATGCGACAACAGCAAATTAAACTGGTCTGGCGTGGTGGCAGATAAAATCCCTTGCAGTCGGGCATTTTGCGCGACAAGATAATCTTGCTGCTGCAATTGCGCTTTGGCATGCACCAGCTCAGCTTTTAACTGGACATTCTCACGGCGTAATGCTTCTTTTTCGGTCATGGTGCTATCAAGCCAGCCTGCAAAAAAACTTGGGTAAGCCGATACTTGATAGATGGGCTGCATGGCGGCATGGGTCACGGTACGTACTGGCTGAAACCAACTGCTATTTTTACTATCCAATAACATCAGCACAATCGCCGCAAACACCACAATAAGGGTCTTGCGAATGGCAAGCGGTTGTTGGGTAAAAATAGTAAGTGACATAAGTAACATCCAAGCAAAATCCGTGACGGTCAATACAGCAAGCGGCACAACACAGATAAGGATAGCAAAAATCTTTTAAAAAAAGCTATCGTAAAATCATCTTGTCAATAAAGCAATAAAACCGCTATTAAAAAATAGCGGTTAACGGTAACACATCAGTTAACATCAGACAAAAATCATATTCAATGCTTTGTTATTGATAAACTCTAGCGCTTTACCGCCCCCACGGCTGACACAAGTCAGTGGGTCTTCGGCTACCGTGACCGGCAAGCCTGTCTCGCGTGAAATCAGTTCATCAAGATTGCGTAATAGTGCACCACCACCCGTTAATACAATACCACGCTCTGCGATATCAGCTGATAATTCAGGCGGGGTTTGCTCAAGCGCCGCTTTGACACCTGAGATGATACCAGTAATAGGGTCACTTAAGGCTTTTTGGATTTCGGCGGATGTCACCACAAATGATTTAGGCACGCCTTCTGCCATGCTACGACCACGCACTTCCACTTCCAAGGGGTTTTCGGGGTCTTCAATTGCCGTGCCTACTTCGGTTTTGATGCGTTCAGCCGTGGTTTCACCAATCACACAGCCATGGGTGCGGCGGACATGAGTAATAATCGCTTCATCAAACACATCACCACCGATACGGATTGAGTCGGCATACACACAGCCTGATAGCGCAATCACCGCAATCTCTGTGGTACCACCCCCAATATCCACCACCATCGAACCGCTGGCTTCATGCACGGGCAACCCTGCGCCAATCGCAGCTGCCATCGGCTCTTCAAGCAATAAGGCTTTATTTGCGCCTGCCGATTCAACCGCTTCACGAATCGCACGACGTTCTACCAAGGTAGATTTACAAGGCACACAAACAATCACGTTTGGATTGGCTAAAAAGCGTTTCACTTTCACTTTGTTGATAAAATGCTTGAGCATTTTTTGGGTCACTTCAAAATCGGCAATCACACCGTCTTTGAGTGGACGAATCGCAGTGATATTATCTGGGGTACGACCTAGCATCTGTTTGGCATCAATACCGACTGCTGCAACGGTAGGATTTTGGGTACGGTTACTACGAAGCGCAACAACCGTTGGTTCATTGAGTACCACACCTTTACCTGGGGTGAAAATTAACGTGTTGGCAGTGCCAAGGTCGATGGCGATATTACTTGATAAAAATCCGAAAAGGCTCATGTATCATTTCCCAGTGATAACAAAACTACACTGCAAGCAAAGCAGAAATTAGCGGGGTGTCTAATCGCATATCGAGTCAACGACGCATTTTTTAAAAGCGTTCATTTAAAAGCTTTTAATACCGATGTTTCTAATGCCCGTGTTTCAAAACCACCCTATTGTGCCCACTAGCAAAAAATCTGAAGCAAGCTGCTTACCGCTGCTGTATTTTACATAAAAAATAGCAAGAAACTCTTAACGCTTAACAGTTAAAAGGCTATTTTTTTATATAAAAAAGGTGACGATGATTTTAAAGAGGTTTAGGCAATAGTGACTTTAATGCGATTAATTTGCGTTTAGTAAGAATAGTGCTAGATTATAGCGGTAAAATATCGCAAAATATAGTGATTTAATCACATTCTATCTTTATTCACGAATTTTTTGTGACAAATTATTTAGGTCACATCACCCTATTTTTTCAAATTTGTTATTAAAAGTAACTAAACTTATGCAACTGTTTTTATCAGGTTTTAGCCTCTTTTATTATAGCCTGCTGCTATAATTGGCTGGTTTAAAATCGCATCGAACATTTGCCTTGTTTGTCCGTTTTATTTTTGTTTGTACTTAAGGAACTCATCATGTCGCAGACGCTTTCAACTGATGAAATTATGAACATCGCCAAACTTGCTCGACTTGGCGTGACCGCTGAGCAGGCAGATAGTTATGCCAATGACCTAAGCAAAATCCTATCGATGATGGATATTTTGGCAGAGGTCAATACTGACAATATCGCACCGCTTACCAATGTCCATGATATGACCCAGCCACTGCGTGAAGATGTTATTGGCGGTAATGGGGTCGAAGTCAATCGTGAGCTAAATCAGTCCATTGCGCCAAGTGTCGCTGATGGTTTATACCTTGTGCCACAGGTCATTGAATAAACCACAGCTCATCGAATACCTTGTCAAATTTTTGTTAATTAATTATAAGTGAAAATTATGTCTGAACTACATACGTTTTCGGTTGCCCAATTGGCAGCAGGTCTAAAAAATAAAGACTTTAGCAGTACCGAACTTACCAAGCACTTTCTCAATCGGATTGCCCAGCATGATAAAGCCATCAACAGCTTTATCACAGTCACGCCTGAACAAGCGTTAGCGCAAGCTGCCGCCGCCGATAAATTATTGGCAGAAGGCAAAGGTACAGACTTGACAGGCGTGCCACTGGCTCATAAAGATATTTTTTGTACCCAAGGCGTTTTAACCACTTGTGGCTCAAAAATGCTAGAAAATTTTGTAGCGCCTTACAACGCCACCATCGTTGAAAACTGCCTAAATGCAGGCTTAGTCATGCTTGGCAAAACCAGTATGGATGAGTTCGCGATGGGCTCGGACAATGAGTCATCTTACTTTGGCGCCGTGCACAACCCTTGGGATATCAGCCGTGTACCAGGCGGTTCATCGGGCGGTAGCGCGGCAGCGGTTGCGGCAGGTTTTGCGCCCTTTGCCACAGGCTCAGATACCGGCGGCTCGATTCGTCAACCTGCGTCATTTTGTGGTTTGACAGGGATTAAGCCAACTTACGGACGTGTCTCACGTTATGGCATGGTGGCGTATGCGTCAAGTTTTGACCAAGCTGGCAGTTTTGGTAAAACCGCAGAGGATTGTGCTTATTTGCTCAAAGTGTTGTCAGGTCATGACAGCAAAGATTCAACGTCTGCCAACAAAGATGTGCCCGATTTTGTCGCGAGTTTGACCAGCAAACGCCAAGCCAATGCCAGCCATGATAAACCGCTTCAAGGGTTACGCATCGGTATCCCAACCGAGTATTTTGCTGATGGCTTAAATAGCGAGGTTAAAGCTGGCATAGAAGCGGCATTAAAACAATACCAAGCCCTGGGTGCAAGCTTGGTGGATGTGAATTTAACCAAACCTGAAATCACCCTTGCCACTTATTATTTGCTCGCCCCAGCCGAAGCTTCATCTAACTTATCGCGTTATGATGGGGTGCGTTATGGCTACCGCTGTGATAGCCCAAAAAACTTGGAAGATTTATACACCCGCTCACGTTCTGAAGGCTTTGGTGCTGAAGTACAGCGTCGTATTTTGATGGGTACCTATGCGCTATCAGCGGGTTATTTTGATGCCTATTATGTCAAAGCGCAAAAAGTGCGCCGCCTCATCAGCCAAGATTTTGCCAAAGCCTTTGAAAGCTGTGATGTCATTGCCACCCCAACTGCGCCAACGACGGCTTATAAAATCGGTGCAAGCCTTAGCCCTGCCGAAATTTATATGGGAGATGTTTATACCATTGGCGTGAATTTAGCCGGTTTACCTTCATTAAGCCATCCGGTGGGTTTTGATGGTGACAATCTGCCTGTGGGCTTACAGCTGATTGCAAAGGCATGGGACGAAGAGACACTACTGAAAACTGCCGATGCGTATCAGCAAGTCACTAATTTTCACCAACAACTATCACCCATCGCCAAAGCCTAAGGAGCCTTGTTATGACAAACGAAAATAAACCGCAAGCGCCTTTAGTGGATGGCTATGAAGTGGTTATCGGTATCGAAATCCACTGCCAACTCAATACCAACACCAAAATTTTCTCATCGGCTTCAACGCTATTTGGGCAAGAACCCAACACCCAAGCCAATATCGTTGACCTAGCCATGCCAGGGGCGCTGCCTGTACTCAACAAAGATGTGGTAGAAAAAGCGGTGATGTTTGGGCTTGGCGTCAATGCTGAAATTGGTATGATGAATGCCTTTGACCGTAAAAATTATTTTTATCCCGATTTGCCAAAAGGCTACCAAATCAGCCAAATGGCGCACCCGATTGTCGGTACAGGCTATATCGACATCGTGGTCAATGAAGGTGAAAAAAACGAATACCCCAAACGTATTCACATTACCCGTGCTCACTTAGAAGAAGATGCGGGCAAATCGGTGCATGATGCGGTGCCACAAATGACGGGCGTGGATTTAAACCGTGCCGGTACGCCGCTGATTGAAATCGTCTCAGAGCCTGATATGCGCTCAGCTGCCGAGGCGGTTGCCTATGTCAAAGCCATTCACCAGTTGGTCACTTGGCTCGGTATTTCTGATGCCATTATGGCGGAAGGCTCATTCCGTGCCGACTGTAACGTCTCCGTACGAAAACCCGGTGCCGACTTGGGTACTCGCTGTGAGATTAAGAACCTTAACTCGTTTCGCTTTATCGAGCGCGCCATCACGGTGGAAATCGAGCGTCAAATTGACTTGATTGAAGACGGCGGCAAAGTCATACAAGCAACTCGCCTGTACGATCCCGACAAAGACGAAACGCGCTCAATGCGTACCAAAGAAGAAGCCAACGACTACCGCTATTTCCCAGACCCTGACCTTTTACCTGTGCATATTGATACCGCAACTTTTGAACAAATCAAAAACGCCATGCCAGAATTGCCAGTGGCACGTCGTGAGCGTTTTCAATCGGCGCTTGGCTTACCTGAATACGATAGCCGTATTTTAACCGCTAGCCGTTCGCTGGCTGATTACTTTGAACAGGTAGTCGCAAAAGTCGGTCATGATAACGCCAAACTGGCTGCTAACTGGATAATGGGTGACCTGCTCGGCGCGCTCAACAAAGATGAAAAAACCATTGAGCAAAGCCCGATTTCAGTCGTCCAATTTGCCAAACTGCTAGCGCGTATCAAAGACAATACGCTATCAGGCAAGCTGGCTAAGCAAGCCTTTATCGCCCTATTCGCTGGCGAAGGCGGTGACGATGAAACAGCCGTGGATAAAATCATTGCCGATAAAGGTTTAAAACAAGAAACCGATACAGGCGCGATTAAAGCGATTGTCGAAGACGTGTTGAAAAACAACCAAGCGATGGTCGATGAGTACAGGTCAGGTAAAGAAAAAGCCTTTAACGGTCTTGTCGGTCAAGTGATGAAAGCCTCCAAAGGTAAAGCCAACCCGGCTCAAGTTAATCAGCTGTTAAAAGAACTAATTGGATAAGTTGGTATTGCAAATTCTGTCATTTTTGGTAGAATAGTACACCTTTCGGGGCGTAGCGCAGTCTGGTAGCGCACTTGCATGGGGTGCAAGGGGTCGCGAGTTCGAATCCCGCCGTTCCGACCAAATTAAAAAGGCTTACGTTTTCGTAGGCCTTTTTCTTTTTTGGGTTTTTTTATACCTATTGTCACAGTATTTTTACGTGAATATGACAATAGTTTTTTTGTTTTGATAGATAATTTTTTGATAAAATTTTCTCACTATTTGGCTGTATTTATTTGACTGTATTTTCTGAAAAATCATGAGCGCGATCATTAAATCATTTCTTGATAAGTATAAACTGACAAATTTGGCTGCAGCTTTGGTATGGGTGGTTTTACCACTCACTGCGCAAGCCGATAGCGTTCATCGAGCACAAACCAACAAAGATGCGATTGTACGTTCTTGTCCCAATCGTCTATGCCCCGTGGTGCAGACCCTGCCCAAAGGCATCAAGTTTAGCTGGGTATTAGCCAAAAATGGCTTTGTGAACATTGCCGATTCTACCTTGTGGGTATCCACTGCTGACATTAAATAAGTGCTTGTATGTTTTCAAATTTTTCTTAAAAAGCCTGTCATGAATATGATGGGCTTTTTTGTTATGATAGTCTAAGCTTAATGTTGAACGAGTCAATTATGTCTTACCCAAAAATCATTATTTCAATTGAAAAACAACAGCTTACTTTATGTCTTAGTAGTAACCAATCACAAACTTACCCCATCTCTACTGCCAAAAATGGTATTGGACAACTGCAGGATACTGGCTGTACACCGCTCGGTGCGCACGTGATTAGCGAAAAATTTGGTGATAATTTACCTATCAACAGTGTATTTGTGGCACGTCAATTTACCGGCGAAATTTATGACGATCATTTGGCAACCACATTTCCCAATCGAGACTGGATTTTGACGCGGATTTTGTGGTTAGATGGCTATGAAGAGGGATTTAACAAAGGCGCCAATGAGCAAGGGGTGTGCGATACCAAGGCGCGTTACATTTACATTCATGGGACGCCCAATACTGAGCCAATGGGCATTCCGCTTTCTCATGGCTGTATCCGTATGCGCAATCAAGACATTATTGCACTGTATGACCAAGTGGATATTGGTACAGCGGTCGAAATTTTGCCTTAAATTTATCAAAGTTAACCTTAATAATATATTAGAAAAAATTAATAAATATGATTATTTGTTAAAAAAAATTACAAAATAGTTTTTATTTATTAGTATTTTAGGCATATAATAACCGTGTCACATCAATCGGCTTTAATAAGGTAGATTGATTATCAAATAACAATGAAAAGGAGCTGATTATGTCAGTTGAAACTTTACACACTATCGCAGAAACTCGCCGTTCTATCTATATGCTCAATGACCAATTGCCTGTCTCAAAAGATGAGGTAGTTAAACTGGTTGAACATGCCGTGTTACACACCCCCTCTTCATTCAACTCACAGTCAAGCCGCTTGGTAGTATTGTTTGGTGAAGACCACCAAAAACTTTGGCAAATCACCGAAGATTTGCTACGCGCTATGGTGAATGATGATGAAAAATTCAAATCAACTGCCGATAAGATGGCCATGTTTAAAGCCGGTGCAGGGACTATCTTGTATTTTGAAGACCAATCAGTGGTCAAAGGCTTACAAGAACAATTCCCACTTTATGCGCATAATTTCCCAGTATGGGCAGAACACACCAGTGCCATGCACCAATATGCGATTTGGAACGCCTTAGCCGCGCTCAACATCGGTGCAAACTTACAGCATTATAATGGCGTGATTGATGAAAAAGTGGCAGAAACATGGAACATCGATAGCAACTGGAAACTCATTGCGCAGATGGTATTTGGTGGTATCGCCGCCCCAGCAGGTGAAAAAACCTTTGAACCTATCGAAAAACGCTTAAAAGTTTACGGAAAATAATTTTCCAATACGCGTTTTGATAGGCGTTACAATAAAAGCAAAAAGCCAATATCTGACGGTATTGGCTTTTTTATATAAATTTGATTGCCAATCACTAAAAAATTGGGTCAATCAAGCTTCTTTTTCGGTAGCTGTTTGCTAGCCTTAAGCAGTAACATCAGGGCAGAGAACAAAATAATCAGCCAACTTGCCGATAAAACGCCAAACAGCATTTTGCCATAACGCGTAAATCCATATTCTTCAGGCAGGTATAAATACCCAGAATATGGCGCTTGTACCAAATCCATGGCAATGGGCGGCGTTAAATTCTCTGGGTTTGCAAAGGTGATGTTATCAAGCCAGCCATGTTCTTGCAGTGTTTTAGCCAATTGGGTAGAAGGCGCTTGTTGCAAATCACTATGTTCAATGCCGACATGCAGGCTACTTAATTTGGAATCCGTGTCATTAAAACTCATCCAATCGATTTTGGCGTGCATCGGTGTGGGGGATAAAAAATCGCCAATGCCCTTACCCCCAATCGCAGAGAACACAACGGCAAGCAATAACGTAAAGGCAATGCCTGTTTTGGGAACACTTGCGATGAGCATAGCACATACACCCGCCAACACCATCATAAATCCGATATTGGCTAAAGCAAGGTTGGCATAAACATCCAAGTAGCTACCAGCACGCTCGTTCGGAATCAACAACAGACCTACAAATATTAATACAAGCCAGCCTACTGCATGGGCAATAATGACTTTCTTGATAATGCGAGACTGCTTATCATAATTTGAAAAACAGATAAACCATAATAAGGCAAAAGCAAAGCTCAATAAAAATTCCACAAAACCGACAATATACATCATGGTTTCTGTGGTCGGTATCGAGATTAGCGGCTGAATGATGTCGTCCATGACTGATCCAACTAGTAATATAGTGATTGACTGATTGGTGCTTTCTACTCAGGAACTTTTACAGGCATCAGCCACTTTTACAGGCACTTTTATTTTATTCTCTATTATTTACATACATACAATCAAGCCAAACTATGACCAAAACTTTGGCGCATTTTTCACTGTTTTTAGACTCACCGCGCATTGCTCGCTACTGGCTTGCTCACGCCCGCTAAACCAACCCACCGCAAATAGCGCATTCGGGTCGGTTTTGGCTTTCTCAAGATAGTTAGCATGACCGACCACATTGTCATTATACTCACCGAGTACGTCTTGTGCAGGCTCTAAGTATTGCAAAAAGGCGTTGAGCTTAGTCGCTTTTTTTCCTTTTTTGCCATTGGTTTGGCTAGCAAAAAGCGGCGCAGCAAATTCACTGACATACCGCAGGCTTTTGAGGTCTTTACGGACACCATGCTGGCTGTCAGTATCAAGACTGGCAAATTTATCACTCGCCGCAGCAATCGCGGTAAATAATTTTTCTAACTTTTTGGCAACTGGGGCTTTGGCTTTTGGATTATCCGCAGGTACGGGCAAATGGGTAAAACCAATCAGCTCTAAGAGCAGAATTTGAAAATCATTGGCTCTGACGGCATCAATCGGCATGATATCGACTGCCGTTGACCACTCGACATGCGGTGCACCGACTGATTCTAGCAGGGGCTGGGTTTTTATTTGCAAGATTTCTTTATCGCGATACTCCCCTAACAGGCTAAAGGTTTGTTTGAGTACCATCAGCCAATTTGGGTCGATATAATCTTGGGCAAATTTGAAATGTTTGAGGGCAGTACGCAAACGGCGAATACCGACACGCAGTTGATGTACTAAGTTGCCATCGGGGCTGCCTTCAGCAATTGCAGAGGCGTTGGGCAAAATCTGCACTAGGCAGTTATTGACCACTGCCTGCAAAAACGCAAATTGGCTGATGCCTTTGTGTAATTGCAGCACAGCCAAATCCGCTTTGACAGGCTGGGCAAATTGCTTATTCGCGAGTAGCAGACTACCCCGCTGGGCTTTGGTAACGGTTGATAAATATAATTTGTATTTCTTACACCAAGTTTTAGCCACCTCAATCAAATCACTTGGGTCACCTTCAAGGAGTTCAAATTCAATTTCATGAATATCCGATTGGGTTAACCCATGATTATTGGCGGATTTTCGTGAGGTTAGGCGACCTATGCCAACTTTGCCGATATCATAAGCGATTTCGATGCGGCTGTTGTTTTTCTTAATTTGGCGAGAAATGCGCTGCACATCGGTAAAATATTGCACAGTTAAGGCTTGAGCAAGCTGGTCGAGCGGCATGATGCTAGTCAGCTGCGCTACGACTGTTGGCTCTGTAATCAGTGAAACATCGGGCACAAGGCTACTAACATCAAGGGTATCTGGCGTACTCGTCAGGCTTAGCACCGTATTGAGCTCAACGCGTTTGGCAACGCCATCACCCGCTGTTTTGAGGGTTTGTACCCACTGGCTGTCTTCAAAGCGGATACGCAGGGCAATGCCTTTTTTGGCAAGGTCTTGATTGGGGGTATCAAAATAATACGCCGATAGCCGCTGTTGCCGCGCAGTTTTGGTGTCGATGTTTTTTCTTAAGACGCTTTGTTGATAGCTTGGGACAGCAAACTTGAGTTCTAGTTCGTGCATGATGGTGTCGATTAACCTATATAGCTAACGGATAAAACACCATCATAGCACAACTTTGCTTTTTAAAAATAACCACTTGGCTCATTTGTTAGTGGTAAAATTTTAAAGCATTTAAAGAATGCCCTATGATAAGTGATGACCAGTTATGCAATCACATCCAAACCTTCTTCTTTGAGCGATGTAAAGTCAGGTATTGATATAAAAAAAATCCATTTTAAGCTATCATAACCGCAAAATTTTGATGAATTTTGTAATAAATATTTACACTGACCCTCGATTAAATAGGTTTTTTAATAAATGTCAAACGCTACCGCTGACCAAACTCCGTCTTCGCAACTCACCAAAAACCCAAGCAAAAAAATCAAACCCACCGCGCGGGTGCGTAAACGTTTGCAAGACGCCCCACCCGTTACCCTAACAGTGACCAACCTTGCCCATGACGGAAGGGGCGTGGCAACTTACGGTGACCAACCCGACCATCACCTTGATAAACATGGCAAAAAAGTATTCGTCAGCTTTGCGCTACCCAACGAGACCGTGAGCGTCAAAATCACAGGCTCACGTAAAAGTATGGAAGAAGGTGACGCGCTTGAAGTGTTGGCAAACCCAAACCCTCAACGCACGACCCCACCTTGCCCGCATTTCGGGGTGTGTGGTGGCTGTAGCTTACAGCACTGGCAACCCGATGGGCAGATTCAATTTAAGCAATCGGTACTGGCAGAGCTGCTCGAACACCAAGCCCATATCCAGCCTGAAAACTGGCTTCCCCCATTGGTTGCTGACCGTTTGGGCTACCGCACCAAGGCACGTATGGGCGTGCGCTATGTTGAGAAAAAAGGCACAGCATTGGTCGGTTTTCGTGAGCGCGCCAGTAATTTTTTGGCAAATTTAAATGAATGCCATATACTTGACCCGCGTGTCGGCTTTGAAATTGAGAACTTAAAAGCGCTTATTAGCTCGCTTGACGCCCGTGACCATATTCCACAGCTTGAATTAGCGATGGGTGAAACGCTTGATGATGTTATCGATAGCAAAAAATCAATTGCCGTTATTGTCCGTCATATGGTGGCTTTAGGTGAGCATGATATCGCAAAACTGCAAGCTTTTTTTGCCGAGCGTAACTGGCAGTTATTCTTACAGCCCAAAGGTAGCGACACGGTACATCGTATTGACCCATTGTATGAAAATACTGCCCATGCGCGCCCATCAAGCCTGACCGTGCCACCGACGGGCGGTTTGTTTTATCGGTTGCCAGAGTCTGATGTGACGTTTGAATTCTCACCACTGGATTTTACCCAAGTCAATTTGTCAGTCAATCGTAAAATGACCAAGCTGGCAATTGATTTGTTAGATTTGAAGCCAGGCGAGCGAGTGCTTGATTTATTTTGCGGTTTGGGCAATTTTAGTCTGCCACTGGCACGTCAAGTGGGTGAAACTGGCTTTGTGATTGGGGTGGAAGGTAGCAGTGAGATGACACAGCGCGCCAAAATGAATGCCTCCGCCAACGGCTTGCACCATACCGACTTTTTTGCCCAAGATTTAACCAAAGATTTCTCGAGTGAGCCTTGGGTTGGGCAAGTCGATGCACTGCTGATTGACCCACCTCGCTCAGGTGCCTTAGAAGTGATGCAGTATCTGGATAAATTCAATGCCAAACGCATTGTGTATGTGTCGTGCAATCCGATTACGCTTGCCCGCGATACCGCCGTGCTGCTTGACAAAGGCTACAAGCTCACCCACGCGGGCGTGATGGATATGTTCCCGCACACAGGGCATGTGGAAAGTATTGCAAGATTTGAGAAACGCTAAAATTTGGCTTTATTCATACAATTTAAATAGCGTACGTTGACTTTGTCAGCGTACCATTTGGTATTGTAGTCACGGCTAAGCTTTGCCCCAGAGATGACCACTTGTGGCATGATGGCGGTAGGTGCATTTTTGCCAGTTTTCATTTTGTAAAGACTACCGATGGTGCGATAGGTTTCGGTATTTTCAAAATCTTGGCTTTTTTCTTTTGCCAAGTCCATGCGCACTTGTCGCTCCGTCAGGCTAATCATGCCTTGTTGTATCATTGATATCAGCGCCTGCTCACTTTGGCTGATATTGGCACTGATTTTATTGCCTTTTTCATAAATCAATAAATCCCCGTCATAGTCTATTTCGGCTTTGGATAACTCGTGCAGCATTTTTTGGAAAGCCGCATTACGGCTTGAATACATCCCTGAGTTGTAGTCAGCGAAGCGATAAATCGGGTCTTGATAATTGGCTTTATACAGTAGTAAGCGATGGATACCATAGTACAATCCGCCATATTGGCTATATAGGTCTTTACGCAGTTCAAGGTTATTGCCACTCATCCGGCGATGGTCACGCGCATAACTTACTTGCACCTGCATTGAGCCTAACGTGGTAATCGGGTCTAATTTTTCTTCGATATCCCCACCCACCAATTTGGTAACGCTGTTCAGTTTGCTGGCATAATATTTGCTTGAAAAATACGCAAACATCTGATGATAAATGTCGTCAAGTTCTTCTTCGGTTTTGACTTTAGCGATTTGTTTTTCAAAGCTGTTGTCAGGCGTGGGCTCAGTTTTTAGCATGGTGCGAAAATACGGGGCTAGCGTTGAGCCCAATTTTTCTTCCAACTCCTCATTCATCGCTTTTAGGCTTGATTGCCCCAAATTCGCGACGGGCGGATTGGCTTTAAAATTGGACTCTTGGTCAATAATGGCAACAGCGGTACAAATATTTTGCGCGTTTTTTTCTATTTTTAGGGTATCAAAAATTTGGTTGATGTCTTGTGCCCAGCTTTTGCTATCTTGTCCACGTTTGGGAATCAGTTTGGCAATTTGTTTGGCACCAATGGGCGAGTTAGCGTCGGTTTGGGTTTGAAAATAATCACACCCTGTCAATCCAAGCGATAAAGTCAGCGTTATCGCCAACATTGACAGGGTTTTACCAAAGTTTGCAAGGCTTTTTGAGCGGGTCATGGTAAAATCTGACGCTATAGTAGTCGCATTTGTAACAAAATGAGATGGTAATTTCATTAAACTCACCTATACTGAACAAGATAGTTTTATCCTAGTTTGGATTGAAGTTCGGGCAAATCACTGATTGGGCAGTTGACTGACACTAACTTGAGTGATACAAAAATTTTATCGACGGGTTGACTTGCAATTGTTTGCTAATAGACACATCTTAATAAAATTAACACATGAGTAAGCGTAATAAAGTTAGTGTTAAATGGCTAAACATGGGCACCCCAAAACGGTTATGATATATAAAACGGTTAAGATATATAAAGTGACTATGGCATTTACTTTATTTTAACGTTTAACATTTATTTTAAGGGTTAACACGCCCAAAACCAACGCACTATCATAGCTAAAACGCGCTGCTATAGCGACTACTCTGTCATATTTTATTATTGCTAGCGCAGTATCAAATCAAACTTAATCACACAAAAACTCACAGGGAAAGTGAGTTGATAATTTTAAATGAACAAGGTTAGTTTTTTTGCTCTTTGAGGAAATCTGGTAAGTAAGGTGTAGAATTGACATGGTAAAAATACGAGAAAGTTTGCCGCTATTGGATGGAAAAGACGTTGATCATGATAGTACCACGATGATTGCGAGTATCACTGCCAGCCAGCGTCATTTCACCCATACTGACTTGCCCATTGTCTCTGAGCCTGCCAGCCACATCATCGATGAGCATACCATTGATACCGAAGCTTGGCTGGCATCGATGGCAAAACGCGCTCATCTCACTGAGCTGCCTGAGCTGACCAAAGCCTGTCAACTACTCAAAAATCAAGATTTAAGTACCGAAAGCAACCGCTCTAATGCGTTTTTGACTGGGATTGGGATTGCCGATATTTTGGGTTATCTGTACCAAGATGAAGCCACGCTCGTTGCTGCGATGTTATATCGTGCCGCGCGTATCCAAATTTTTACTCCCAAACAAATCCAAGCCACCTTTGGCGATGAAGTCGCAGAGCTGGTGCAAGAAACCCTAGCGCTGGGGCGACTGTCTGATTTGATAGAAAACAACAAGCGCTTAGAAGACCACTTTAATAACAACCAGCGCGAGCAGTTATCAGGCATTTATAACATGCTCATCTCGATGACCAACGATGTGCGCGTGGTGCTAATCAAATTAGCTGAGCGTACTTTTGCGATGCGAGAGCTGTCGTATGCTAGTCCTGAGCGTCAGCAACGGGTCGCGCGTGAGGTCATGACAATCTACGCGCCGCTAGCGCATCGTATGGGTATTGCACAGCTTAAATGGGAGCTTGAGGACTTATCGTTTCGTTATCTTGCGCCTGACCGCTACAAAGAAATCGCCAAATTACTCTCTGAAAAACGTAGCGAGCGCGAAACCTATATCGACCGGGTTGCCCAACAACTGCGTGAGGCGTTAGCTGCCCAAGGGATTGACGGGGAAATCACCGGTCGTGTCAAACACATCTACTCGATTTATCGTAAGATGAAACTCAAATCACTGTCGTTTGACCAGTTATATGACATCCGCGCACTGCGGGTACTGGTGCATAACAATGCCGATTGTTATCACGTATTGGGGCTGGTGCATGGTTTGTGGCGCTATATTCCCGAACAGTTTGATGACTATATCACCAACCCAAAAACCAATGGCTATCGCTCGCTACATACCGCGGTGATTGCTGAGAACAAATCGCTTGAAGTACAAATTCGTACCTTTGACATGCACTATGAAGCTGAACTTGGCATGTGTGCACACGTCAACTACAAAGAAGGTACCAAAAACAAAAAAGACGACTATCTGACCAAAAAAATCAGCTCACTGCGTCAGTTATTGCTCAATCAAGAAAATGCTGACAATCATGACCCGTTAAAATTTGTACTAGATAAACATGTTGAGCATGAGCATGGCGAGCTCGATGAAGAAGAACAAGTCGTTGATTTTGGGGAATTTGAGCGGATTTATGTGTTTAGTCGTGATGGCGATATCATCGAATTGCCCAAAGGCTCAACTGTGCTTGATTTTGCCTATCATGTGCATACCCATGTCGGCAATCGCGCCCAAGCCGCTCGCGTCAACAAACGCTATGTGCCGCTCACCTATCAGCTCAAAACAGGCGAACAAGTTGAAATTATTACCAAGCAATCACGCGAGCCAAACCGTGATTGGCTAGTGGCATCCTTAGGTTATATCAATACCAGTCGCGCTCGTAGCAAATTGCGCCAATGGTTTAATAAGCAAGACCGTGATAAAAATATCGAAACAGGTAAGCACATATTAACCAAAGAATTGGCGCGCATGTCGGTACACCCTAACAGTATCGATTTAAATGATTACGTCAAATTTTTTAATGCCAAAAACAGTGATGATATTTTGGTAGGACTAGTCAATGGCAACGTTGAATTGCATAATTTGACCGGTCATATCAGTCGTCATCTAGATTTAGAACCCGAAGTCACTGATACTGAGCTTATCCCCAGTATTCACCCCAAAGCCACAGGCAAGCTAGATGCGTATAAAATCGAAGTCGATGGCTTGGATAACATTGCTATTCACTTGGCAAATTGCTGCTCGCCTGTGCAAGGTGAGTCAATTGCAGGATATATCACCCAGTCCAATGGCGTATCCGTCCACCGTAGTGATTGCGTCGAATACGAACGACTGGTGGAGCGGGAGCCTGAACGCGCCATTAGTGCCGCTTGGTATGGCAATAAAGGCAAAAGCCAATTGGTACAAATATACCTTGAATCGTATGACAGGCGGGGCTTACTCAAAGACCTGACCCAAATCATCGACCAAGAAAATGTCAATATCCGCCAAGTCGATACCCTAAGCGGGGATGATGATATCGCGCGGTTGAATTTTACCATAGAAGTGACGGGGCTAAGTCAGTTATCTAAGCTGCTCGCAAAACTAGAGCAGCAACATGGTATTATCTTGGCGCGTCGTATCGTCAATAACAACAAGTCTTAATGCTTTAAATAGGAGTCACGCGGCATATGCCAGAATTGCCCGAAGTGCAGACGACAGCCACGAGTCTGCAACCTTTGCTCAATCAAACCGTTGAAAAAGTTAGCGTCTTTCAGCCCAAATTGCGCTGGGCGGTGCCTGATGACTTGGTGAGTTTGGTAGATTATCAACTTGTCGACATTGAGCGCCGCGCCAAATATCTGATTCTCACCTTTGACGGGGGCGTGGCGCTAAAAAAGTTACTCATCCACTTAGGTATGTCGGGTAGCTTACAGCAGCATCCTGTGGGGTTTGACAAGCGTAAACACGATCACGTGATTTTGACGTTTAATGATGGTAAAAAACTCACCCAACTGCATTATCATGACCCACGGCGGTTTGGCATGCTACTGTGGCTAGAGGACTATGAAGACAAACTGATTACCCATTTGGGTATAGAGCCGTTGTCAGAAGACTTTAGCGCTGACTATCTATATCACCATATCCACAATCGCAAAAAACCGATTGAACGCCCCATCAAATCGGTGATTATGGCGCAAGAGATTGTGGTCGGTGTGGGCAATATCTATGCAACCGAAAGCCTATTTTTATCAAAAATTCATCCGTTGACCCCTGCCTATCTCATCAGCCACGAACAGCTCACCACCTTGGTCGCCCATATTCGACAAGTCCTACAAACATCGATTGAAAAAGGTGGCTCAACGTTAAAAGATTTTACCGTAGCCGATGGACAAACGGGGTATTTTCAGCAGACGTTATTGGTGTATGGGCATAAAGGCGTTGATTGCCCAAGCTGTGGCACTACCATCGAAAACGTCAAAATCAATCAGCGGGCGAGCACATTCTGTCCCACTTGCCAGCCGCTGATAACCATAAAAAAACCGTGAAAAAATCAGTGAAAAAACCACTCAAAAAAACGCTTAAAAAAATAACGGCTCTGCTTTAACGTAAAAAAACCTGCAGCAAAGACAATTTTACTTGATAATTCTTGGCAAAATTGATGTAATGTTCCTGAACTATTCAGCAACAACCTAGCAAAACTTGTTAGGTACAACCTGTCAGTCGACCCCAATTATTTGGTTATCTAGTTGCCTAATTAATTAATTATTTATTTAGTTAGTTAGCTAGTTACCTCGTTAATGGGGGCTTGCTGCCAGTTAGGAACCTGCTATGAAACTATTAAATACGATTGCGTCAGCCGTAGCCTTGATGGTTGCAACGACGACTTGCAGCTTTGCCGCTACCGAAATTGATGAAAAAGATTTTGGTCCAACCTATGGTTCCATGGTCGCTGATACCATTGTGGGTAAGCCATTGGGCGCATTGGCAGTGGTGGGCGGCGTGGTGACAGCGATTGCCAGTATGCCATTTACCATCTATAACGATGAAATCGATCAGGTAGAACGCAAGCTGATTCTTGAGCCACTGGCGGCACTCGATCGCTGCTTGGGCTGTACCCCTGCTGAAGACCAATATTTTCGCTCACAGCGCCCTAATAATAACCAAGTGCGCGTTACCGTTGATGGACCTTCTGAGATTTTAATCAACACCAACCAAAAAGTTGTTGTGAAAACCCCTTAGTTTTTTCGTCAACGATTCAAGCAAGCAATTAGCCGCCGCTGATTGCTTTTTTTATGACTGTTATGTTCATGATAACTTTTTTGCACCGATAAATTGTTTGCTATAGTCGGTTTTAAACGAGTCTTATCATCATTTGTCAACATTTGGCTGAGTACTCGTATAAAAAGCGCTCGTATAAGCTTGTATAAAAAGTTGATTACCAAGGAAGATAACAGTCATGTCGAACCTAAATCTAAAAACACCGTCAGCCTTAGCCTCACACCCTACCCAGGAAACCATTCAAATAGCCACCAAACACCCTGCCACACTGGCGGCGACTGTGTTTCGTCCCGATACGGTTAAAGCAGCAGTGATGATTGCGCCCGCAACAGGTATCAAACGGCAGTTTTATCAAAATTTTGCACAGTATTTAATGGAGCATGGCTATGGCGTCATCAGCTATGACAATGAAGATATTGGCGAGTCGATGCAAGGTGACCTCAAGCACTCTAATGCATCATTGATTAGCTGGGGACGCTACGATATGACTGCGGTGCTTGATAGGCTGATTCAAGAGTTTCCCAATACCAGCTATCATCTGGTCGGTCATAGCGCAGGCGGTCAATTATTTGGTTTGATGCCCAATTATCACAAGTTCACATCCGTGTTTAACGTTGCCTGTTCATCTGGGCAAATCCGCAATATGGCGATGCCATATCGTGCCAAAGCCATGTGGTTTATGGATGTATTTATTCCCGTGTCCAATGTGTTGTTTGGCTATACCCAATCAAGCAAGATTGGCATGGGCGAAGACTTGCCCAAAAACGTCGCCAAACAGTGGCGAGATTGGTGCAATGGCGCAGGCTATATCAAAACCGCTTTTGGTAAAACAGTGAAAACCCACTATTACAATGAGGTTAACTTGCCTGCACTGTGGGTGAATGCCCCAGATGATGATATCGCTAATGATAAGAATGTCGCCGATATGATTCGGGTGTTTCCTAACATGCAAGCCACCACCAAAACACTACAGCCCAAAGATTATGGCTTACAGCATATCGGTCATATGAAGTTTTTTAGCCGACAAAACCAGCTACTTTGGCAGCAAACCCTTGATTGGTTGCACCAACATGGGTAATTAAACAAGGGGCATGGTGATTATGCCCCTTTTTTGCTGCTAACCTTAGGATGAAAACAGCACTCTAAACGTTATCATTTTAAAAAATAGATTGCTAACAACCTACGCGGTTAAAACGGCACGGGGCTTTCCCATTCCATCCATACACCCGTATTGGGATGCTTTAAACGCAATTTGCGTGCATGCAAGCAAAGCCTAGGCGATAAATCAAACGCTTGACCGTCCAATACATCTTGCGCGTAGATGGGGTCGCCAAGCATCACATGTCCGATATGGAGCATATGGACGCGTAGTTGATGACTGCGCCCTGTGACAGGATACAAGGCGACACGGCTAACTGCCTTACCCTCACGCAGTTCGTGGTGCAAGGTTTCATATTTCGTATAGGCGCGTTTATCCCAATTCATATCGACGATATGCTTGGGTTTTTGTGGTGGGTCGTAGCGCACCGGCACATCGATTTCGCCTTGCTGTGGCGGCGTTCCCCAGACCAGCGCTTGGTATTCTTTGCTCGGAATACGCTCGATAAATTGTTTGCTGATATGGCTTTGCGCCTCGCTATGACGCGCAAAAATAATAATGCCTGAGGTGTCCATATCAAGTCTGTGAATAAGTTTGACGTTGGGGTCGGCTTTGAGCAAACGAGATTGCAAGCTTACTTTGAGTTCTTTACCATCCACGGATAACAGCCCGTGCGGTTTGTCGATGACCCAAATGTCGTCATCGCGATATAGGGTAACAGATTTGGCAAACTCATCAAAAAAGCTTTGCGGTTTTAGCTTCTCTTCTTCGTTATATCGAGCAATTTTTTCTGCAGTTAAAGCCATATTACTTCGTCATGATTCATTGAAAAGTGCTATATTAGCATAACATTTGATGGATTTAGGCATGATAAAATGAATAATGAAAAACTCAAAAAAATAACGCTATGGTGTATGGCAATCTCGGCTTTACTGTTGACACTTAGTTCTTTAATAAATTATTTTCAAAGAAAAGATATGGCTGAGCAACGACAAAATATCGACCAAGCGACTGAATTTCTCAAGCAAATCCCACAAAACGCCAGTGCGCCAAATTAGCAGCCAATACAAAAGGCTACGTTAAACAATAGCCTTTTTTAAACCTAAATAATTAAGTTAAGCTTTATTTGCCATATCTTTAAACACGTCTTTTGCCGCTTGCAACGTGGCATCTAAGTCCTCTTGCGAATGCTCACTACTTATAAATGCTGCCTCAAAGGCGGATGGTGCAAGATACACACCGCGATCGAGCATACCGTGGAAGAAGGTCGCAAATTTTTGCGCATCGCATTGACATACCTCTTCAAAGTTTTGTGGCAATGTATCGCTATCAGTAAAGAACATCCCAAACATACCGCCACAGCGCGTGGTTTTAAAGCCAATACCCACCTCTTTCGCCAACTGTTCAAGATTATCCGTCAAGTAAACGACTTTTTCGCTTAATGCGTCATAAAAACCCTCAGCCGTGAGCAAATCAAACATGGCAATACCGGCACGCATCGCCAGTGGATTGCCTGATAAGGTACCTGCTTGATACACACCGCCTAACGGCGCGATACATTCCATAATCTCACGTTTACCACCAAACGCCCCGACTGGCAGACCTGCACCGATGATTTTACCAAACGTGGTCAAATCTGGTGTGATGCCAAAATGGGCTTGCGCTGACTGTAAGCCAACCCTAAACCCAGTCATCACTTCATCAAAAATTAGCACAGCGCCATGCGCGGTACACTCAGCACGCAAGGTATCGTGAAATTCTTGCGTGGGTACAATCATGTTCATGTTGCCGGCGATAGGCTCGACAATTACACAAGCGATGTCATTGCCAAATTGCGCAAAGCAGTCTTTGATGGCTTGTGGGTCGTTGTAACGAATCGTGATAGTATGTTTGGCAAAATCGGCAGGCACCCCTTTTGAGCTGGGTTCACCGATATCTAGCATGCCTGAACCCGCTTTGACCAGCAGACTGTCGCTATGACCGTGATAACAGCCTTCAAATTTGACAATTTTGTCGCGCCCTGTATAGCCCCGTGCTAGACGAATCGCAGACATGGTGGCTTCAGTACCTGAGCTGGTCATACGGATTAATTCAACACTCGGAATCAATTCGCAGATTTTGTCCGCCACCGTAGTCTCAAAGGTGGTGGGGGCGCCAAAGCTTAACCCGTCATCTGCCGCATTTTTGACCGCTTCGATAATATGGGGGTGCGCATGACCCAAAATCATCGGTCCCCATGAGCCCACATAATCTATATAGGGTTTGCCTTCGGTATCATACATTTTGCTGCCACGGGCACGGCTGATAAACACAGGCGTACCCCCCACGCCTGCAAACGCCCGCACAGGTGAATTTACACCACCAGGGATATGGGCTTTGGCTTGTCTAAACAGTAATTGGTTGGTTGTCGAGTTGTTTGAGTTATTTGAATTCATGGGGCTCTCAGCTGGATAAATTTTTGCCTATTTTAACAAAATTCGGGGGTATTGAATACGCTTGCCGTCTATCTTGAATTTGGCTGGCTTGAATTTGGCTGGCTTGACTTTGGCTGACGAAAAATAGGGCTCGTTGATAAAAAATGTGGTTTTGGCTTTTTTGATATGTCCCTACTTTTTTGCCTCAATGGTAGTGACCAAGTGAGCACTATTTTTAACGCTAAAAAACCCCAATGCCGTGCACTGGGGTTGTTGTTTTGCGGTTTTTGACCCATTATTTTACTGGGCAATTATTTGTGGGCTTTAAACGAGATATTGGGTACTGCCAATTCGTTATATTCGCCTTTTTCATATAAAGCCCCTGCACGACCCACAATCAATGGGTCAACTGTCCCCACCACTTTCGGGTCCTTATTGTCGTAAGGTAGTTTGCTTAATACATAGCGCATCGCATTCAAACGCGCGCGTTTTTTATCGGTTGACTTGATGACAATCCAAGGCGATTCTGCACTGTCGGTGTTAAAGAACATGGTTTCTTTGGCAAGGGTGTAATCATCCCATTTGTCAAGTGACGCTTTATCAATGGGTGAGAGTTTCCATTGTTTGAGCGGATGGGCTTCACGCTCGGCAAAACGGCGACGCTGCTCTTCACGACTGACTGAGAACCAAAATTTGATTAAATGAATACCTGAGCTAATCAGATGTTTTTCAAACTCTGGGACTTGGCGCATAAAGTCATTGTATTGGTCTTCGGTACAAAAACCCATGACACGCTCGACGCCAGCACGGTTATACCATGAACGGTCAAATAGCACGATTTCGCCCTTGGTCGGTAGATGCTGGACATAACGCTGGAAGTACCATTGACCCGCTTCTTGCTCGGTGGGTTTTTCAAGGGCAACGACTTTGGCACCGCGCGGATTTAAGTGTTCCATAAAGCGTTTGATGGTACCGCCTTTACCTGCGGCATCACGACCTTCAAAGATGATGACGATTTTTTGCCCGCTATCTTTGACCCATTTTTGCAGTTTTAATAGTTCAACTTGTAGCTCGTATTTTTGGGCTTCATAGTTTTTGCGTGACATACGGTTTTTGTAGGGATAACCGCCTTCACGCCAGTTGTCAGCCAATTCGTCGTCTTTGTTGATTTTGCTTTGCACGCTAGTGGTTTGGCTGCCAAATAGTTTTTTGACTTCGTTGATTTCATCGTTGGACATACCATTGATCAGCGCTTGCAAGTGCTCTGCCATTTTCTCGACATCGCCTGTAGTTAGGTCTTGATTCATGATGCTCTCGATGGCGCGTTTTTTGGCATTGGCTTTTTCACTCACCCCTGCTTGCTGCGACTGCTCAAGCAACACTGTGGGGTCGGTCTCATAAGGTTGGTCAATACGCTCGGTCGCTGGTGTTTTAGTACTGCGGCGCGCTGGGGTCTTTGTAGCTAGGGTCTTTGTAGCTAGGGTCTTGGTAGGCTGCGACTTTTGGGGCTTCGCTTTATCCGTTTTGGCATTGTCAGTTTTGGTACTGTCAGTTTTAACACTATTTGTCGCTGTGCTATTGGGGGGATTTGCCATGTCTCACTCCTTAAATTCAATGGTCGGCTGATGGGTTGAAGTAAAGTGTAACAAATTATTTACTATTGACTATAGACCATTTAAACCCAAGCCACAATCGCTTTTTGCCCTACATTCTGGTCATAATTTTCACTTGTAGTCGAGGCAAAAAAGGCGTTTAATAACCTTAGGCATGTAAGTAGATAGGTAAGCGAATCAGTCATCGGGTGAGGATAAACTGGATGATTAAATATCTTCAAGCTTTAGCACATCATAAGCGGGGGTTTCATACGGGTGTGCCTGTTTTAAGGCTTGCACTACCGCTTTGATGCGCTCATCTGCAACCACCATCTCGACTCGCCATTCTTCGATTGTTTGTAATTGATTGGTGGTACCAATAAAGGCTTGATTGCCTGCCAATGGCATAAACTGTCCTGTACCCAACACCTGCCAACAGCAATACTGATAGTTGCCAATGTGCCCTGCCCCTGCGTCAAACAAGGCTTGCTTTACAGCCTCTAGATAATCCGTCGGTATGTATGTGGTGAGTTTATACATGTGTTGCCTTATTAAACTGTTAAGCCGTTAAGCCCTATCATCATGGTTTTGTATTTGTTTTAATCTAGATTTAATCTAACATAGTTTTTTTGCAAAAAGCGCGTTGGTCGACGGTTTTTCGTTGATTATTCCCCCGTTTTAAAAAAAATCCACCATAAATTCGCCATATATTATACAATATTGTATAATATATATTATTGTGAAATGCTTAGGTGGCGTATGTTGTTATTTTCTATTGCTGATTATAGTCATCCATTGGTGGGTGGCATGTTGATTGGGCTCTCTGCGGTTATGCTTTGGTGGAGTATTGCCAAGATTGCTGGCATCAGTGGCATTGTCGCCAGTCTCTGGCAGCCAAACTCACCTGATTTTGCTTGGCAATTGGCGTTTTTTGTGGGCTTGCTGGTATCGCCTTGGGTGTTTGCTATGTTCTTTAACTTGCCAACCATTGAGGTAACCTCATCGCCTTGGCTGTACATTATCGCAGGTTTGCTAGTAGGTATTGGTACGCGGATGGGCTCAGGGTGTACCAGTGGTCATGGTATCTGTGGCAATGCACGTTTTTCACCGCGCTCACTGCTGGCCACCATTACCTTTATGTCCGCAGGGTTTGTGACGGTGTTTATCGGTCGTCATTTGTTGTCATTGATTTAATTGAGACGTTAGGGGCATATATCATGCGAAAAGAAATTGTGTTATTAATCAGTGCTATCTGTGGGTTGGTTTTTGGTACGGGTTTGATTGTCAGTGATATGGCAAACCCAAAAACCGTGCAAAGCTTTCTTGACCTCGCAGGCGATTGGAATCCTGCGTTGATGTTTGTGATGGTTGGCGCGCTCATTGTCGCGACCATCGGTTTTAACTTAAGTCGCTTAAAAAAGACCAGCCTATCGGGTGCGCCGTTTCCAATGATTCGCCGCGGTATTGATAAGCGCTTGGCGATTGGGTCGATGATATTTGGTATCGGTTGGGGCATCGCTGGTATCTGCCCTGCCCCTGCGGTGGTTCTGATGGGCATGGGTATCTGGCAAGGGGTGGTATTTTTTGTCGCCATGCTAGTAGGTATGGGGATGGTGATAGCGTTTGATAAAACCCAATCTGCTTAGTCATCAGTTTAGTCATCATTAGGGTGAAATAACCGATAAAACCCGCCCGCCATGAGCCAGCTTGCTAGTTGCTGTGGCGTTTCTGTTTGCCCTTGCCGCACCCAATGAATATAGGTGTGATACAGCATTCCTGAGGCGAATACCAGATTGTACTCCCCGCTTTTATCCTGTGTTGCTGTCATAGCTTGGCAAGTCAATGACTGCTTTTTGCGGTATTCGACAAAAATTTTGCTATTAAGGAGGGTGTCTAAAATCAGCCCTTCAAAGCCTTGATTGAGCAAAATCTTGGTTGATAACTCAAACTTGCTCAGATAGTCAAACACGCGTACCAAAAACGCATAAAACTCGCCCTCGCTTGCCGCCGTCAAGTCGATAAAAGGAAAATCATCCTCAATCTGCGTCAAATAGTCTTTGAGTAACGCAAGTTTGCTATCGTAATTGCGGTAATACCCCATGCGACTCACGCCTGCCTTTTGGGTCAGCTCGGTGACGCTGATATCAGCAAATGGCGTGGACTCCATGAATTTGAGCAGCGCTATGGCGAGCGAACGTCTGACCACGGTGTTGGCATTGCCCATGATATGCGCCTGCTGTCCAAAATCACTCAAGCTCGACTCAATACTCGTACCCGTGGGCGATGGAAGCGGTGTGAAGGTTGACTTTGGCACGCTTTAATCCTTTCAACTCAATCCTTTAACTTAACTTATCAAAACAAAACGAACCCAAATGTCACAGTTGCAGCAGCCTGCTGAAAAATTAGTATACCCTAATCAGGTGGCGCGTTGAACTGTTTAGCGCTAAACCGCTGTTATACAAAGACAGATACAGCCAAAAAGCCACTGCAAAGTAGCCCGCGGTAGGTCAGCTATAAGGACAACTATTCAAGATAACTATTTAATTAAGTTAAGGACGATAAGGAAAGCGATACATGGAAGGTCAATCATTTGATACGGATTTTTTGGTCATAGGCTCAGGCTTTGGCGGTAGCGTCTCGGCGATGCGACTGACCGAAAAAGGCTATCGCGTGATTATCGCTGAGCAAGGCAAGCATATTTCTCCTGAAACCATGCCCAAAACCGTGCGCGATATCAAGCAATTTTTGTGGTTGCCTGCGCTCAAGTACAAAGGTTTTTTTTCGCTTCAGCTATTTAAGCATGTCATGGTGCTGCATGGTAATGCAGTGGGCGGTGGCTCAATCACTTATGCCAACACCTTATTACAGCCAGAAGACAAAATTTGGCAACAAGGTAGCTGGGCAGGGCTTCACGATTGGCAAGCGGTGATGCCACAACATTATGAGACCGCCAAACGCATGCTAGGCGTGAGCCAAAACAAAAAAATCGGCAACGCAGATTTGATGCTACAAAAAATGGCAAACCTAAGTGGCGTGGGTGATAGTTTTTATCTTACCGATGTGGGCGCCTACTTTAGTGAACATGACAAGTATGCTCACCCCTCTGTCAATGGTGACCCGTATTTTGGTGGCGCAGGTCCTAAGCGCAGCCCTTGTATAGGCTGTGGTGGCTGTATGGTTGGCTGCCGTTATGGCGCCAAAAATACCCTAGATAAAAACTACCTGTATTTTGCCCAAAAAAATGGCGCTACCCTGCTCGCTGAAACCAAAGTCACGGATATAGTACCGATAACTGATGATAGCAAATCATCAAGCGACCCTGCCTATCAAAACGGCTCGCAAGGCTATCGGGTGACGCTGCAATCAGCGGATAAAGGTGAGTATCAAATCGCCACCCAACAAATTGTGCTGTCAGCCTCTAGCCTCGGTAGCCAAAAACTGCTGTTTGAGCAGCGCCATAAAGGCAATATGCCCCATATTTCCCCTTATCTTGGCAAGCGTATCTATACCAATGCTGAATCTTTGCTAGGCGTACGATTTTTGGATGAGCAACATGGCGCCATGAGCGATGGCGTGGCTATCGGCTCTGGGATTTATTTGGGTGATGGCACACATATTGAGGCGACGCGTTATCCTGAAGGTTTTAATATTGCGTCCTTTTTGGCGACGTTAAGCAATTATAAAAACGGCAAAAAAATGTCGCTACTGGTTTGGTTATGGTGTTTTATAGTGCAGTTTATCGTCAAGCCCCGTCAGGCGTGGCGTGCATTTCGACCGCATAATATGGCAAAACAAAGCCTTATTTTGCTATGTATGCAAAGCACGCCGTATGCGCTTGAAATGCGCTATCAAAAAAGCCCGTGGTGGCGGGCTTGGTTGGGTAGTCGCTACCAGATGCAAACCTATGGGCCTGCGATCCCCGCCTTTATCCCAGAAGCGAGCGCGTTTGCAGAGCAGATGGCAACCCAAATGGGAGGAATCGGTTATGGCGTGTTGTCGGAAGTATTTTTGAACATCCCAACCACCGCGCATTGTATGGGTGGGATTTCGCTGGGCAATTCTGCATCAGATGGCGTGGTCGATAAGTACCACCGATTGTTTAATTATCAAGGGTTTTATGTCTGTGATGGCGGCAATATCTCGACCAACTTGGGCGTCAACCCAAGCCTCACCATAACGGCGTTGACAGAGCATGCCATGAGCCATATTCCACACAAATCAGCCCAGTTACCGCATGCTGCGGATACCACGAGCCAAAACGCGACGCTGGTTCAAAAAGATGCTAGCAAGATACCGGCTTAACTGCTATGTTGAGTTAAAGTTTAACTAAATGATTGGGATAATACACATGACACCTCAAGACAATTCAGATGCAACTAATTCGGATGCAACTATCAATGCCATGCAGCAGCAGTTTGACATCATGCGAACGGCTAGCCGCCAAGACCAATATGTTGATTGGTCAATTCGTAGTGCGCGGCTAAAAAAATTAGAACAGCTGGTGATGGACAACCAAAGCGAGATTATCACCGCTATTCATGCCGACTTTGGACAGCGCCCAGCGGCTGAAACCACCATGCTTGAACTGTTCCCAACGCTTGAAGCCATTCGTTATACACAAAAGCACGGCAAAGCTTGGTCTGCCAAACAGCCCGTCAAAACTGGGATTTGGTTTTTGCCCGCTCGTAGTTATATCCAGCCGCAGCCGTTAGGGCTGGTGGGCATTATTGCACCTTGGAACTATCCGTTGTATTTGGTGATTGCGCCGCTGGCTGCCGCATTGGTGGCAGGCAATCGTGCGATGCTCAAAGTCTCAGAAGCCTCACCAAACTTTGAGCAGTGGCTGGCTAATGCGTTACCCAAATACTTTGCCGCAGACGAAGTGACCTTGATTACAGGGGGTGTCGAAGTCGCGCAAGCCTTTAGCCGCTTACCATTTGACCATTTATTTTTTACTGGCTCTACCGCAGTGGGCAAACATATCATGAAAGCCGCTGCACAGAATTTGACCCCTGTCACCCTTGAGCTGGGCGGCAAATCCCCTGTCGTGGTGACGCCGAGCGCTGATTTGGCAAAAACTGTCAACCGCGTATGGACAGGCAAAACCATGAACGCAGGGCAAACCTGTATTGCGCCTGATTATGTGTTGATGCAGGCGGATAAAAAACACGCCTTTATCGAACAATCAACCGCATGGCTTGACGCCCACTACCCCAATCTTGCAGACAATCCTGACTATAGCTTTGTCATCAATCCCAAGCAAGCCAGCCGCGTGCAAGGTTATCTTGATGAAGCCAAACAGCGCGGTGCCACCCTCATTCCACTGACCGATTATGAAGTGAATATCGAAACTGGATTTTTCCCGCCGATGATTGTCACCGATTTACCAAGCGATGCTAAATTGCTGACCGAGGAGATTTTTGCCCCCGTATTGCCACTGGTGTCCTACCAAGACTTGGCGCAAGCGGTGGCGTATGTGAATGAGCGTGACCGCCCACTGGCGCTGTATGTGTTTGGCGAGGACAAAACCGACACCGACTACGTGCTCGCGCATACGGTGAGTGGCGGCGCGTGTATTAACGAAACTATTTTTCACATTGCCCAGCAAAATCTGCCGTTTGGTGGTGTCGGGGCATCAGGAATGGGGCGTTACCACGGCAAATATAGCTTTGACACCTTCTCTCATCCAAAAGCGGTGTTTAAACAAAGTCACCTTAACTTCGCGCATTTGCTTCAACCACCGTATGGCAAGACCTTTTGGAACATGATGAAGGTGATTTTAAAAGCCTAGTGATTGCAATGCTTAGAGAAGCTTGTATGGATAACATTGCCTAGATAACCCAGCATAGACGACCTTGCCTAGATAACCTTTACTGTCGCTCTTGTAAATTAGTAACGTCGTATGTGCTAGTTGATTGGTATGTGCTAGTTGATTGGTATGTGCTAGCTCATTGGTAATAGTTGTCGTGCTTTTTGAGCCACCAGTTCATATTATCTTGGCGTTTGGCGCGAAATTGCTCCAATCTTTTGGCAATAGCCGCATTGTGTGCTCGCGCCGTATCAAGCCCAAACACAATCGGCACACTAACAAGCACGCCATAGCGCCATTTTGGGCTAGGCAGTCCCAAGCCATCGCCAATATCATCACCCACTAAAGTCCGTGTGACACTGGCATTGACGCGCTCAACCAGCTGTCCACGTCTGTTATCCTCACCCATAATTTGCGAGGGTAAATCATGCAGCGCTTTGGCGAGAGGTTTACCAAATTCAAAATCTAATTGCTGGGTTGCCAAATAGCTATAAAGCCATGCCCACGCCTCGGTTTCATCTTCAGGAATGCGCGCCAGCTCAATCCCCATCCACCAACTTGCCAGTTGCCATAAGTGCATGATGCCTTGGGACTCTTCGGCGCTGATTCTTGCCCCCAGTAATTTTAGTCCGCGCATAATGAGTAGCGAAAACTGCAAGTGGGTTGCCACCATATCGGTTTGGTTAATGGGCAACCCCCAGTAGCCACTGTCCCAATCATGGCTGCATAATTGTTGTCTTACCAGACCGTGTATCTGACGCACTTGCAGACTTTGCCGCCAACCTTCCGTGCCAATTGCCAATGGGGGTTGCTGGTTGCGGCTAATCGCTGGGTACTCAGACACTGCCAAAATATAGCCATAGGTTCGCATGAGCCTTGGCAATGCATCATGCACTAACGCCCCTGTTTTGATGAGTGGCAATGACAGCGCAGGGATACTATACCCTGCCATTAGCGCGACATTACGCAGTAACCAAATCAGCATTAACGGATAGCGCCGATAGGCAATTGCGCCAATCTCGGCAAGCTTGGCATCATACCAACTTGGATATTGGCAAAACTGCTGATACAGCGTCTCAAACGCGGGCTGTTGCAATAACGCTTTGGCTGCTGATACGTTATTCGTTTGCGCTATCCCTTGCTCATGCAAAATCAATTGCTGCAGGGGTTTGGCAAATTTGATACCGCTGGATAACAGCGCATCGACAGGCTGATCTGCGATACCATACCCCTGCTGCATCTGTTGCAATAAATCCTTTGACACCTCAAAATCACGGGGCAATAAAAATCGTTTGATACGCTGCAACACTTGTAAATCAGCATGGTGGTCAATGTCAGTATTGCGCCCCAGTGTCGGCAAATCGGTTTGATAAAGCGGGTTCATAGTAGTGGTAAATCAGTGATGAATAAACAGATAGCCTAGCGCATTTTGGCAAATAAAAAACACCTGTGCGCCAAAAAAATCGAATTTTTTTGTTTAAAAATGTTAGACCTTAATCGACTGGGTGTATTTACTGGCTGGATGAATTTGATCGTAGCTTGCCTGATGGGTTTCAGTGACCTGTGGGATAATGATTGGTTGAATAATGACGAGTTGGGTAATGATGACTAGCATAGCGCTAGTCCATGTCATATGTCACTTTAATAAAACTGCATCATGTCACATTTATCGAACTATTTTGTCGCTGACGCTAAGCCTATTTTTGATTACACTATAGCCAACCTCTCTTGTCTTAACAGTATCAAAATCGAGCTACCCTTTGAAATCACCTAGAATCTTAGAAACGCCACCCAATTGGACCGAGGATGAAAAACCCGCGTTACCCGGTTCACCGCCGAGTATTGATCACTCTCGATCAAAAAGCATTGTGTACTTTGTCATCGGCGTTTTTATTGCAATTTGTGGTGGCTTGGGCAACGGCATTATTACCGCCAATTTACCGCAAATCCAAGGCGAATATGCGCTGACACCCTCACAAGTGGCTTGGATACCTGCCGTGTATGTGATGGCAAATGTCAGCGCCAACCTGCTGCTGTTTAAAGCGCGTCAACAATTTGGATTACGCTGGTTTTCTGAAATCTCCTTGCTGATGTTCATGCTGGTGATGTTTATTCATATATTTGTGCAAAACTATCCGATGGCTTTACTGGTGAGGGCGATGGGGGGCTTTGTCGCGGCGCCGTTATCCTCACTCGGGCTTTATTATGTGATGCAAGCTTTTAGTAGTCAGTATCGCCTGCAAGGTTTATATATTGGTTTTGGGGTTAGTGCGCTGGCGATTCCGTTGGCTTGGATAATGTCCCCTTATTTGGTCAATGTGAATGACTGGACTCGGCTCTATACTTTTGAGTTTGGTTTGGCGCTGTGTTGTTTTGCGATGGTGGTCGCCGTCAAGTTGCCACGAAGTTTACGTATCGAAGTATATGAAAAGAAAGACATTCTCACCTTTTTGTTATTGGCGCCCGGTTTTGGGTTACTGTGTGGGGTGTTGGTACAAGGGTCGATTTTGTGGTGGGAAAACTCACCCTTATTGGCGTATATGCTTATTGGCGCGTTGGCGCTGTTGATGTCAGGCTTTTTCTTTGAGCATTACCGCAAAAACCCCTTGATTATGACTCGCTGGCTAGGGAGTTTTGCGTTATGGCGTTTTGTGGTGGGCGCTTTTTTACTGCGTTTGATTATGTCTGAGCAAAGTTATGCGGTAGTGAATTTTTTAAAATCCCAAGGTCTAACGTCCGACCAGTTTGTGGGTTTTTATACGGTCATATTTTTTGGTATGTTGGCAGGTTTGATAGTCAGCGCACTGACCTTTTCACGGGATCATTTGATTCCGCCAATGGTGGTGGCGACTTTGCTCGTAGCGGTTGCCAGTGTATATGATGCCAATATGCTCACCAGTGACGTACGACCCCAAAATTTTTATCTCAGTCAATTTGCAGTCGCGTTTGCAGGCTCACTGTTTATGGGTCCATTGGTATTGATGGGATTTGGGCTGACGCTGCGACAAAGCGTCAATCATGTTATCACCTTTATCATCTTGTTTGGGGCAACCCAAAACTTTGGCGGGCTGGTAGGCTCGGCTTTTTATAGCACCCTGCAACAGCAGCGCACCCAGTATCTTAAACAAAGTATTTTACAGCAAATGCAATCGACAGATGCCACAGTAACCCAGCGGCTTCAACAATACCAAGCAGGGTTTAAACCCGTCATCACCGACAACAATTTGTCGCAGCAACAAGCCCAACAATCCCTCAACCAAATTGTCACGCGAGAAGCGCAGATTAAAGCATATGGCGATATCATTACTGTCAACAGTTACATTGCCACATTCTTATTTGCTTGGGGTATGATTAATATCGCCCGCAAAAAATACATTGAAAATCGGCAAAAAGTAGCAATTAAGCAAACTTAGACTGGATAAGCTAGATGCGTATAACAAGGCGACCCAATTAGATAACTGTTTTTTTAGATAACAGTTTAATGATAAATAAAATTTAATCATCAATAAAATGCTTACGGAAAACCCAACTCATGAGTAGTGAAGCAAAAACCCAAAATGATGCGCCAGCTGATGACAGCGATGATAAACCCACACAGGCGCCTGAGAAGATTATCAACCCTAGACCGCTTACCTTAATTATCATGTTGGTGGTTTTTTTGCTCGGTGTTGGGGTAATTTTATGGGCATGGCATTTGGGTCCGTTTAACTCCCCACTGCAACAAACCGAAAATAGTTATGTCAAAGGCAATATCACCCTATTGTCGGCACAAATTAATGGTTATATCGAAAAAGTCTACGTCACTGATTTTGAGGACGTCAAACAAGGTCAGCCGTTAGTTAAAGTCAGCAGTGCTAACTACTCACAGCAAGTAGTACAAGCCGAGTCAGGTCTGGAACAAGCGACCACCAATTTAGCCAACCAGCAACAAATCATCGAGCAGCGCAAAGCCGATGTCAAAGCCGCGCAGGCAAAAGTAGCACAAGTTAAAACCCAGCTAGAATTGTCTATCCAACAGCTTAAACGACTTGAATCCTTGGTCGGTGTTGGCGCCGTGTCACAAAATGAAGTCGATACTGCCAAAGCGGCGGTTAAAAACAATGAAGCACTGATGAGCCAAGCAATAGCCAGTGTCGATGTCGCCCGCGAAGGTCAAAAGACCGCGGAAGTAGCAAAGATTGGTTTGGTGGCACAGATTAAAAGCGCCAATGCACAGCTAAATCAAGCCAATACCAACCAAGAATATGGCTTAATCACCGCCCCGACCTCAGGTAAATTAGGGCAAATCAATATCCGTACCGGTCAGCTGGTGACGCAAGGCACGCAGTTGGTTTACCTCATTCCAAAATCGATGTGGGTCATTGCCAATTTTAAAGAAACCCAAATTGATAAAATGAAAATCGGGCAAAAAGCGTGGTTTACTGTGGATGCCCTAGGCAAACAAAAATTTACGGGGGTAGTCAAAAGCATCTCCCCCGCAACAGGGTCAGAATTTAGTGTCATTAAAACCGACAATGCCACCGGGAATTTTACCAAAGTGGTACAGCGCATTTCTGTACGCATCGACATCGATGGCAACCAAAGTCGTCTGAATGAATTGATGCCCGGCATGTCGGTAGTGGCAACGGTAGATACGTCAAGTTAGTAAATTAACCCTTTTTTATTCTCCTCTACCAAACGCAGTTTAGTCAGATAAGCTTAAAAAATCTTTCGCTAAATAAGCTGGGTTAGGATATTGATAGAACCCTTCACCCGTGGCTTCACCCAATTTGTTGGTATCGACCAGTTCTGCTTTGAGCTTTTCAGCGGGCTGCTGCAAAGAAGGGTCCGTTTTTGCCAGTTCATTAAAGATATTGTAGTTGGTTGTCATGCCATTTTTATCCAAAATCGCCATCGGTCCAAAGGGTGAACCCGTGGCTATCATCCACGTTTTATCAATGGTTGCGGCGTTGGCAACGCCGTTTGCCCACAGTTTTAACCCCGCTACCAATAACGGAATCAATAAGCTATCAAGCACATAGCCCGATTGTTCTTTTTTCACCGCTATCGGTAGCATAGCAATGGCTTTGGCAAATTCGATGACGTCAGCATAGACTTGTGGGTCGCAACTTGGGGCCGCCATCAACTCCACCGTATTACGGATATGGATATGATTGGCAAAATGCAGCATCAAGAATTTTTCTGGACGGTTAGTAAAGGTTGATAACACGCTTGGCAATAACGTCGATGAGTTACTGGCAAACACGGTTTTGGCAGGGGCGGCGGCTGAGGCTTTGCTATAAAAATCTTTTTTGATGTCTAAGCTTTCTGGCACCGCTTCAATCAATAGGTCTGCATCTTTTAACGCCTCATTCAAGTCCGTGGTGTAAGCCAAATTGTTGCTAGCTGCTGCCACTTGGGCATCGGTTTCACCTAGGTCATGCTGATGCTGATTGGCAAGGTCGGTAAAGCGGGCTTTCGCCTTAGCAATCGCGTCATCGTTAATGTCATAAATCGTCACGTTAAACCCATGAAACGCACATTGCACCGCAATTTGGTTGCCCAATACCCCACTGCCTGCCACGGTAATATTTTTATAGGGTACTTTGGATAAATCCGCTTTGGGTGGTTTTAAAAAGTCAGGATTTTTAAAGGCGGGATTGGGGTATTGATAAAATCCTTCGCCCGTTGGCACGCCCAGTTTATTTTTCTCGATATACTCTTTTTTAAGCATATCAACGACCGCTTGGTCTTGTTGTTTGCCCTTGGCCACAGCAAGCTTGTAAATATTGTAAGGGGTAGTTAGCCCCAGCATGTCATAAAAAGCAAATGGTCCCATCGGCGAGCCTGTGCCAAGCATCCAAGTTTTGTCGATGGTTTGAATGTCAGCAATGCCTTGGATATACAGCTGCATCCCTGCATTTAACCAAGGATTGAGTAGTGAATTTAGTACATAGCCCGAGGTTTCTTTGTTGACGATAATAGGCACCATGCCGATTTGTTTGGCAAACGCGGTCACCGCATCAAATACGTTAGGGTCAGTATCGGCATGCGACATAATTTCGGCAAGATTGCGCTTCCAAATCTCATTGGCAAAGTGCATCATCAAAAACTTGGCAGGACGGTCGGTAAATTTGACCAAATCACTGGGCAACATGGTAGATGAGTTACTGACAAATACGGTTTTTTCGGGTGCGGCTGCGGAGGCTTTTTGATAAAAATCTTTTTTGATGGCGACATCTTCGGGCACCGCTTCAATCAATAGATCTGCGTCTTTCAAGGCTTCTGTTAAGTCTGATGTATAGCTCAAGTTTTGCTCAGCCTGTTTGGCTTGCTCGGCTGTTTCGCCCAAATCATCCTGATGGCGTTTGGCGATATTGGCAAATTTGGTTTTGGCTTTATTGAGTACCTCGTCATTGATATCATACACAACGACTTTAAAGCCATGAAACGCCGCTTGTACGGCGATTTGATAGCCCAAAACACCACTGCCTGCGACTGTTATGTTTTTAAAGTTAGAAAGGTTATTCAATTCTGACATACTATGCTCCTAGCGTTAATGAGCAAATACGCGATTTCATAATTGATGATTAAGGTAAATTATTTTTAATATTATCGTATTTGCTGTCGACTATTTTTAATTAGATTAAAAGAAAAAAAACCGTTAGTATGTTCAAACACTAACGGTTTTTGATTTATTTATGGAGATTGAGTTTTTCACCCAATTGATGAAATTTTTGGTTTATTTCATCACGAAATGCGTCCAATTTTGACGAAAGGTCAGCTTTGCGTTGTTCACGCCATACTTGTTGCAAGTGTTTAACCGCCTGGTCATGTGCTTCTTTGGCTGCGATGATTTCACTTTGTACATGAGCTACGTCAAAGCGTTGGCTATGCGTGTTATACTGCGCAAAAAAGTCGTTGAGTGGTTGCTCGTTTTGCTCTTGAACCAACGTTAAAATCGCCACTTCACCGTCTTTTAGATTTTGGGCAACGTATTCAAGTAACGATGATTGAGCAAAAGACGCTGCCGCACCGACATCACTACCGAGTACCATACCCAGTGAGCCGCCGATTAACAAACCTGCAGGTCCGCCCAATACGCCAAGCAATGCGCCTAACAGACCGCCTATAACCGCCCCACCACTAATTTGTTCGCCTTGGTCTAGGCTATCGATCGTTGTGATCACACCGTTTTCTTTTTTAATGAGTAACGCTTGCGCAATCAAGGTTTCAGCGTTGCTTTTGTAAGCTTTAAGCTCGGTAAAGGCTTTGTAGGCTTCAGTTGGTACATCAAAAATAGTGACTAAAATATTTTGTTGTGCTTTCATGTCTGTTATCCTTATTTTTTTAATTAGGTTTTTTTAATTAAAGGTTATAAAAATCTTTATTAAACGCTTCTTTTAGATTGGTTGGCTCGACACGTTTTTTATTGTTTAAGCTATGGCGAGTAGTGGAAGCGGTTTGATAAGCTCGAAGACGCGCATGTTGCAAATTACCAATCGGACGGTTGGCTTCAATACAACGAAACGGGGTAAATGACAAGTGTTCCATAATGTCAAAATTGCCGTCATCTGGTACATCTTGGCAAGGGATGGTGAGTTTTGCCACGGTCACAAAAGGCGCATCTTTTTCATCCCATTCTTTGGTCAAGTCATTGATGGGTTGGTCTTTTAAGTTACGGCACAGCTGGATTTGCACATCAAACTCATAATCATGCTCACGGATTTCTTGTAAAATCAAAGGACGAATCGCCTCGTTAGTAGCGTTGACATCGAGATCTCGGCGCTTGATTTTGGCTTGTGACGCTTTGGTCGGGGCGACACGGATTTTCGCCATATAGTCACCATGACGCACCGCCCCTTGTGAGTAAAAACTGTATAACAAGGTATTTTGCGGTTTGATAGTTTTAAACTTACTAAAAGCCCTAAAAGTCTTGAGGGATTCTTTGGATGGGAGTTTTTTGCCATATTGGGTAAGCCAATCAAAGGCAAATTTGGCCTGACCTTTCGCGCCTTTGGCAAAATAATCATTTAATTGTAAAAATAGCCGTGAAATATAACTATAGTCTTGAATGGTGTTACAAAAGAAAATAGGAAAATTAATCAGATTATAGTCAAAGTTTGGGCTATCTGGCTCATCTGGCAGTAATTTTTCGCCTTTGACACCAAAGACTTTAATCGCCAACCCTTGAGAAAGTCCCAACTTGTTGTCAGCAGCCACACGAGATGAGCCGTTAGAAAAACGAATCACCGCTTCATGACGAGCGGGTTTGGCATAGATACCTTGGGCATATTCTTTGGGCAGTTTTGGTAAAATCTCAAAGTTGGCTTTTAACGCACAGTAGCCTTTGGCATGGGCATCTCGGGTATGATAGTTGATTTTGTTAACCGTGTCTGATTTGCCGATATAGTCACGAATATCTGCAGTGATTTGGTCGATGGCTTTTTCATCGTCACTCGTAAGCTGGTCGATGGCTGGGTCAAACTTGGCATAACGACGACCGAATAATTTATTTAACATGATGATTGTCCTTTGTTATTTTTATCAGGTTAGGTGTACTAAAAGCTCCTAACCTTTTTTTATTTAGTTTTACGCTAATATTAATTTTCGTTAAGCTCACTAATCCATTTAAGTGCCGACAAGCTTGGTACAAAAAGATATTCACCGCCTTGTAGGGTATTAAATTGTAAAATATTGGTATGACGCTTACGAATTGGCTCATCGGGTACGGTGAATACATCGCTATCAGCGTCACTACCTGCGTGTACGCCTAGCATTGGGTCACGTTCTTCCCCAAGGTTCATAAAGTTACCGTCATTAATCCATTGGCTTTGCAAAAACTCAAGCGTGTCCATGGCATGCGCGTTGATACCGATAAAAAATAAACCCCGCTCTTGACCGTCGTCTTGGGTCACGTTGGGCGGCACGATATCGCCATACGATACACTACGGCGGATAATACGATGAAGACGCACATCGCTTAGAATAAAGTCTTTGGTATTGCGTGGGTTCATACGGCGAGCATGGGCACCAAATGGGCAGCCTTTGCCATAGGGATCATCCGTGTAGTCAAATTTATTGTTTGCTACATTGTCTTTGCCGAGGGCTTCATCATCGTGATCTGGGCTTAGGGTGATGGGAGCGCCCGAACGCCAGCGACCGAACATTTTTGCCCCCAATTTATCGGCTTTAGCTGGGTCATTGTCGCTTTGTTCTAGGCAATAGCGGTGAAAGTCAGCCACATTACTGCGGTATTTTCGCAGTACCATAAACGAGCCGTTTTTTCCCAATACTTCAGGCTGTGGCATGGGGGGTACCACGCCCGCTTCACCTTTATAACCTAACACAAATTCACCCGCCGCAATCGGACGTTCGGTGTTATTTTCAAGGGTGATACCACTGCCATCAACTTCTGGGTTACTGATGCCATCGCGATAACCAAACACGTTTTTGACGTCACCATCTGCGCCAAAATCATGTTCCACCAAGATTTCGATGGCGTTACGGCTGATATCTAGATAAGGGGCAAACGCCTGTTTAAGTTCGTCAAGTTTGGCTTGCCATTTTTCTTGGCTATCGGCAATTACCGCGCCACAAATATGAATATCGCCTTTATCACCAAATGGCGCAAGCCAGTTACTAGGGTCATTGTCGCCTTTGTCACCCAAGATATCGGAGCGACCTGCCATACCTGTTTTGAAATTTTCTGGGAAAGAATCAAGCGAGCTTTGCGGTAAGCCTAAAGCTTTTAGCCCCTCATACGTCATCACAATAGTCAAATTGGCATCCATATCTTTTTGGAAATTTTTTGAGCCTGTGACGTTTGGTAATACCGCTTTTAGTAATTCACGACCCGCGTTGCTGTCATTGACTTTTAGCGCGACAAGCGTGCCATAGTAAGGTGCAGGGCGGTCATGCAAAATGATGGCTTGAATATCCTCAAGTTCCATCGTAGCGATATTGGGATAGATAGCGTTCGTTGCCCGTGTGGTGACGCTGTGCAGCTGCGTGCTGATTTTTTGTCTGGCTTCGTGTACCCGTTCTTTGACACTGCCTTTCTCAGTGGGTGTATCGCTGTGTTCAAATTTGTCTTTAATGGCATCTATGCCATGCTCGATACCATCTTGTAGATGGGTTTTTAATTTGCCAAGTAGGCTTTCATTCGCTGGGTTGTCGTTATTCATGGTCGTTCCTAGCAGAGAATTTCAAAAATTTGATGCTAAGAATCTGCTCACCATGCACCACGCTAAATATCGCTTATGGTAAAAATCACGCAACAAATGGCTTTTGTATCGAAATTTTAACCTAAAGCTTGCCCGTTCAGAGTATGCTTATAATAGTACGATAAACGTGATATGGTGAATACAGGTTCTAAGTCGGCTTATTGGGCTTGTTCAATGGCTTTATTAATGCCACGCACGATTTTGTCATTACGCGCAATATCACGAACCGTCAGATGAGGCACACCCACATACCAACCGGTAGCGGTAATCTGATGGTCAAGGATGAATTGCTTAACCGTCGGGCTTTTAATCCCAGGCCAACCCTCTACATTGCCAAAAATCAAGTCCATGAGTTCTGGAATTTTGGTAGCAAAGTCATTAATGTAAGCATCCCAATCGCCATCATAGGCGGTACAAAACAGGAGCTTGGTGTCATTGTCTAAAAACACCAACCGCAAATCATGCAAGGTGCCTACATTGGTCGCCCCTGCAAGATTGCCTTTGGTGATTTCTAAAATTCGCTTGATACGAGCTGCCCCATCTTTGGTTAAGGGAGCGATGGCGGTGAGTTCAGACACTTTGCCTGATTTTAAGCCCTTTTCACCGGCACTGGTGACAGAATGGTCATAGCCATCATTAGCGCCCTCTTTGAAGTTTGCCATGAGCATTTGTGCTTTCAATGCCACATCATCTAATAAAGAAAGTTTTTCGTTGTTTTCAGTTGTCATGTTTTATTGCCCTTATAGTTAGTTGATCATTAAGTAAAGTGCTTGATTTAAATTTATTTATCTCATAGTTTTATTATTTAAAATTTAAATCCTTTTTATTATATAAGCCGCAAAAAGCAAAAAGCGTTAAAATAACTTTTATCACCCATAAAATTACAAAACTAAACTATTGATTAAAAAATGACATACTAGAAACCATAAAACCGAAGCATTAATTTAAAAAATTCTCATTACAATTAATAGATTATTTAACTTTTAAATATAAAATCTGTGTAGAAAAATCACTTTTCCTGCTATGTGGGACCTCAAAAAATTTGGGACCTTGGACTTTGATGATTAACTTTAGCAAAGTAGCTTGCTGGTCTAATCTCACCCTATAACTGGCTACCACTTTTAAAAAAAGTGTTTATCAGTTAAAAGGTCTATCAGTTAAAAGATGCTTATCATGGCTAGGGTGGATTCCGCGTACTCTGTCGGATAATAGATATAGATAGGTATAGACGAGACGCAAAACGTGCCTTAGTTAGCACGTTTTATCACAAGCATTTAAGACGCCTTTAATATGTCTTTAAAATAAATTTAAGAGGCAATAGCGTGTTTGGGTATGGCAGTAGCGGGTGTTTTTGGGGTTGCAGTGTCGCTGGTTTGTTGCGGGGGTGCATAGTTGTTAGCGACAATTTCACCGAACGGTCCTGTCAAATTTGGCTTGACCAAGCTGTTTTGGGTGTCAATCGGTAATAATGGGAAAACCAATTCAGCAAACCGATAGGCTTCTTCCAAGTGTGGATAACCTGAGAAAATAAAGTTATCAATGCCCAAATCGGCATACTCTTGAATACGCGCGGCAACGGTTTGTGGGTCGCCCACCAGTGCCGTGCCTGCGCCACCACGCACCAGTCCAATCCCTGCCCATAAGTTGGGCGAAATTTCTAAGTTATCACGGCGACCGCCATGCAAGGCTGCCATACGTTGTTGTCCCACCGAGTCCATTTGGGCAAATTTGGCTTGGGCGGCGGCAATGGTGTCGTCAGTGACATGACTTAATAATTCATCAGCGGCTTGCCAAGCGGCTTCATTGGTTTCACGCACAATCACGTGCAGACGAATCCCATAGCTTAACGTGCGACCTTTGGCAGCGGCTTTGGTTTTAAGCTGCTCAATCTTCCCTTTGACGGCAGCAGGCGGCTCACCCCAGGTCAAATAACTGTCAACCTGTTCGGCAGCCAGTGTTTGCGCCGCCTCAGATGAACCGCCAAACCACAAGGGCGGATATGGCTGTTGTAGAGGGGGATATAGCAATTTGGCATCTTCGACTTGCAAGCGTTCACCGTTAAAGGTAAAGGATTCGCCTGTGTGCGAGCGGGTTAAAATCTCTCGCCAAATCGTGGTGTATTCACTGGCTGTCTGATAACGCGTCGCGTGGTCTTCAAAGATGCCATCGCCTTTAAGCTCTTGTTCGTCGCCGCCTGTGACCAGATTAAGTAGCAATCGACCATTTGATAATCGATCAAAGGTGCCTGTCATACGAGCAGCAAGCGCGGGTGTCGTCACCCCAGGGCGTAATGCCACCAAAAATTTTAAGCGAGTGGTCGCATCAATGAGACTAGCAGCGACCAGCCAAGGGTCTTCACATGAGCGACCTGTCGGAATCAACACGCCTTCATAGCCAAGGTTATCGGCTGCCACGGCAATTTGCTTCATATAAGTATGGTCAACGGTTCTTGCCCCTTTACTCGTGCCTAAATAACGACTGTCGCCATGTGTCGGTATAAACCAAAAAATTTTCATCGTAACCCCTGCTTGTAAGCTCAAAAATTGATTAAGATAACTCGCCTTTTGTCATGGGCGGTTTATCGGTAGCCATAAGCTTAAAGCAAATATCGCGCAATAAAAAATAACAAAAACTGCTTTGGTTAGCACAAAAAATACTTAATAATTTTGCTGCTAACCCTATCAATTTAATCGCTAAAGCAGTGACATAAAAAAAGCTTTACAGTTTTCACCATAAAGCGTTTTATCGTCAAATGAATTGATATCAACATCAGATAAACAAGCCCAAATCTTAAAAATAGCACAGCAAGCGAGACAACAAGCGAATTTGACGCGTATTACATCGGATGTAACAGGCGATAAGTTTTGCCAACTTGCTTATCAGGATTTAGCGTTAGCTGCTAGGTTGTATGGCATCATGCATTGTTGCTTGGGTTAACGTAGGGTTACACAAGGCTAAAAACTGATAGCCAAATCCTCGTAAAAAATGCCCTTGTCGCACCGCGAGCAAGGTGGTATTTTGATGAAATAGCGGCTCGCAATTGAGTAATGTTAACTGGGTGTCTTTATTGGGATTGAACGCCATATCCGCGATAATACCAATGCCCATGCCAAACTCCACATAGGTTTTTATTACATCAGAATCCAACGCCGTCATCACGATATCAGGCTGTAATTCTGCTTTGGCGAACGCTTCATCAATCATCGTTCGCCCGGTATGGCCACTAATGTAAGTGATAATCGGATAATGGGCTATGTCGGCAAGCGTTACCTGTTCAAGCTGGGTTAGCGGATGGTTTGGCGGCACCACAATCGCATGATACCAGTGATAATAAGAAAAAGTCACAAGCTCGCTATAGCTTGACAAGGCTTCGGTAGCAATGCCAATATCCGCTCGTCCATCAAGTAGCATTGCCGCAATTTCTGGCGGTGCGGCTTGTAGCAATCGCAAATGCACTTTAGGAAAAAGCTGTTTAAACGCTTGCACAACGGGCGGCAAAATATAACGAGACTGGGTATGGGTGGCTGCGATGGTCAATTCGCCTTTATCTTGGCTGGTATATTGTTCAGCCAAGGTTTTGATATTGTTGGCATCATGTAGCATCCGCTCTACAATGACCAACAATTCTTTACCCGGCTCGGTCAAACCTAAGAGCCGTTTGCCCTTACGCACAAACAGCCCTACCCCAAGCTCATCTTCTAAGTCTTTGATATGTTTGGATACACCCGATTGTGAGGTAAATAATGCATTGCCCACTTCGGTCAAATTATAGTCACAGCGTACCGTTTCTCGAATAATACGAAGTTGTTGAAAATTCATAGTCTGTTGCCCCAAATAATCCGATAATGAATAAAATTAGTGTAAGCCGAGCAGCCTAGGACAACAAACGCCTATCAAACAAATTAATATTCCAAAATTACATATATCACTCACACAAAAAAACAAAATTAGAATAACCCAAGCAGTTTGTTGCTCGGGTTGTATTTACTCATACTGAGCTGGTGATGTCAGCTAATACGCACTAAGACATGCGCCCTTTAGGAGACGGATGGATGGTTTTTAAGGGATGATTGAGTAGTTTGCGGGTGTAGTCTGGCTTCGGCACTCGATAAATCTGGCACTGCCACAGAGGGTAATATTTCGGCTTGTTCGACTTGTTTATTAATGCCTAACTGCTGATTGGCTTGCGCTGATTTTTCTTTAATGGCTTGGGCGCGTCGGCCTTTGGCGGGTGCCCACTCAAGTATCGGTAACGCGCGCGCCACCGCTAACACAATACGGTCACGCAACTGTTGGCTTGAGACGGTGTATTCTGGGGTAAAGTCTTTATCCGTCGCATACACGCCTATTGGCAATGTTTGGGCTTGGAAAAAACTAAACAATGGGCGAAGTTGGTGCTCTAGAACCAGTGCATGACGATCGCTACCGCCAGAGGCAGCCAATAATACCGGCACATCCACAAGCGCGGTTTGCTCCACAAAGTCAAATAAGTGTTTAAACAATCCGGTAAAAGACGCGCGATACACTGGCGTTCCTACAATCAAGGCGTCCGCCGCCTCAATCGCTGCCAAGTCGTTTTGTACTCGCTCTGGCAGTTGGTTACGATAAATCGCCCCACTGAGTAAAGGCCCGATTTCACTAAGTTTGATAAAATGTACGTTGATGGGCGTGGCTTGTGCCAATTCATCTACAATATTTTGTACCAGACTTTCGGTTTTTGATGGTGTGTTGAGCCCACCCGATACCGCAACGATATTGAGTGGGATAGTTGGATTTGATTGATTAGTGAAATTTTGAGTGATAGACATCTTTATTCCTTAATTTAGTGTAATCAGATAAATCGATGACATTTCGATAAGCCCATTAAACGAAAAATTAAGCCGTTTGTGAAACAACAATATCTGCATTATTTAGCTGATTTTTTGCTATATCAAAGTGGTAAATCTGCAGAGCTACAATTGGCGTTTATCGACCCATTGAGCCAAACTATCGCCTGTGGCTTGCACCAACATCACCAATGTCACCAAAACGACAATGACTGATACCATCATTTGCACATCAAAGCGCTGATAACCATAACGATAGGCAATATCGCCCAAGCCCCCCGCTCCAATTGCCCCAGCAATGGCAGACGAATTAATCATGGTGACAATCGTCACGGTAAACCCGGCAATAATGCCAGGCAATGCTTCGGGCAATAAGACATACCGAATAATCTGTGTACGGTTACAGCCAATCGCTTGTGCCGCTTCTATGAGCCCTGGGTCAACTTCACGCAGACTCACTTCGGCAATTCGAGCAAAAAAAGGGGTTGCGGCTAAGGTTAACGGTACCACGGCTGCCCACACACCATAGCTTGTACCGACAATCATTCGAGTGGCTGGAATAATAGCCACCATCAATATCAAAAAGGGAATAGCACGCACAATGTTCACCGACCAACCCAAACTTAGATTGGTCAAAAATGATGGGGCAATACCTTGCTCGCTTGAATTGACCAATACCAATGCGATCGGTAACCCCAATAAAAACGCTAAAATCGCTGATACGCCAACCATAATCAGCGTATCAATCAACCCCGTCAGTAACAACTCAAGCATAACCGATTAACTCCACATGCAAAATTTGATGACCCAAGCGCTGGGTCAATTGCGCGACATCTAAACCCGTGGTTGCGACGCCAACGACGATATTGCCTACCAAGTAGCCTTGAATGGTATCCACTTGACTTTGATACAAAGAGACGGGCGCTTCAAATTGCGCAAAAATTGCCTTTAAATCAGGGGCAGATTTTCTTGGGGTAACGTATCTTAGGTTGAGCAAAGTATGAGTGGCACTGTGTTTGTCGGTGAGTTTATCCTCACCCAAATCAATGGATGACTGATTATAGCCTAGTAATTCTTGGGTCATGGTGTGCATGGGTGAGGCAAATACTTTCCACACTGGTCCTGTTTCAACGATTTGCCCTTGGTTAATGACAATCACTTGGTCGCAAATATCTCGAATGACTTGCATTTCATGGGTAATGAGCACAATGGTAATGCCAAGTTTTTTATTAATTTGCTTGAGTAACTGCAAAATTAACTGGGTACTTTCTGGGTCTAGTGCTGACGTGGCTTCATCACACAATAAAATTTTGGGTTCATTCACGAGCGCCCGCGCAATGCCCACCCGCTGTTTTTGACCGCCTGATAACTGGGAAGGATACATCAATGCTTTATCACTAAGCCCCACCATCTCTAGCACTTGCGCCACACGTTTATTGATATCAGCCTGACTTACTTTGGCGACTTTTAATGGCAAGGCGACGTTGTCTTGTACCGTTTTACTCGACAGCAGATTAAAATGCTGAAAAATCATACCAATACCTTGTCGCAGCTGTCGTAGCTGTGCTTGGCTAAGTGCTGCCACATTGTTATCATCGATATAAACATGACCATCACTAATCGACTCCAAGCCGTTGATAATGCGTAATAAAGATGATTTACCTGCCCCGCTTTTACCGATAATACCCAGAATTTTGCCTGTTGGCACCTCAAGCGAGATATCTTTTAGTGCATGAATCGCTTGCGCTTGTCCTTGATAAAACTTATTGACCTTGTCGATTCGGATATAGGGAGGTGATGAATGACTGTCATCTTGGGTAATATGAGTAAACGACTGCATAGCATGATCCTTTGTAATTGTTATGGCTAAAACTTGTTAACGCATTACGAGGTCCAACCTGGAAACCAAAGTTTCCCCCCGATTTCTTTGTCAAGCACTTGTTTTACGTTGGGTGACGTTTGATAAATGTGAATAAATTTTTTCAGCTGTTCGGCTCGTTCAGGATTTTTTTGGGCAAAATCATCCCGAGTGACAAATAAAATCGCATAGCGGTTATTGGTGGTATCATCAAAGACTAAAGCTTGATTGGGGTCAATGGTTTTGGCTAAGCGCAAATAATGCGGATAGCTAAACACCAAATCAGCATCATCAACCGCTCTTGCGGTCTGCGGCCCTTCGACTTCAATAAACTGCAATTGTTTTGGATTGCTGCTGATATCGTTTAAGTTAGAGAGAAAATTATTTGGGTCTTTTAGCCCAATTAATTTTGCCTGTTGCAGCAGTAGTAGCGCTCGCCCTTGATTAACAGGGTTGTTTGGCACCATGGCTGATTAAAATCCGTCATGCTAATTCCTTACCGCCAAATGCTTGAATAAGGCATCATGGTAAAGATTTTTTTTCGCAAAGATAACCAAGATATTTTGCTATCTATAGCAAGAAATGTGATGAAGAGAATGTCATTTGATTGATTATGTGAGCATAAAAAAAGCCCATTAATTTTTTAATGGGCTTTTGCTAAATAAAGGGTGCCAAAGAGTGCCAAAAGGTATCAGTGGCTTGTCATTTGCCGATGGGGAGACTCAATGCACCGCTAAAATCTTATCAAGAACAATTTGCTCAAGTGGCGCAGTTTTAGTCATGTTATTACGGGGATGTGGCAATAAGATTGGCAAGTCTAGTCCAATTTTGCCTCGTTCAATTAAAATCACCCTGTCAGCAGTAATGACCGCTTCACTGACATCATGGGTCACTAAAATCACCGTAAATCGATGTTCTTGCCATAATTTGACCAATAGTTGCTGCATATCAAGACGGGTTAACGCATCTAGCGCCCCCAATGGCTCATCAAGTAGCAACAGCTGGGGACGATGAATAATCGCTCTGGCCAAAGCCACTCGCTGCTTTTGCCCCCCTGACAATGCCGATGGCCAATCATCAGCTCGCTCTGCCAAGCCGACTTCCGCTAACGCTTTCAACGCTTGCGCTTTCCAATCTGGCATTTTTAGCCCAAGCCCCACATTTTCCAGTACCGTTTTCCAAGGCAATAATCGGTCATCTTGGAACATCAGCCGCGTGGATTGTCGCCATGCCTGAGGCGACATTGCTTGATTGGCAATTGACATGGCGGTCAACTCCCCACTACTCGCCGTTTCTAACTGAGCAAGTAAACGTAGCAACGTTGATTTACCACAGCCACTGTGCCCGACAATAGCGATAAAATCACCACTTTGAATGTGCAAATCTAGGTTTTTAATGACTTCTCGATTGTCAAATTTTTTGACCACATTGGTTAAGCTTAAAGCCAATCCTGTTGAGGTTTTTAATGGCGTTCTGGATGGCGCTGACAATGGTGCTGACAATTGCGTTGACATCAGTGTGCTCCTTGTTGGTAAGCGGGGTGCCATTTGAGCCAAACAAACTCAAGCTTTTTGGCAATAAAATCGGCTAGAAATCCTAATAGTGCATAAACCAAGATTGAAAACATGATGATATCAATCTGAAAAAATTCGCGAGCGTGCATGGCTAAATACCCAATGCCTGTGGTGGCCGAAATGGTTTCCGCCACAATCAGCGTCAGCCACATAATGCCCAATGAAAAACGCACCCCAACCAAAATACTCGGCAATGCCCCAGGTAAAATCACTTCTTTAAACAATGCCCAGCCCGTTAAATCATAGCTTTTTGCCATCTCAACCAGATGTTTATCCACATTACGGACGCCATGATAGGTATTCAAATAAATCGGAAAAAATGTGCCAACTGCCACCAAAAAAACCTTTGCCGCTTCATCAATCCCAAACCACACGATGACCAAGGGAATTAATGCCAAATGTGGAATGTTTCTCAGCATTTGAAAGGTGGTATCCAATAAGGTGCGAAATACAGGCAAAGTGCTGGTCAATAGCCCAAACCCCAACCCAAACAACCCGCCAATCAACAACCCAGCAAACGCTCGCAGCGCACTAATGCCTAGATGCTGCCAAAGCTCACCACTTTTTATGAGTTCATAGCCCGCTTGAAGAACGGCACTGGGTGACGAAATATTTTTAAGGTAAGCCTCAGGCAGTAATTGATAACTTGCTACCAGTTGCCAACCCGCCAACATAAGTAATGGCAACCACCAACCCCCTGTACGCGCAAATAGGGTTTTAACAACCTTGCGGGTTGACAATGTCTTGACTGGCGCATTCACCCTTATCGGTTTCGTCGGTAGCGGCTTTGATGCCGCGACCACTGAATTATCCGCAACAAAACTTGACGTTTTCATAAACAATCTCTCAATGCAAATTTATCTTTATTAAGCTAACTGTTAAAAGCCTAACTGTCGGCTGTATCGCTTCAACGTAGTAAGTGCAAGCTAGCGTCATAAAGGTTACCTACCCTTTTTTACTAGCCATATTTTTACTAGCAATAGGGTTTACTTGGGTGGATACCAGACAATATCTTTTACCTGTATTTGTTTTGGCAGCAATTTATTTTTATAAAAAGTATCCGCTTCTTGCTGCTGCGCTTGAATGATGTCATCGGTGATATAGTTGACACCGTAATTTCTTGATTTCACCGAGGCTAACGCCACGTCAGGTTTTAGATTGGTGACTTTTTGGATCATTTTGCTAAAAGTTACCGGGTCAGCGGTAATCGCTTTATCCGCTTCATCAATGGCTTTGACAATGTCTTTAACCACATCGGGGTGTTTTTGAGCAAAATCCGTTGATGCCAAATAAAACGATGTATTATTGGGCTTAAGACCTGTAGCATCGGTCAAAACTCGCGCTTTTAGCTCAATTTTGGCACTCGACAGATAAGGCTCCCAAACGGTCCAAGCATCCAGTTTCCCCGATTCAAAGGCAGCACGGGCATCAGATGGCTGTAAATACTTGACATCTATGTCAGCAAAACTCAATTTGTCACGTTCCAATGCTTTTAGTAACGTATAGTTAGCACTAGAGCCTTTAGTCACCGCCACAGCTTTACCTTTTAATTCAGCCACTGACTTTAAGGTTGAATTGGCGGGGACAATGACGGCTTCAGACTGTGGTGAAGGTTTTTCATAGGCAACATACACCAGATTACTACCCGCGGCTTGGGCAAAAATGGGTGGGGTGTCCCCTGTGGTGCCAAAGTCAATATTGTTGGTATTTAGCGCTTCTAGCATCGGCGGTCCCGATTGAAACTGCACCCAATTGACTTTGATGCCGGATTTTTCGAGCGACTTTTCAAGCAGCTTACTTTCCCGCAGATACACCAACGCTCCTGAACTTTGTAATCCGATACGCACTTCTTCAAGTGGTTTTGAATCACCGCTCTTAGCGTCATTGGTCTGTGCTTCATTGGTGGTTGCCGCATTGGCAGATTTGGTGGTATTTTGCTGGCAACCTGCTAATAGCAAGCTAATACTAAACCCCGAAATAAGTAGAGCAGAAACTTTTCTCATTACAATACCTTATACAATATTTAGGACAATTTGTCCTTATCCTCAAAATTTTTCATTTTTTCGATATGAAATGCTATAAAGCCCTATCAAGTATCATCGAATGGTGACATTATTCCACAAAATAATAACAAAGCTTAATAATTATAATTGATAAGAATATAGAGAAATTTTCTAACCGCTCTACAATGCGGATACTTTAGCTTGCGGATATATAAAGGAAGCGTGGATAAATTAACTGCAGTTATCCGTAGAGCTAGCTATTATCCGTAGAAAAAAAGGTTAGTTTAACTCGCAGCAAATTTGGTATGCTTTAAGATTGGATTGAAGGTTATATTGAAGATGGAATTGAAGGAAGATAGGATTGAAGGGTGTTGGGTATTATTCAGTTTCAACTCATACCTGCTTGCAGTTTGTGAGGTTGGCTTTCACTGGATTATTATTGAAAAGATTATAAACAAATTTTTGCAAGCAACAAGGCTGCATAACAATAGCAGCCTTGCCCTTGTGAGTCATTCAGTTAAATTCAGTCAGTCGGTTACATTCAAATAGAAGCCGCTGTAAAATGCTGATGCAGATGGGTTTTATTTTCTAAATCATCGGCAATGGCAATCGCTAAATCCGCCACACTGATACCTGCAGGTATATCGCCGTTCATCAACAGGTGGTTGTCACCTAAACGATACTCTCCTGTACGCTCTTCACTATAACCAGCGGTTACACCAAGCATGGCAGGCGGAGAAATAAACGCCCAATTCACATCACGACGGTCTGTTAACGCTTGGATTAAATGGCGTGCTGCATTGGCACCGTCAAAGATTTCTTTAGGAAAATCTGGTGTATCAATCAACTGTTTATTGTCAGCAACATACAAACTACCAGCACCGCCGATAATCAGCAGATAAGGTACTTTTGCCTGTTTACCCCCTTCAATAATCGCCTGAGAACCTTGTGTAAATTCTTCACCAATATTGGGGTTAGTCCATCCGGGGTTATATGCACTCACAACGGCATCAAACCCTTGTAATTTTTGTGGAAAATCCGCACTCATCACGTCAGCTTGTACAGCGGTGACATTGTCTTGGGGTTCGACTTTATCAATATGGCGGGCAAACGCAGTAACTTGATGTCCACGTTGTGCTAATTCTTTGACAACCGCTTTCCCAACATACCCTGTGGCTCCTATGACGGCAATTTTTTGTGGGTTCATTTTTGTTCCTTTATTTGACTGAGTTAAGATTAAGCTATTATAAAACGCTTATTCACAAACGATTAGTCTATAATAAGCTAAAATATTATTAGCTAAAAGGCAATAATAGAGAACCTATCATGAATCAATCTGACTTTGGGCAATTACTGATTTTTCATAGTATTGTTCAAGAAAAATCGATTACCAATGCGGCTAAAAAGCTAGGTATCACGGTACCATCGGTAAGCAAGGCGCTTAAGACATTAGAGCGTAATGTTGGTATTGCCTTATTCGTTCGCACAACACGTAAACTACAATTAACCGACGCTGGCGAACAACTTTATAGCCAAACCCGAGAACCGATTTCTAGGTTACAAAACACTTGGCAGCATATTGGCGATCAGTATCAACAACCAAGTGGTCTTGTACGAATCACTTTATCACAGCTACATTTCGAACTGATATTTAAACCTTTTTATGCAGAATTTTGTGCGCGTTATCCAAAGATAATTTTGGAATTTTCTATTAATAATGCTAGTGTGGATTTGATAGAAGCAGGGTTTGATTTGGGGGTAAGATTTGGTAATAACTTGACTGACAACGTGGTGGCTAAGCCCATTTATCCTGCGTTTCGGCAAGGGCTGTATATTTCTTTAGACTATGCAAGCAAATACGGCATACCAAAGACCTTAGATGATTTACAACATCATCGGATGATTGGCTTTCGTTTTATGAGTAGTAATCGAATCGAGCCCTTATTTTTGCAGATAAATGGGGAAAATAAATTACAACCCATTGAAAACACGCTAATTTTTAATGACTCTGAACAAGTATTAGATGCCACTTTGCAAGGACTGGGCATAGGGCGAATCTTTGAACCTTTAGCAACTAATTCAGCGCTGGTACCCGTACTTGAAGAACATTGGATAACCTTTCCTGCCAATTATTTATACTATTTGCCGACACCTGTTAAAGCTAAAAAAATACAGCTTCTCATTGATTTTTTAATGGAGAAATTTGGTAGTTACGCCTCATCTTAAATTAACAACCTACATTGATGACAATGAAAGTGGATAGTGACTAGTGAATCGCCACTTGCTCATGTTTATAGTTTTGATAGGGATACTTTAAAAGGATTTTTTTTAGGACATGAAGGCTATTTAAAATAAGCAATGAAAATCAAAAAAAATTCAGTTTCATCTCTTTTAAATTTGAGTGGGGGTCAAAACCTACTTGCTCAAAAATTAACCAAGGCACAATTTGGGCACAAAATGGGCACACAAGATTTTTAAGCGATTTTTCTGTGCCCAAAATCACAAAAGTGGTCAAAATTTCAATTCTCGAAAAACCACGTAAACCCTTGATATCACTGCAATAAAAAAACCCCAATCAATCGACTGGGGCTTTTGGAATATGGTAGGCATAATCTGACTCGAACAGACGACCCCCACCATGTCAAAGTCGCTAGACCAATCTACCCTATTTGATATTAATGTACTTTAATACTCAAAGCTTTGATACGAGTGGGTTTAACTAAGCGTTCAAGAATAACATTAATGTGATTTAATGACAATTAAGAAAATTATCTTGCAGTTTGGTCACGCAATATTGCGTGTTTTTTAACCCCCACTCTCTCGATATTTTTGATAAAAAAACGTCAATTTCGTCTTATTTTTATTTAAATTTTTTAAAAAAATTATTAATAATTAACCGAACAAAATTAAATACCTCTACTTTAAATGAAGAGAGGTTTAACGAAAGCGATGAAAGCAAGATTGGTAAATTGAAGGCTCGAATTTAAATGACGCTCACAGTTT